>JBAPUB010000103.1:0-31932 GCA_049282455.1 Actinomycetes bacterium
GCCTACGCCGTGGCCGAGGCGATGGGCTTCAGCTCCGACCAGGTGGAGTGGACCTTCTCGCCGTTCGGCAAGCTGTTCGCTCCCGGTGACAAGAACTACGACTTCGCGCTGAACCAGATCTCCATCACCCCCGCCCGCCAACGGGCCGTGACCTTCAGCGACCCGTACTACGAGGCCGCGAATGCCGTCCTCGTGCTCAAGGACAGCCCCTACGCGAGCGCTACGACGTTGGCCGAGCTCCAGGACGCCAAGATCGGGGTGCAGGCGGCCACGACGGCCCAGTTGCAGGTCGAGGCGGACATCCAGCCGACCCAGGACCTCGCTGTCTACCCGAGCAGCTCCAACGCCTCGCAGGCGCTGAAGAACGGGCAGATCGACGCGTTCATCACCGACCTGCCGACGGCGATCTACCTGGCCCTGCCGTTCAACGTGGACGGAACCGTGGTCGGTCAGCTGCCCAAGCAGCAGTCCGCCGACACTTGGGGGCTGGTGCTGCAGAAGGACAACCCGATCGTCGGCTGTGTGAACCAGGCGCTCGCCAAGATCACCGCCGACGGCACCCTCGAGGCCATCACGACCAAGTGGATGACGGACTACACGAAGGCGCCAGTCCTGCAGTGACCGCTGCTCCACCAACGGGACCTGTGGTGAAGCGGTGACCATGTCGGACCAGCCGGTCATTGATCCGGCACGTCAGGCAGCCGTCGCAAGCCGCCGACGCCGCGATCTGACCATCGCGTCGGTCAGCACACTGGTGTTCTTCGTGGTCGTCACCCTGGTGATCGTCAGGTCCCCGGGTTGGCCCGCCGTGCAGCAGTCGTTCTTCAGCTCGGTGGATGCCGCGCGGGTGTGGCCAGCGCTGGTCAAAGGGTTCCGCATCACCCTGCTCCTGTTCCTCACAGCAGAGCCGGTCATCTTGGTGATCGCGATGCTGCTCGCCGTACTCCGCGGACTGCGGGCGCCCATCTTCGCCCCGCTGCGGATCGTCGCGATCCTCTACACCGACCTGATCCGTGGTATTCCGACGATCCTGCTCGTGATCCTGTTCGGCTTCGGGATCCCAGCGCTCAACCTGCAGGGAGTCACCAACTCGGAGCTCTTTTGGGGCTGGGCGGCACTGGTCGTCTCGTACTCCGCCTACGTTGCGGAGGTGTTTCGCGCGGGGCTCGAGTCGGTTCACCCCAGCCAGGTCGCTGCCGCCCGGGCGCTAGGGCTGAGCCACGCGCAGAGCCTGCGGTATGTCGTGCTGCCCCAGGCGGTGCGCCGGGTGGTCCCCCCGCTGCTCAACGACTTCATCTCGTTGCAGAAAGACACGGCACTGGTCTCGCTCCTGGGTGTGGTCGAGCTGCTCAATGCCGCGTCTATCGACCAGCAGCTGTTCTTCAACAACACCTCTCTCGTCTTCGCTGCTGTCTTCTTCATCGCCCTCACGGTGCCGCTGGCCCGGTACACCGACTGGATCTCTGCCCGTCAGCGGGCACGCCAGCAGGGCGTCGGGGGGACTCTGTGAGTGAAGAGACCGGCGCCTCCCGACTGCGGGTCGACAACGTCTTCAAGTCCTTCGGGGAGAACCAGGTCCTGCGCGGGATGTCCCTGGACGTCGACGACCACGAGGTGGTGGCACTCATCGGGCCATCGGGATGCGGCAAGTCGACGATGCTGCGGTGCATCGACATGCTCGAACCGATCGACTCCGGCGCTGTGCTGCTGGACGGCGTCGACGTGTCGTGGCCCGGCTACGACACCAACCAGGTGCGGCGCAGCATCGGAATCGTCTTCCAGTCGTTCAACCTCTTCCCCCACATGTCCGTGCTCCAGAACATCACCCTTTCACCACGCAAGGTTCTGGGCCGCAGCAAGGCCGACGCAGAGCAGCAGGCGATGGCCCTGCTGGAACGCTTCGACCTCGCCGACAAAGCTGCTGACTACCCCGACAGCCTCTCAGGAGGTCAGCAGCAGCGCGCCGCCATCGTGCGCGCCCTGGCGATGGACCCGTCGATCATGCTGTTCGACGAGATCACCTCGGCCCTGGACCCCGAGCTCGTCGGCGAGGTGCTCGACGTCATCCGCGAGCTGAAGGACGCCGGGCTGACGATGGTCATGGCGACCCACGAGATGGGGTTCGCCCGGGAGATCGCCACCCGGGTGGCGTTCCTCGCCGAGGGCCAGGTCGCCGAGATCGCCCCTCCCGAGCAGCTGTTCAGCAATCCGCTGCAGCCCCGCACGCAGCAGTTCCTCGCCCGCGTGACCGACGCTCGTCGCCTCTGACCGTCGGCTGGCGCTGTCGGGTCATGGCGGAGGGGCCATTCGTCTGACACGGTGAGGACATGGCGCGTGAGACCTCGCAGACGCTCGATCGCGGGCTCACGGTGCTCGAGCTGCTCGGGCGACGCCCCGACGGCATGACTGTCAACGAGCTGGCCAACGCCCTCGGTGTCGGCCGGACCGTCGTCTACCGCTTGGTCGCAACGCTGGAGGACCACGCCCTGGTCCGTCGCGACTCCGAGGGGAAGGTCCGGCTGTGGCTGGGAGTCGTCCCGCTGGCCCGCGCCGTCCAGCCGCTGCTGCGGGGCACGGCGCTCCCGGTCCTGCGGCGGCTCGCCGACGACGTCGGGGCCACGGCCCACCTGACCGTCGCCGACGGCGCCGAGTCGCTGGCGGTGGCGGTCGTCGAGCCCGCCCGCAGCGACCTGCACGTGGCCTACCGCGAAGGCGCGCGCCATCCGATGGACAAGGGGGCTGCAGGGCGCGCCCTGTTGCGCCTGCGCGAAGGGAACCCGGGACTGGTCGCGAGTGTTGGGGAGCTCCAGTCGGGTGCGCACGGGATCGCTGCACCGGTGATGGGGGTTCCTGGGGTCGAGGCGAGTGTCGGCGTGGTCGTGCTCGGCCCACTGGACCCAGCCGTCGTCGGCCCGATGGTCCTGGCTGCGGCTGCGGACCTGGCGCTGCTACTGGCCCCGCGCGCTCGCGGTTGACCTCACGAGCGGCATCGTCCGGTAGCCGACACCGTTGGCCAACGCGATGACTGTGCTGCACCGCAGCACTCCACGGACCGCGAGCACCTCGTCGATGACCCGCTGCAGGTCGGTGTTGGTCCTGGCGACGAGCCGGACCAGCATGTCGCCGGGTCCGGTGACGGTGTGAACCTCGAGCACCTCCGGGATCTGCGACAGCGCGGTCTCGATCTGGGCGTGTGACCCCTGTCTGATCTCCAGCGTGACGAAGGCGGCGACGGCGAAGCCCAGCGCGATCGGGTCGACGTCGGGACCCCACCCACGCACCACCCCGCGGTCGCTGAGCCGGTCGAGCCGCGCCTGGACCGTCCCTCGGGCCACACCGAGCCTTCGCGAGGCCTCGAGGACTCCCACCCGGGGGTCGTCGGCGAACAGCTGCAGGATCTGGGCGTCCAGCGGGTCGACGCTGCGGTCGTGGGCCATGACAGCACTGTACAGATTGTCCAGCAGGGGCTGGTGTCGTTGCGCATCCTTACCAGCCAGGTCACGATGCGCCCACCACCCAGGAGGAGCCCATGACGCCACCGACGGCACAGACGGCACAGACCGCCCCGGGGTCCCCCGTGGTTCAGTCCGACGCCTTTCCGATCAAGGGCATGGACTACGTCCAGCTCGCCGTCGGAAACGCCAAGCAAGCGGCCCACTTCTACTCCACGGCGTTCGGGATGCGACGCATCGCCTACCGAGGGCCGGAGAACGGCTCGCGCGACTTCGCCGAGCATGTCCTCTCGTCGGGGGCTGCGGTCTTCGTCCTGACCGGCGAGACCCACGCAGGGACTCGCGTCGGCGAGCGCGTGGCCGAGCACGGCGACGGGATCGTCGACCTGGCGCTGCGGGTGCCCGACGTCGACAAGGCCTACGCGCACGCCGTGGAACGTGGGGCGAACGGACTGGTCGAGCCACACACCGTCTCTGACGCCGACGGCGAGGTCCGTCTGGCCAGCATCGCGACCTATGGCGACACCCGGCACACCCTTGTCGACCGTTCGCGGTACACCGGCCCGTTCCTGCCGGGATTCGACGCTGCGGAGCCGATCGTTGCCGAGCCGCCCAAGCGGTTCTTCAGCGCCATCGACCACTGCGTGGGGAACGTCGAGCTCGGCCAGATGGACACCTGGGTCGACTTCTACCACCGGGTCATGGGCTTCACCAACATGAAGGAGTTCGTCGGCGACGACATCGCCACCGAGTACTCCGCACTCATGAGCAAGGTCGTCGCCGACGGCACGCGCAAGGTGAAGTTCCCGATCAACGAGCCTGCGATCAGCAAGAAGAAGAGCCAGATCGACGAGTACCTCGAGTTCTACGGTGGTCCTGGGGTGCAGCACGTCGCCCTGAACACCAACGACATCCTCTACACGGTCGACGCCATGCGAGCCGCCGGCGTCGAGTTCCTCGAGACGCCCGACTCCTACTACGACGACCCAGAGCTTCGCGCTCGGATCGGCGAGGTACGGGCCCCGATCGACGAGCTGAAGCGCCGCCGTATCCTGGTCGACCGGGACGAGGACGGCTACCTGCTCCAGATCTTCACCAAGCCGGTCTCGGACCGCCCAACGGTGTTCTTCGAGCTCATCGAACGACATGGTTCGCTGGGGTTCGGCAAAGGCAACTTCAAGGCGTTGTTCGAGGCGATCGAGCGTGAGCAGGAGCGTCGCGGCAACCTCTGAGACGGGGAGAGGCATGCGACGTCGGCTGCTCGCCACGCTGTCCGGCGTGGTCGCACTCACTGCTGCAATCACGGGGGCGCTGCCGGCCGCCGCGATCGTCGCGCCCTCCCCGGGTGCGGCGGGGGTCGGTGACCCGTACACACCCAAACAGGGGAACGGCGGCTACCAGGTCCGCCACTACGACCTCGCGGTCCGGTTCGCGCCGTCGACCGACGTCCTCACCGGAACCGCAACGGTGAGGGCCACGGCGCAGCAGTCGCTGTCGAGGTTCGACCTGGACCTGCGCGGGCTTGCCGTCGCGTCGGTGACCGTCGACGGCGCAACGGCAACCTACGTGCACTCCGGCGGCGAGCTGGTGATCACGCCGGCGAAGGCGCTGGTCCGCGGACACCACTTCGTCGTCCGCGTGGTCTACCACGGCAAGCCGACCCACCAGTCGTCCCCCTCGTTGGGCAAGAACGGCTGGTTCAACACCGACGACGGTGCCCTGGTGGTGGGCCAGCCCCTCGCTGGGTCGTTCTGGTTCCCGGTGAACGAGCACCCCTCCGACAAGGCGACCTACCGGATGGCGTTCACGGTTCCCCCGGGGGTCCGCGCGGTGAGCAACGGCGTCGAAGGTGCCGTGACCACGGGCGGCGACGGCTGGTCCACGTACCGATGGTCGCTGCAGCACCCAGCGGCGTCGTACCTCGTGACTGTGGCCATCGGCAAGTGGCGTATCCACCGGTCGACCCTCGCCGACGGCACGCCGGTACTGACAGCGGTCGACGCCTCGCTGCCCACACACATCGACCGACAGCTCTCGCGCACCGGCGAGGTCATCCGCTTCATGCAGAAGCGGTTCGGTGCCTACCCGTTCGAAGCGGCGGGAGCCATCGTCGACAACCTCTCGCTCGGCTTCGCCCTGGAGACCCAGACCCGCCCGGTCTACTCCAAGGCCTTCTTCCCGAAGGGGGTCGACGGCAGCTACGTCGTCGCGCACGAGCTGGCCCACCAGTGGTTCGGCGACAGCGTGGCGCTGAAGCGCTGGCGTGACATCTGGCTCAACGAGGGGTTCGCGACCTGGGCCGAGTACCTGTGGAGCGCCCATCGCCAAGGGACCCCTGTCGAGACCCTGTTCCGCCGTGACTACCGCTCATACGGCCCGGACGCCGGGTTCTGGAACCTGCACATCGGTGACCCCGGAATCGGCCGACTGTTCGCCTGGCCGGTCTACGACCGCGGCGGCATGACCCTGCAGGCGCTGCGGGACACGATCGGCGCTGCGGCGTTCGACCGTACTCTTCGCACGTGGTACCGCGACCACCGTGACCGGAACGGGACGACACCGCAGTTCGTCAAGCTCGCCGAGCATGTGTCCGGTCAGTCGTTGCACCGGTTCTTCGACCGCTGGCTGTTCACGTCTGGTCGGCCGCGCTGGCCGCGCTGATCTGCCCGGACACCGGTCCGAAGCCGATCCGCGACCCGTCCAGCCCCGGGGCCCAGGCGCTGATGCTCACGGTGTCGCCGTCGTCCAGGAACGTGCGCGTCGTGCCGTCGTCCAGCGTGATCGGATCGCTCCCGCCCCACGACAGCTCGAGCAACGAGCCACGTTCCTCGCGGGCGGGTCCGGTCACGGTTCCGGAGGCGAAGAGGTCGCCAGTGCGCAACGAGGCGCCGTTCACGGTCATGTGTGCGAGCTGTTGTCCCGGCGTCCAGTACTGGGTGCGAAACGGAGGCCTCGACACGACCGTGTTGTTGAGCCGCACCTCGAGCGCGAGGTCGAGCGACCAGGGGTCGTCGTCTCGCAGGTAGCCGAACACCTCAGGATCTTGGGCAGGTGGCCCGACCCGGGCGGCTTCGAGCGCCTCGAGTGTGACGACCCACGGTGAGATCGACGTCGCGAACGACTTGCCCAGGAACGGCCCGAGCGGCTGGTACTCCCAGGCCTGGATGTCGCGCGCGGACCAGTCATTGAGGAGGACGACGCCGAACACGTGGTCGAGCAGAGCTGTGGGTGTGACCGAGGAGCCGAGCGTGGTCGGTGTGCCGACCACGAACCCGACCTCTGCCTCGATGTCCAGCCGCGTCGACGGACCGAACGAAGGCACTTCGGCGTTGCGCGGCTTGCGCTGGCCCCGGGGGCGGACGACCGGGGTGCCGGACACGACGACGGTTCCGGCGCGCCCGTGGTATCCGATCGGTAGGTGCTTCCAGTTCTCCGGCAGAGCCGGCGCGTCCGGGCGGAAGATCGCACCAACGTTGAGTGCGTGCTGCTCCGACGAGTAGAAGTCGACGTAGTCAGCCACGTCGAACGGCAGGTGGTTGACCAGGCTGTCGCGTGCCCGGAACATCGGCGACAGCGACTGCTGGTACTGGTCGTCTCCCAGCAGCTCGACCAGGCGCAGCCGCACCTGTGACCACACGGGCCTGCCTCGCGCGAGCAGCGGGTTCAGGGTGGAAGCGCCCAACACCGATCGTGCGTCGGTGACGACATCGTCGAACAGCCCCAGCTCGGCGACCGCGGCGAGGTCGAGAGCGTGGTCGCCGAGCGCGACGGCCAGCCGGCGCGCACCGTCCGGGCCCGAGACGACGCCGTAGGGAAGGTTCTGGACGGGGAACGGTGAATCGTCGGGGACCGACCACCAGGTTGACGTCATGACACACCTCCGGGTTCAGGAACGACCAGGCCGAGCTCGCTGAGGTCAGCGAACGGTTCGCTGATGCTGCACGAGCCAAGGCTTCGGTAGACGCTGCGCAGACTCGGAACCGACGCCGCCGAAAGCGCCTCGAGCAGTGGTCCGGTGTTGCTGGTGGACAGCAGCGACACCGCGTCCTGCACCGATCCACCGTCGAGGGCGGACGCCGTGGCCGCGAGAGTGTTGAGGAAGCCGTGCTGGTGGGCGCCCGTCGCGGCGTCGGTATGAGGAAGCGCCCGGTGCAGCCCAGCGGTCAGCTTGAAGGGCAGCCGCCGGACCGCGCATCCGTGCAGGAACGTCGCCAGCTGACGTGCGTCCGGGACGTCGGCGGGCTGCGGTCCGCACCGGAACTTCACGGCCTCGACCCCGTCGTCGCTGACGACGTCCAGAGCGTCGACCAGCTCGGGGGAGCCAGGGAGCTCGAGGAAGGTCAGGGCGGTGAACTCCAGGGCGTCGAGGGTGAGCTCGACGGCGCGAACGAGGTGCTCGGCCGGCAGTCGCAGCTCGTACTGCACCGGGCGCAGCCACCGTTGGTCGGCCAGCAGGTCACGGGCTTGGACCAGCGACCCCAGCCCGTGGTCGGCGACCACGCCGATGGCCAGGTCGTCGGCGACCTCCACCAGGTCCAAGACGGTGGCGATGCTCGACGCGGGGAGCAGCAGGGGTCCCACGAGTGGCTCGAGCGGCGAGTCCCGGTAGCCCCTGTGGGCGCCGAGGGCCTCGGCCAGCGGGGCGTTCCCTGGGGGGTACACCGCAGCGTCGTCGATCAGGTGGTCGGTGAGTCCGGCAAGGGTTGACACCCGGCGCACGCTAGCCGATGGTGGTTTGAGCGGTACACCAAGACCCGATTACTGGACACCACCTGGCACAACATCAGGACTGCGAGGCGAACGGCATGCCGTACTACCGGTCGGTGGGTGAGATCCCCCGGAAGCGTCATGTGCAGTTCCGCCGCCCCGACGGTGGGCTGTACGCCGAGGAGCTGATGGGGCAGGAGGGCTTCTCCAGCGTCTCCGCGCTGCTGTACCACCGACACCTCCCCACGGCGATCGTCGCGGCCCAGGCCTGGACCTCCAGGCCGCAGGACGCTGTCGCAAACCACCCGCTGCTGCCCCGCCACGTACGAGCGCACAAGCTCGACCCCGGTGCCGGTGCCGACGCCGTGACCGGCCGACAGCTGCTGTTCTCCAACGCAGACGTCGCTATGTCGTACGTCGCCGCCACGGCAACGTCACCGCTCTACCGCAACGCCGTCGGGGACGAGGTCCTGTACGTCGAGTCGGGTCACGGCAGCATCGAGACCGTCTTCGGTGTCCTCGAGGCCACCCCCGGCGACTACGTCGTGCTTCCGACGTCGACGACGTACCGGGTGGTGCCCGCCGTCACCGACCCGCTGCGACTGCTCGTCGTCGAGGCCTCCGGTCACGTGGGTCCTCCGGCGCGCTACCTGTCCAAGCAAGGTCAGTTCCTCGAGCACTCGCCGTTCTGCGAGCGCGACCTCCGGGGACCAACCGAGCCGCTGCTCGTCGACGCGACCGACGTCGAGGTGATCGTCAGGCAACGGCAGGGGTACACGCGCTACACCTACGCCCACCACCCGTTCGACGTCGTCGGCTGGGACGGTGCCCAGTACCCGTACGCGTTGTCCATCCACGACTTCGAGCCGAT
The DNA here is from genome assembly GCA_049282455.1 of Actinomycetes bacterium. Classification (GTDB taxonomy): domain Bacteria; phylum Actinomycetota; class Actinomycetes; order JAHEKZ01; family JAHEKZ01; genus JBAPUB01. The sequence continues at coordinate 9,031 of JBAPUB010000103.1, forward strand.
CACCGGACGCCTGCACCAGCCACCGACGGTGCACCAGACCTTCGCCGGTCCCAGCTTCGTGATCTGCTCGTTCGTGCCGCGTCTGTTCGACTACCACCCCGACTCGATCCCGGCGCCCTACAACCACGCGAACGTCGACTCCGACGAGGTCTTGTTCTACTGCGGCGGCGACTTCATGAGCCGAAAGGGCGCCGGCATCGAGCAGGGGTCGCTGACCTTGCACCCGAGTGGCTTCACCCACGGGCCGCAGCCAGGCAGTGTCGAGGCGAGCATCGGACGTCTCGCGACCGACGAGCTGGCGGTGATGGTCGACACGTTCCGTCCGCTGGACCTCGGCCCTGCTGCGCTCGAGGCCGAGGACACGCAGTACCCGTGGACCTGGTCGGGGCGCACGCTCTAGGACGAGTTGGACCGGTCGGGCACCAGGCAGGCCGACGGCAGCTCGAACCACCGGAGTGCGTCGAAGTCGGCGGACAGCGACGCTGCAGGGTCGTCGTACGGCCCGGAGTCGGCGCGTTCGGCAGCCAGGGCCCTCGCGTGGTCCAGGTAGCCGGCCAGCTCTGACTCGTCGGCGCGTAGTCCGCGCAACGGGTACGTCATGCGTCCCGTCTGGTCGTAGCCGACGTCGGTGAGGCGAAGCATCGAGTCCGCTGCGCTCGGCCTTCGGTGGTGCCACAGGCCGGTTGCGGGGTCGAACCGGTAGTCGCGCAGAAACAGGTGTCCGTGCTCGGCGACGAACTCCACCGCGCGAAGGATCGAGGCGAAGACCTGCTCGCCGATGAAGTAGTTGAAGTTCACCCGCACCCAGCCGGGCTTGATCCCCTCGCAACCCCCCGTGATCTCGCGCTCGTACTCATGGGACCGTTCGACGTCGATGCCCAAAAGCGCATGCCCGTACGGTCCGGCGCACGAGCAGCCACCTCGGGCTTGGACGCCGAAGAGGTCGTCGAGCAGGCTCACCACCGCGTTGTGGTGCAGGTACCTGCCACCGGGGCGACGTACGACGAAGGAGACGATCGACAGGCGGTCGGCGTCGGTGTTCCCGAGGATCTGGAGCGACGGCACCTGGCTCCAGGACGCGATGGCCCGCTTCACGTAGTCGGTCTCGTGCGCTGCGATCACCGTGGTGCCCACGGCGTCCTTCAGCTGGAACACCAGACCAGCGCGGATGGACTCGACGATGGCCGGTGTTCCGCCTTCCTCACGGGCCTGCGGGTCGCTGAGGTAGCGGTGCTCGACGGGGTTCACATAGGCGACCGTGCCGCCTCCGACGACGTCGGGGACCCGGTTGGTCAGCAGCGCCTTGCGCACGGCCAGCACCCCTGGTGTCCCGGGACCACCGACGAACTTGTGCGGGGACAGCACGATGGCGTCCTTGTAGGCCGCGGGGTCGCCGCCGTCCGGGGCGTCCATCCCGATGTCGATGTAGGGACCGGCTGCCGCGAAGTCCCAGATGGCCAGGGCCTCGTAGCGGTGCAGGAGGGCCGAGATTCCGTAGGTGTCGCTCACGATCCCCGTGACGTTGCTGGCTGCGCTGAAGGCCCCGATCCGAAGGCGTCGCTCCCGGTACAGCGAGAGCTGGTGCTCGAGGGCGGCCTGGTCGATGTGGCCGTCGGCGTCCTCGGGGATGCGCACGACGTCGCAGATCGACTCGCGCCACGGGAGCTCGTTCGAGTGGTGCTCGAAGGGTCCGACGAACACCACGGGTCGTTCGTCAGGGGGGATCGACGCGCTCAGGTGGTAGCGGTCCTCCAGCTCCGAGGGGATCCGCAGCCCCAGGACGCCGATGAGCCGGTCGATCGCGCCGGTGGCGCCCGACCCGGCGAAGATTACCGCGACGTCGTCGCCAGCATGGATCGAGTGTCGGATGAGGGTCCGTGCATCCTCGCGCAGGGCTGTGGTCTGGCGACCGGTGGTGCTGCTCTCGGTGTGCGTGTTGGCGTACCGGGGGAGCACCTCGTCGCGGATGAAGGTCTCGATGAAGCCGAGCGCGCGTCCGCTGGCCGTGTAGTCGGCGTAGGTGACCCGTCGGCGCCCGTAGGGGCCTTCGACGGCCGCGTCGTCGCCGATCACGAAGGATCGGATGGCCCCGAGCAGAGGCGGCTCGGGAAGGTTCGGGTCACGATCGGGGATCTGCACCCGACTGCCCTCCTTCGGTGGCCGCCAGGGCCATCCTGCCAGGGTCCGGGGCCTCGGGTTCCGCTATGTGGGCGGCCGGTCAAGGATCGGGCGGTAGCGGTCGAAGACCAGGGGAGAGCATGCTTGACCGACCTGGAGGCAGTCCCTCGTGTTGCTTCGCATTCCCCGGCTCACCCGGACCTTCGGGGTAGGGCTGGCGCTCACGGTTGCCGGGTCGACCCTGGCTCTGATGGCTCCGGACGTGGCCCAGGGGGCCGCCCAGACGCCCGCACCCCGACCGATCGTGACCGGCTGGATGCCGTACTGGATGCCCTCGACCTCGACCTCCTCGGTGGTCGACCATGCGCAGCTGTTCGACGAGGCGTCGCCGTTCCTCCTGCAGACCACGTCGACCACGGGAATCACCTTCCAGGGGTCAGCCTCGACGCTCGCTTCCATGGTCACGTCGCTTCACAACGCGGGCGTGAAGGTCGTTCCGACCCTGACCACGAGCCTGGACGCAGACCAGTTCGCCAACCTGCTGAAAGACCGGAGCCGCCGCAACGCGCACGCCCGGGCGATCGCCAACCTGGCCCAGAGGTTCGGGGTCGACGGGATCGACCTGGACTACGAGACCATCAACTTCGGCAGTAACGCAGCTCGCGACGTCGTCCGGGCCAAGTACCCGCTGCTGCTCGCGCGCCTGGACCACCTGCTGGCGAGGAACGGGATGGTCAGCTCGGTGACGGTGCCGCCCCGGCGTGCCAACTCCGACCCGAACTGGTGGGTCTTCGACTACCCCGCGCTCGGTGCGGTCACCGACAGGTTCCGCATCATGACCTACGACTACAGCTGGAGTGGGGGAGCCCCGGGCCCGATGGCGCCGAAGAGCTGGGTCGACACCGTTCTCGCGTACGCGGTCACCCAGGTGGCGCCGTCCAAGATCTCGTTCGGGCTCCCGGCCTATGGCCGCGACTGGTTCGTGCGCGCCGTCTCGGGCAGGTGTCCGTCGTCGGCCAAGGCGTCGCTGTCGCGCACCACGACGGGGATGCAGGACTTCGCAGCGTCAATCGGAGTCACACCGACCTGGAACGCCGCGGGGACGAGTCGAACGTTCACCTACCGGACGCGATACCACTCGGGTGGCAGCAGCTGCGTAGCCAAGCGCGCGGTCTGGTTCGACGACGCGCACTCTGTGGCGTCCAAGCTTCCCCTCGTCGAGAAGTACGGTCTTCGGGGCGTGGCAATCTGGGCCCTGGGCAACGAGTCCGCGCCGACCTGGACCAAGATCAACGACTACGCCGTGGCTCACGCGGTGAAGACGGCGAAGCTGCACGTGAGTGCGCCAACGTCGGTCACCTACGGTCAGGCTGCCGACGTCCAGGGCACCGTCACCGTTGCGGGCGCTGTGGCTGCGGGAGCCAAGGTCACCTTGTGGCGCCGGCCTCCAGGCGGAACCTGGACCGAGGTGGGCGCCCAAGCGTCCGACGGCACCGGAGCGGTGAGCTTCGCCGTCGTCCCACGCCACCATGTCGACTTCAGGCTCACCACCCCTGCGACCTGGGCCCACACTCGTGCCAGAAGCGCAGCCGCTTCGACACGCGTGGACTTCGCCGTGAAGGTTGCGACCACGAATGCCCGGATCGCGGTGGGGTCGAAGTCGTACGTGCTCACCGGCGCCGTCACCCCGGCCGTGGCTGGGACCGTGGTCCAGCGTCAGCGACTGGTGGACGGCGCGTGGGTGCCCAGGGGTACCCAGACCGTGGACAGTCTGGGTCAGTTCAGCTTCACGGTGCGTACCCGCACCGCAGGGGTTCGCACGCTGCGTGTGGTGGCCCTGCCCGGTGCTCTCGACGCCGGGCACAGCTCGCGCATCGTCTTGACGGTGGCCTGACGCTCAGAAGGTCACGGGACTTCCGACGAGCTCGACTCCGGACGACCGCAGCTGCTCGAGAGCGGAGACGGTGGTCGCCTCGGCCACGGCCGCTGTCAGCGACAGGAGGACGCGTGTCGCGTACCCCTTGCTGACCGCGTCGAGTGCCGTGGCCCGTACGCAGTGGTCGGTGGCGATGCCGACCACATCGACGTGAGTGATCTGGTTCCCGTGCAACCAGTCGGACAGCGTGACGCCCTTGGGGTCAGACCCTTCGAACCCGGAGTAGGCCGCAGCGAACTCGCCTTTGTCGAAGACAGCTTGGATTCGCTCGGTGGCCAGGTCGGGGTGCAAGGCTGCGCCCGCCGTACCGGCCACGCAGTGCGCCGGCCAGGTGTCCACGAAGTCGGGCTGCTCCGCGAAGTGGGCGCCAGGGTCTATGTGGTGGTCACGCGTGGCCACGACCGCCGAGTAGTCGTCTCCGCGCTCTGCCACGTAGGTGCTGATCGCCTCCGCCACCGCGGTCCCGCCCGCGACGGCCAGGGACCCGCCTTCGCAGAAGTCGTTCTGTACGTCGACGATCAGCAGGGCTCGTCGGGTCACTGTTCCTCCTCGAAGACGGTAGGGATCGCCGGGTCCCCGACCGACAGCCGGTGGCCGTCGGGAGGCAGCTCGCTCATAGCCTGGGCGTGCCGCCGTCTGGCATCTTCCAGTCCGGCGACGGGCATCAGCTGGCCGCCTCGAACGAACTGGCTGAGCATGGGCCGCTCGTGGTCGCCGTCGTAGTCGGTGCCGACTCGGATGATCTCCTCGATGGCGGTCCCGTCCGGCGCATGCTTGCGGAACGCCCACTTACGTCCGGCCACGGTCGGCTTGCCCACAGACCGCTTGGCCACCCCCAGCAGACGTGCGTCTGCGTCGTTGGTCACCCCTCGGGCCACGAGCTTGTAGACCAGCTCAGCGGTCGGCGCACCGGAGCCCGTTACCAGCGCCGTGCCCACGCCGTAGCCGTCGGCGGGGGCGGACCCGAGGGCGGCGATGGCGTGCTCGTCGAGGTCGCCGGTCACGACGATGCGGGTACTGGTGGCCCCGAGCTCGTCCAGCTGGGAGCGCACGCGTCGGCACTCGTCGGCGAGGTCGCCGGAGTCGATGCGCACACCGCCGAGTGTCGGGCCGGCGACAGCGATCCCGGTAGCCACGCCGGTCCTGATGTCGAAGGTGTCGACGAGCAAGGTCGTGGCGGCGCCGAGCGCTGAGACCTGGGACTCGAAGGCCGAGCGTTCGGTGTCGTGAAGCAATGTGAATGCGTGCGCACTGGTCCCCCGGGTCGGGACCCCGTGACGCCGTCCGGCCTCCAGGTTGGACGTCGACTCGAAGCCGGTGACGTAGGCAGCTCGCGCCGCCGCGACGGCGGCCTCTTCGTGAGCCCTTCGGGAGCCCATCTCGATGATGGGGCGCCCACGCGAGGCGGACACCATCCGGGCCCCGGCCGACGCGATGGCGCAGTCGTGGTTGTAGATGGACAGGGCCAGGGTCTCCAGGACCACACACTCCGCGAACGAGCCCTCGACCACGAGAAGCGGAGAGCCGGGGAAGAAGGTCTCCCCTTCGGGATAGCCCCAAATGTCGCCCTCGAAGTGGTAGTCGGCCAGCCAGGCGAGCGTGTCGTTCTCGACGACCGACCGCTCTTCCAGAAATGCCAGCACCTCGTCGTCGAAGGTGAAGCGGGTCAGTGCGTCGAGGAATCTCGCCGCGCCTGCCACGACGCCGTACCGGCGTCCGGCCGGAAGCCTGCGGCAGAACAGCTCGAACACGCTGCGCCGCCGCCAGGTGCCGTCGCGCAGCGCCGCCTGCAGCATCGTGAGCTCGTAGTGGTCGGTGTGCAGCGCGGTCGACGATGGAGGTGCAGTCACGGAGGAAGCCTAGTGCTGCGCCCGTGCGACCATGGTCGACGTGAGTCTGGCCCCACCGGAAGTCGACCGGCCCGACACCGACCGGTTCGCCGAGTCCGTGGTGGCTCCTGACCGCCCGTGGGTGACGATCGTGTGGAACGACCCGGTGAACCTGATGACGTACGTCACCTTCGTGCTCCAGGACTACTTCGGATACGACGTCGACAAGGCGACCAGTCTCATGATGCAGGTGCATGAGGAGGGCCGGGCCGTCGTGTCGAACGGCACGCGCGAGGAGATGGAACGCGACGTGACGGCCATGCACGGGTACGGGCTGTGGGCGACCTTGCAGCGTGACTCGTGAAGATCCGGGGGACCTCCGGGGGAGGGGTGAGGATCCATCTCGACGACGACGAGACCGAGGCGCTGAAGGGGTGGGTCGAGCAGCTCGCGGAGCTCGTCGCCCCCGACGAGGCCGAGTCGAGCGACCCGCTGGCGACGATGGTGGGGCTGGGCGCCGATCGTGAGCCCTCCGGCGACCCGGCACTCCAGCGGCTGTTCCCGGACGCGTACCTCGACGACGACGAGGCGGCGTCGGACTTCCGCCGGTACACCGAGCAGGACCTACGCAAGGACAAGGCCCAGCGAGCAGCCGTCGTCATCGCGACGCTGGGCGAGCGGTCGGGCCGCAAGGGGACGGTGACGCTGGACGCCGACCAGGCCAGGGCGTGGCTGGGCTGCCTGAACGACCTGCGTCTGGTGATCGGTACGAGGATCGGGGTCACCGAGGACGACCAGTGGCCTGACGAGGACGACCCCCGGACGCCAGTCTTCTTCGTCTACCACTGGCTGACCTACCTCCAGGGGACCCTCGTCGACGCCATGAGCCCGCGGTCCCCGTAGCCTGGGCGGGTGCTCATCGTCGACCAGGCCACGTACGACGCGATCGTCGCCCATGCCAGACGCGACCACCCCGACGAGGCCTGCGGCGTGGTTGCCGGTACGGCGGGCAGCGACCGGCCCACCCGCTTCATCCCGATGGTCAACGCGGCCCGGTCACCCACGTTCTACGAGTTCGACTCCGCCGATCTGCTGCGTCTGTACCGCGAGATGGACGACCGCGACGAGGAGCCGCTCGTGATCTACCACTCGCACACGGCGACCGAGGCCTACCCCTCGCGTACGGACATCAGCTACGCGTCCCAGCCCGACGCCCACTACGTCCTGGTCTCGACGGCCGACCCCGACCGTGAGCAGTTCCGCTCGTTTCGGATCGTGGACGGCGTCGTCGCCGAGGAAGAAGTCAGGGTCGTCGCAGTGTTGGACGACCAGCAGGCTTGACCAGCCGCCCCGACCAGCCGCCCCGACCAGCCGCCCCGACCAGCAGTTGTTCCCAGCGCCGAACCGGGCGCACGAACCCACGAAGGAGTCCGATCACATGGCCGTCGAGGTCCGAATCCCGACGATCCTGCGCAGCTACACCGGCGGCGCCAAGGTCGTCGACGGCGAGGGTGTGACTCTCGACGGCTTGATCGACAACCTGGAGGTCCACCACCCGGGTCTTCGTGAGCGCCTGGTCGACGAGAAGGGCCTGCGCCGCTTCGTGAACGTGTACCTCAACGACGAGGACGTCCGGTTCCTGTCGGGGCTGGAGACGCCGGTGGGGGACGGGGACTCGGTGACGATCCTCCCGGCGGTGGCCGGCGGAGCCGGCGGTTGGGCAAGGGCCGGCGGAGCCGGCGGAGCCTAGGTCCGTGCGCTTCGACTCACTGCTGGACTCCGTCGGAGGGACGCCGCTGGTCGGGCTCCCGCGGCTGTCGCCGTCCGGCGACGTCCGGCTGTGGGCCAAGCTCGAGGACTACAACCCGACGGGGTCGGTGAAGGACCGACCCGCGCTGGCGATGGTGGAGGCGGCCGAGCGCGAGGGTCGGCTGACCCCGGGCTGCACGATCTTGGAGCCGACGTCGGGCAACACAGGCATCTCCTTGGCGATGGCCGCCCGGCTCAAGGGCTACCGGATGGTGGCGGTGATGCCGGAGAACACCTCAGTCGAACGCCGCCAGCTGCTGCAGATGTGGGGCGCGGAGATCATCTCGTCGCCCGCTGCGGGTGGTTCGAACGAAGCCGTCCGGGTGGCCAAGCAGATGGCTGCGGCCAACCCGGACTGGGTGATGCTCTACCAGTACGGGAACCCGGCCAACGCCGAAGCGCACTACCGCACGACTGGCCCTGAGATCCTGGCCGACCTCCCGACGGTGACCCACTTCGTCGCCGGGCTCGGCACCACGGGCACGCTCATGGGGGTGGGACGCTACCTGCGCGAGAAGGTCCCGGGGGTGCAGATCGTGGCCGCCGAGCCACGCTACGGCGAGCTGGTCTACGGCCTGCGGAACCTCGACGAGGGGTTCGTCCCCGAGCTGTACGACCCCGCGGTCCTGACCACCCGGTTCTCCGTGGGGCCGCGGGACGCCGTCAGGCGGACCCGCGAGCTGCTCGAGACGGAAGGCATCTTCGCGGGGATCTCGACCGGGGCCATCCTGCACGCAGCCCTGGGCATGGCGGCCAAGGCGGTGAAGGCGGGCCAGCCGGCTGACATCGCGTTCGTCGTCTGCGACGGCGGCTGGAAGTACCTGTCGACCGGTGTCTACGACGCGACCGACCTCGACGAGGCCGAAGAGTCCATCGAGGGCCAGCTCTGGGCGTAGTCGATAGTCTGGCGGGCGTGAATGACGCGCCGATCGGCATCTTCGACAGCGGGGTCGGCGGGCTGACCGTGGCGCGGTCGGTCATCGACCTCCTGCCTCACGAGGAGGTCCTGTACGTCGGTGACACGGCCCGCGGACCGTACGGTCCGCGGCCCATCGCGGAGGTCCGGGCTTACGCGCTCGACGTGATGGACCATCTGGTGGCGCAGCGCGTCAAGATGCTCGTGATCGCCTGCAACAGCGCGAGCGCCGCGGTGCTGCGCGACGCACGTGAGCGGTACGACGTCCCCGTCATCGAGGTGATCCAGCCGGCGGTCCGGCGTGCCGTGCATGCGACTCGCAGCGGTCACGTCGGTGTGATCGGGACCCAGGCGACCGTTGCCAGCGGTGCGTACGGTGATGCGTTCGCCGCGGCCCCGAAGATGAGGCTGACCCAGCAGGCGTGTCCCCGTTTCGTCGACTTCGTCGAGCGCGGGATCACCGGTGGGCCCGAGCTGCTGGAGGTGGCCCACGGCTACCTTGACCCTGTGGTTGCAGCCGGCGTCGACACCCTGGTGCTCGGGTGTACGCACTACCCCCTTCTCGCTGGGGTGATCTCCTACGTCATGGGGTACGAGGTCACGCTGGTCTCGAGTGCCGACGAGACAGCCCGTGACGTGTACCGGGTCCTCGCTGAGCGAGCTGACCTCCGCGACGATCGTCTTGCTGAGCCCAAGCACCGGTTCCTGGCGACGGGGGACCCTGAGCCGTTCCGGCGTCTGACCCACCGATTCCTCGGTCCGGAGGCGGGCGACGTCGAGCGTGCGGAGGTCGTGGCGTGGAGCTGACCGTCATCGGCTGCACGGGGAGCATGCCCGGACCTGACTCACCCGCGTCGTGCTACCTGGTGCAGCACGAAGGGTTCGTCCTGCTCCTCGACCTCGGCAACGGTGCACTCGGTGCACTCATGCGGTTCATCGACCTTCGGACGATCGACGCCATCGTGCTGAGCCATCTGCACGCCGACCACTGCATCGACCTCACGTCGCTGTACGTCGCGCGTAAGTACGGCGGCTACGGCGGTGAGGGCCGGCTTCCCGTCCTGGGACCCGGCGACACCGCGACGCGAATGGCGCGGGCCTATGACCTGCCCGTTCACCCCGGCATGTCCACGGAGTTCGAGTTCATCGACCTGTCGTCGGCCTCGCAGGTCGGCCCGTTCGGGATCGGCTCTGCGCCGATGGCTCACCCGGTCACGGCGACGGCGATCCGGCTGGACGTCGAGGACGTCGCGCTCGCATACACCGGTGACACTGGCCCCAACGACCGGATCGTGCCACTGGTCACCGGCGTCGACCTGCTCGTTGCCGAGGCGTCGTTCGTCGACGGCGCGGACAATCCGCGCAATCTCCATCTGACCGGTCGTCAGGCCGGTGAGATCGCCCGCGACGCCGGGGTCGGTCATCTGGTCCTCACTCACGTGCCGCCCTGGCACGACGGGCACCGAGCGGTGGCGGAGGCGGCCGAGGTGTTTGACGGCCCGATCTCGCTCGCCCACTCCGGGCTCCGGGTCGACGTCGGCGGCCGATAGCCTCGCCGCATGTCACGTATCGACGGCCGGACGGCCACGCAGCTGCGACCGGTCACCTTCGAACGGCACTGGTCAGAGCACGCCGAGGGTTCTGTGCTCGTCTCCTTCGGCCGCACTCGGGTGCTGTGCACGGCCTCGGCGACGGTGGGTGTTCCTCGGTGGCGCAAGGGCAGCGGGCTGGGGTGGGTCACCGCCGAGTACGCGATGCTCCCGAGGTCGACGCACACCCGCAGCGACCGCGAGTCCGTGCGAGGCAAGATCGGCGGCCGCACTCACGAGATCTCCCGACTGGTCGGTCGGTCTCTTCGCGCCGTGGTGGATCTGTCGTTGCTGGGAGAGAACACGATCGTGCTGGACTGCGACGTCCTGCAGGCCGACGGCGGAACCCGGACAGCGGCGATCACGGGCGCGTATGTCGCGCTGGCTGACGCGGTGACGTGGCTGAAGTCGAACGGCGGCCTTGCCGCGACGGCTGAGCCGCTGACGGGGTCTGTGGCTGCAGTGTCCGTGGGGATCGTCGACCGCCTCCCGCTGCTCGACCTGCGCTACGAGGAAGACGTCACCGCGGAGACCGACATGAACGTGGTGTGTACCGGCGACGGCCGCTTCGTCGAGGTCCAGGGGACTGCCGAGGGTGACCCGTTCGACCGTTCGCTGCTCGACCAGCTTCTCGACCTTGCTTCAGCAGGCTGTGCAGAGCTGACCGTACTGCAGGCCGAGGCGCTCGCCGACGTCTCGTCATGACCGTTCGAGTCGTTCTCGCCACGCGCAACGCCCACAAGGTGGTGGAGCTGCGTCGGATTCTCGACGAGGACTCCATCGTCGTCGAGCTGGTCGGACTCGACCTGTTCCCCGAGGTGGCCGAGGTGGCGGAGACAGGCGCCACCTTCGCCGAGAACGCGTTGCTCAAGGCGCACGCAGTGGCTGCCTCCACCGGTCTGCCCGCGCTGGCCGACGACTCGGGTCTGTGCGTCGACATCCTCGGAGGTATGCCGGGGGTGTTCAGCGCGCGTTGGTCAGGCGCCCACGGTGACGACGTGGCCAACCTCCAGCTTCTGCTGGCCCAGCTGGCTGACGTCTCTGCTGATCGTCGCTCCGCTCACTTCGCGTGCGCGGCGGCGTTGGCGCTGCCCGACGGCGTGGAGAGGGTCGTCGAGGGTCGGTTGGACGGCGCGATCATCGCCAGGCCGAGGGGCAGCAACGGGTTCGGCTACGACCCGGTCTTCGTGCCCGACGGTCTCGATCAGACCACCGCCGAGATGTCGTCGTCGGAGAAGGACGCCATCAGCCACCGTGGCCGTGCATTCCGTGCACTCGCCCCCCTGCTCTCGTCGGTAGCCATGTCGATCGAGGACCAGGAAGCCTAGAAGACCTCGTCCAGCCAGATGCGCTGCATGAGGTGGATGTCCAGGGTTCTTGCAAGCCAGGGCAGGGAGTCCTGCGGCAGCTCAGCTGGGTCGAACCACCCGACCTCAGAACACTCCGAGACCGGGGCTGGCTCGCCGGTCCACCGGGTGGCGAGGAAGTACGCGTCGACGCCGTGGGTCCGTCCGTCGAGGTACCGCTGCACGCCAAGAGGCACCAGGTCGCTCGGTGCGACGGCGAGGCCGACCTCCTCGAGGGTTTCGCGCGCGGCCGCGTGGGCCCAGGACTCGCCGCGCTCCGCATGGCCGCCAGGAAGGCCCCACAGACCGTCGCCGAAGGTGACGCCGCTGCGCCGAGCGAGCAGGACCGCCCCGTCGGGTCTCCGCAGCACCATCCATCCGCACAGGTGCGAGCTGATGACGAGTTCGTCGTCCACCCGAGCCAGCCTAGGTGCGGCCTGTCGGGGGAGCGTCACAGATCCAGATCGAGCCAGACGCGGTCGCGCAAGGGGATCCCGTCGATCATGATCCCTTCGGCGTATCCGGTCTGCCGCCCGAAGGCGTCCCGCTCCACACCCATAAGGCGAAAGCCCTGCAGCTGGTAGAAGCGCAGGTTGCCCGTGTCCGCCGTGGCGGTCGCCACGAGCAGCCGCGTCTGTCCGTGTTCGCGGCACCGACGGACCGCCGCCTCGACGAGCGCGTGGCCGACTCCCGTGCCTCGCCGCATCTCGACCACGGCCATGCTCTTCAGCTCCACGGTGCGCGGCTCTTCGCGTGGGACGAGCTGCAGGTGTCCGACGATGTCGTCGCCGTCGAAGGCTGCGAGGACGTCACCCTCCCCGAGGTAGGCGGCGATCTCCTGCTCGGAGTCGTCGGCCAGCCGAAAGAGCGGACGCAGCACCTCGCGGTCTTCCTGGTACGGCCGGATCAGGATCACCCAGGCCAGTCCTCGGCCGGGTCGAGGGCGCGGACCGCATGCATCACCGTGGCCGCGAGATCCTCATGAGCCCCGCGACGGTAGAGGGGGCCGGCACTGTCACTGAGCAGAAGGTGGACCAGGGCGAGACCCCGGGTGGGTAGAGGTGCCGGTGCAAGGAGCCGTTCGAGCAGCAGGTCCAGCTCGTGCCGGCTTTCCTCGACCCGGTCCAGCAGCGCCAGCGTCGGGTAGGTCGGAAGCGCTGAGACAGGGTCGTCGACCCGGCGCAGCAGGCGGCGCACACTCCCGGCGAGCACCTGGCGTGAGCGAGGTGAGGCCAGCGAGCGAGCGCGCAGGGCCAGGTCGGGCCTGCTCTCGGGGCTGGCGCCGGCGGCAAGCTCGAGGTCCAGACGCTCCGGCGCAAGGTGCGCGGCTACGCGCTCGCGGAAGCGGGCACGTCGGGCGCACACAGCGCCGGACGGCTCGACCAGGACCACCACCACGGAGCGGGAGGAGGAGTGGCGTGCTGCCCAGAGCGTCATGGTGACCCCGGAGGGTTGGTCAGGCCTGCTCGACGAACCAGACTTCCGGATGCCCGACGACCCCAAGTGCCTGCATGGCCGTCTTGAGCTCGTCAGACCCGGCGAAGCTGCGTGCCGCTTCGATCGAGTCGAAGTCGTGCGAGACCGTGAGGTTGTTGCCGTCGTCCACGGACCGGTACACCGCTTGGGCGCGGACTCCGTTGTCGGCAATCATCCTCGCGTTGTCGTCGTAGCCCTGCCGCCACTTGTCGTAGTCCTGGACGTCATGCCGGACGAAGAGTCTGACCATGGTGCGGCTCCCTCACTGGTTGGTAGTTTCGACTGTGCTACGTCTCCCTCCGCGGCACAAGGTCTGGGGTGACGGCGTTCGGGCATGCTGGACACCGACCTCGACGAGATCGGGTGGTTGGGAATGGGCAACGGCACGATCGACAGCCTGGCGGCTGTGGTTCGCGGTGGACTGTGCACCGGTTGCGGGATCTGCGAGAGCCTGGCTGGACGCGACCGCGTCGAGATGTGCCTGTCCGCCGGCGGACAGCTTCGCCCACTCATCCGGGGAACGTTGGGCAACGAGGAGACCGAGCGACTGCTCGCCGTCTGCCCGGGGGTCACCGCGGACGGCACCGCGGCCGGTCGGTCCGAACCGGGCACGACCCTTGACCCGATCTGGGGCCCGATGCGCGGGTTGTCGCGAGGGTGGGCCACCGATCCTGAGGTGCGTCATCGGGCGGCGGCCGGTGGTGCGCTCACCGCGCTGGGGTGCTTCCTGCTGGTGAGCGGGCGCGTCGACACGATCCTTCACGTGCGGGCTTCTGCTGAGAACCCGATGCTGACTGACGCTCAGGTGTCGACCACGAGCGAGGACGTCATCTCTGGCGCACAGTCCCGCTACGGACCAGCGGCACCCTTGGTCCATGTGAAGCAGCTGCTGGACGCGGGCAGTCGTTTCGCCGTCATCGCCAAACCCTGTGACATCGCCGCGATCCGCAACCTGGCGCACTTCGACCAGCGCGCGCGGACCCAGATCCCCTACCTGCTCACGTTGTTCTGCGGGGGAGTCCCCAACCTGGGTACGGCGCGCAGGATCGCGCGTTTCCACGGTCTGGAGCCAGAGGAGGTGTCCACGTTCAGGTGGAGAGGCGAGGGGTGGCCTGGACCGACCCATGTGGGAGCCGCCGACGGTCGGTCCTTCGACATGACGTACGACCAGACCTGGTTCGACCCGGAGGTGCCGTGGCGCTACGACGTCCAGTGGCGCTGCAAGATCTGCCCCGACGCGATCGGTGAGCTTGCCGACATCGCTTGTCCCGACGGTTGGGTCCTCGACCCCGACGGCCGCGCGCTCCACGAAGAAGTGCCCGGGGTCAACGTCGTCCTCGAACGGACGTCCGCGGGAAGCGAGCTGGTGGCGGCTGCCGTCGCTGCTGGGTTCCTAGAGCTCGCCCCTCTGACGCGCGGGGACTTCGAGGGGATGCACCGCGATCATCGTCAGCGCCGCCAGGGTGAACCGGCGCGGCTGAGGGCCCTTGAATCCGAAGGTGCCGCGCAGCCGGTGGTCACCGGCTACCGGCTCGACGAAGCCGAGCTCGAAGCTGACCCCGCACTGGTGGAGTCGCAGTTCACTGGCGCCGTCCGCCGCATCCGTGCAGGGCAGGCAAGCGAGCCACTCGTGGACCCCGATCCACCAAGCGATGACGCCAGTCCCGACAGCTCGGACATCTCGAGGTGAGGGCTTCCAGGTATGCCCCTATGATCGCAAGGACCTACTGGTATCGAGCGGGAGACGTCCATGACTGACGACACGAGCATGACCGGACCGGACGACACAGTTGCGGCGGCGGCGATCAGTGATGGCGCCTACACGCTGTTCGTGGCCGACTTCGCGGACCCTGACACCGCCTGGCAGGCCTATGAGTTCCTCAAGGACATCGAGGATGGCAAGACCCTGGAGATCGAAGGGGTCATCGTCGTCAAGCGCGAGGCCGGCGGCACCCTGGAGGTCCAGAAGGCCACCGACCCCAGCACGCGGCGCGGCCTGAGGTGGGGTCTTGTCGGGGGCGTCGTTCTCGGCGTGATCTTCCCGCCGTCCATCATCGGCAGCGCGGCCGTCCTGGGCGCCGCTGGAGCGGCCACGGGCAAGGCACGTGAGGTCCACCACCGCAAGGAGCTCGCAGAGGAGCTCCAGGACGCGATCGCACCCGGACACTCCGGGCTGGTGGCCCTGGTCTCCGACCCCGGTGCGGTCGAGATCCGCAAGGCCCTGGCCAAGGCCGACGCGATCGTGGAGAAGGCCGTCGACAAGGTCGCTGCAGACGACATCAAGGCTGCAGCTGCCGCCGCCGACGCCTAGCTCGGACGCACGCCCTGCGTGCGGAAGGGGGGACTTGAACCCCCACGCCCCGAAGGGCAACAGGTCCTAAGCCTGTCGCGTCTGCCGTTCCGCCACTTCCGCGTGAGCGACGACTGTAGCCCGGTCGTCCACAGGTGAAGACCGGGGCTGGATCCTGTCAGCGTCTACTCATATCATCGAACACATGTTCGAATCGATGGTTCGTGACGACCTCGTCTGGATGGTTCCTGACGAGGTTCCTGACTGGCTCGCTGAGCCGGACCCGAACCCGTCATGCAACCACGCCGAGGTCGCTGCGCTGCTTCTCGAGTGGGTCGCACCGTCGGTCCCGCTCGACGCCGACGAGGCTGCCGCTGAGGCGCAGGCTATGCCGCCAGGGTCGCCGTCTGCGCGGCTGGTCGAGTCGATCGTCGTTGGCGACCTGTCCGAGCAGGGCCGGGTCGACTTCGCGCAAGCCTGCGAACGACTTGCTGCGTGGGCCGCGGCTCGACAGCTGCCCGCCATCGTCGACCACATCGGTCGCAACGAGGAACCCGACCGGGCTGGAAACGAGCGCGCATTCCTCGACCAGTCCTGCTGGCTCACCGAGATGCAGGTGTCGCTCAACCTCTCCGAGACCGCCCTACGGTCTCGCCTGTCGATGGCTCGTGCACTGACCGGACCGCTGTCCGGCACGTACGAACGGTTTCTCGCCGGCGACCTTTCGTTCATGCACGTGCGTGCCATCGTGGAGACCGCCGACGGAATGCGCGTCGAGCATGTGGCCGAGCTCGAACGACGTGTCCTGGCGCGGGCGTCGGGCAAGACCATCGGCGAGCTCCGCCGGCTGGCCCGAACGGTGGCCGACCGGCTCGACGTCGATGCCGCCACCCGCCGCCATGCGCAAGCATCGCGCGATCGCAGCGTCCAGAGGTGGCATGAGCCCGACGGGGTCGCCGCGCTGATGGTCCGGGGGCCGGCGACCGACATCGAGGCGGTGTGGGCCGCGCTGTCGACACTGGCTGGTCCACGTGCGGCCGACGACCCACGGCGCCTGGACGCTCGACGGTTCGATGCCTTGCTCGGACTTTGCCTGGGTGCTGTCGCACCGCGCGACGAGGGCGAAGCGGCAGGGCCGGTCGCTGCGCCGCGCACGCCGGTCCAGGCTCAGATCGTCATCGACCTGGCCACCCTGCTCGAGCTGGCCGACAACCCCTGCGAGCTGCGCGGCTACGGAGCCATCCCCGCCGAGGTGGCCCGAGGCTGGTTGCAGCAGGCGAAGACCTGGCGGCGGTTGGTATCGGATCCGGTGACCGGCCAGCTCCTCGACGTCGGACCGGTCACCCGGTTCGCGCCACCGCGACTGCGACGTTTCGTCACGGTTCGCGACCAGACGTGCACCTTCCCCCAGTGCCAGCACCCGGCCGCTCGGTGCGACCTCGACCATGACCCACCCTGGCGGCCCGACGGGTCCGGTGGTCGGACCAGTTCGCAGCAGCTGGCGGCACTGTGCCGGCGACATCATCGCCTCAAGACCTTCGGTGGGTGGTCTGTCGAGGAGCGTGAGCACGGGCGAACCGTCTGGCGCAGCCCGAGTGGTCGCGTGCTCACCGCTGACGTCGCGCCGGTCCTCGGCGACGGTTGATCCGCGTACGGTCAGCGGTCAGCCCAGTCGGCGGCCTGCCGTCATCATCCAGACCGACGCACCGGCTGCTGCCACACCCGAAACGAGCAGCGGTACGACCCCATCACCCGGCCCGAGGTGCCAGGCAAGTCCGGCCCACAGGCCGGCGAGGAGCACCGCCCCGCCGGACAGGCCCTGGAACACACCTTGGGCGTGACCTCTGACGCTCGTCGGTACCAGGGTGGAGATCCACGCCTTCCCGACACCGTCGGTGAAGCCGTTGAAGCCTCCGTACACCGCCATCAGTGCGAACACGATCCACCCGCCGTCCACGACGCCGAGTCCGATGTACCCGATGGCGAAGCAAGCCAGCCCCAGGGCGTAGACCTGGGACCGCGGCCACGAGTCCGACAGGGCGCCTGCGGGGTAGGAGACCAGCGAGTACACGAGGTTGTAGACGACGTACGCGGCTACGACGCCGGTGGCCGAGAAACCGATCTCCCCGACGCGCAGCAGGATCAGGGCATCCGGGAAGTTGACGACGGCGATGATGACCAGCACCGCCGTGACCCGCTTGAACGCGTCGGGCAGAGGCTGGCGAATCTCCTGACGTAGTGCGGGGCTGCGTCGCACGAGCTCCGCCGGCTGGTCCTCGCGGGCGAAGGCCACGAGGACCACGCTGAGGACTGCTGGGATGACGGCGATCCACAGCGCGCGACGAATGTTGTCGTTGGTGGCCTGGAGGATCCCCAAAGCGATGAGCGGGCCGATCACGGCGCCGGCGGTGTCTGCCGCGCGGTGGAACCCGAAGACGCGTCCGAGCTCGTTGTGCGGCACGCCCTCGGCGAGCAAGGCGTCGCGGGGTGCACCGCGAATCCCCTTGCCGAGGCGGTCGACCACCCGTCCGACCAGCACTAACGGCCACACAGCAGCCGCCGCGACGATGACCTTCCCGACGGCTGCCATCGAGTAGCCCGTGGTCACGAGTGGTTTACGCCCGACCCGGTCGGAGTACTTGCCCGACAGGTACTTCGTGAGAGCAGCTGCACCTTCAGCGACGCCTTCGGTGATCCCCACGACGGCGGCCGGAGCTCCGAGCACGACGGTCAGCAACAGGGGCAGCAGAGGGTAGATCAGCTCGCTGGCGGCGTCCTGGGCCAACGAGACCGCCGACAGGACTCCGACGTTGCGGGTGAGCCACGCCGGACGATGCACGCAGCGAACCTACCGCCCGGTCGCCTCGGCAGCTGCCTAGGTGTCGAGCCCGAGGTCCTTGCGCAGCTTGGCGACGTGACCGGTCGCCTTCACGTTGTACTGCGCGAGGTCGACACGTCCCTTGCCCTTCGCGTCGACCGACACGACGAACGTCGAGCGGATCACGCCGGTCACCGTCTTGCCGTACAGCTTCTTCTCACCGAATGCCCCGTAGGCCTTCATGACGGCCTTGTCCGGGTCTGACAGGAGCGGAAACGTGAGCGCATCGTGCTCGCGAAACTTGGCCAGCTTCGCCGGCTTGTCGGGGGAGACACCCAGGACTCGGTACCCGGACGCCTGCAGTGACGCAAGGTTGTCGCGGAAATCACACGCCTGCTTGGTGCAGCCAGGAGTCATGGCGGCGGGGTAGAAGTAGACGATCACCGTCTCGCCCACGAAGTCCTTGAGACTCACCTGGTTGTCACGGTCGTCGGTCAGTGAGAAGGCCGGGGCAGTGTCGCCGACCTCGAGTCGAGGGGTCTCGGTCACAGTCGCTCCTGGGTCGCGGTCGGGTGGAGGGCGGCGGCCGACGGTGCCGGCAGCGACAGCTCGTCGTGGTCGTCGAGCCCGCCGGTCCGGCGCATGCCGCGGGTGCCCGTGACGATCAGCGCGAGCACGAACAGTGTGGCGCCGGCCAGCACGATCATCGTGCCGGAGGGGACGGCGGCGTAGTAACTGCCGTACATGCCGACCAGACCGCAGAACCCGCCGATCACTGTCGAGAGCGCAAGCATGCGCCCGAAGTGGTTGGTCATCATCCGAGCCACGACCGCAGGGATCACCAGCATCGCCGCAACCAGCGTGACACCGATCACGGTGAGGGTGGCAAGGATCGCCAGCGAGAGGACGAGCATGAGCATGGCGTCGGTGCGCGCCACGTTCACCCCCGAGGCCTGGGCCACCTCCGGGTCGAAGGTGGTGAACAGCAGCTGCCTGTAGCGGAAGAACACGATGACACCGGTGAGCGCGGCGATCCCCGAGAGTGCGAGCATCTGCCCGGTCGTGATGCCGAGGATGGACCCGAAGATCGCGGCGTCGAAGGAAGGACCGCGAGCGTTGAAGTGCGCGAGCAGCGCCACGCCCAGCGCGAAGGACGCCGTGGTGATGACGCCGATGGCCGCGTCTGCTCCGATTCGGAACCTCCGCGTGACCCAGCTGATCCCCAGTGCCGACGCGAGTCCCCACACCGCTGCGCCCACGAAGTACAACGACGCGCTGAACAGCTGGACGGCGGCGAACCCGCCGAAGATCGCGTGGGAAAGGCCATGGCCGATGTAGCTCATCCCTCGCAGTGTGATGTAGACGCCGATGAAGCCGAGCAACGCCCCGGACAGGGTCGCGACGAACATGCCTTTCACGAAGAACGTGTACTGCAGGGGCGTCATCAGCTGGTCGATGAGGTTCATCACGACACCTTGCGCGTCCGCGATGAGTCGTACTCGTCGACAACGACTGGCATGCCCAGGTGCTGCAGGACCTCCATGCGGGCGCCGAAGGTCTGCTCGAGCACCTTCGGGGTGATCACCTCGGCTGGCGTTCCCTCGGCGACGATCCGCCGGTTGACGCACACCAGGTGTGGAAGGTGCGCCGCCATGCCATTCAGGTCGTGCGTCGAGAGCACGATCGACAGCCCGTCCTCGTGGAGGTCCTGGAGCAGGTGAAGCATGTCGTGCCTGGTGCTCACATCGACACCCGACGTCGGCTCGTCGAGCACCAAGAGCGCAGGTTCACGCAGGAGCGCTCGAGCGATGAACATCCGCTGTTGCTGACCCCCGGAGAGCTCGCGGATGTGACGGTTGCCGAGCTCTTCGAGACCGAGGCGTTCGAGCATCCGGCTCACCATGGTCTTCTCGGCCCGACTCGCCCAAGGGAGCCGTCGGTGCTCCGTGCGCGACATCAGCACGCATTCGGAGACGGTGACCGGGAAGTTCCAGTTCACCGTCTCGAGCTGGGGCACGTAGGCGACGCGAGTACCAGGGGGGCGTGTGACGGTTCCTCTGCTGGGTCGGACGGCGCCGAGCAGCGTGCGCAGCAGGGTCGTCTTACCCGCTCCGGACGGTCCGACGATTCCCGTGATCTGGTCGGCGTGGATGTGGAAGTCGACGTCGATCAGAACGGGATGCCGGTCGTAGGCGACCGTGACTCCGTCGAGGGACAGGAGCAGCGGTCCCACGCCCGTACCGGTCATTGCGGGTACGTCGCCTGGTCTGGAGCCACGTTCTCGACCTTCACATTCCTGAGGTGGTCGGCGGTGCCGCCGAGTCCCTCGACCATGGTGATGTAGTCGTACCTCATGAGCCCGAGCCAGGAGTGCTCGGCGTCCCCGGGTGAGCCCGGAAGGTCATCATCGCGCAGAGTGTCCTCGTAGCGCGCGCCGGTGGCCCGACCGATCTCCTCGAGGACAGAAGAGGGGAAGACCTCTGAGCCGAAGATCGTCGGCACGTGCTCGGCCTTGACCTGGTCGATCAGGCTGGCCACCTCTTGCGGTGTCGGGTCCTCGAAGTTCTTCGGTTGCACCGCACCGATGACCTGCCAACCGAACGTCCGGGCGAAGTACGCGTAGGCGTCGTGGTAGGTGAGCAGGCGCAGGTTGCCGTCGGGAACAGTCTTCTGGTCGGCGCGCAGGGCGGCCGACAGCTGCTTGGTCTGCTTGACGAACGCAGCGGCGTTCGCCTGGTAGTAGGCAGCGTTGGCCGGGTCGCGCTGGGCGTAGGTGTCGGCGATCACCTGGGCGTACTTGGCCGCGTAGGGCGGGTCGGTCCACAGGTGGGGGTTGGGCTTGCCCCCCTCCACGGGGAACGAGAAGTCGAAGATCCACTGGTCCTTCGGCAGCACGGCGTCGCCGATGTTCACCAGCTGGGCGCCGTCCTTCATGTTCGCCTGGGCCAGCTCCTGGGTCGGGTCCTCGAGGCCGAGTCCGTTGACGAAGATGATGTCGGCCGTGCTGAGCAGCTCGGCGACCTGTGGTGCTGGCTCGAACGTGTGCGAGTTCGTGCCTTCGGGCACGATGCCCTCGACGGCGACCTTGTCCCCGCCGACTGTGCCGGCGATGGAGGTGATCGGCGCGACGGTGGTGGCGACCAGGAGCTTGCCGTCCTGGGCCGCGGGGTTCGACCCGGTCCCGCACGCGGTCAGGAGCAGCACGCCACCGGCCGCCAGGATCCCGAGGGCGGAGCGGGTCCTGAAGGTCATGCAGCGACGCTAACGCGACCACCACGCTCCTGCAAATTGTTCGCAATAAACCCGGCTCGGTACGGTAGAGGGGACTTCCAGGAGGATCCGCGTGACCAACCGTGACACCCAGGCCCCAGCCCCTGCGCCGCCGCGCACGCCCGAGCAGATCCAGGCCGACATCGATGCGGCCCAGCAGCAGCTGGCCGCAACCGTCGACGAGCTCTCGGACCGCCTCAGCCCGCAGTCCCTGGCCGACGAGGCCACGGGGGTCGTGAAGGGCTGGTTCGTGCACCCCGACGGCAGCGTCAAGGGCAAGCCGATCGCGATCATCGGCGGCACACTGGCAGGGCTGATCGTGCTTCGCCAGATCTTCCACGACTGATGTCCGACGACTCGGGACCCGAGCTCGACCCGTTGCCGATCAAGCTCCTGCACGACCGGGTGCTGGTGCAGCTGGAAGGTCCCGACGGCGAGCGTCAGTCGACGGGCGGGATCTTGATCCCGGCAACCGCACAGGTCGGGAAGCGGCTCACGTGGGCCCACGCTGTCGGGGTCGGACCGCATGTTCGCAGCATCGAGGTCGGCGACCGCGTGCTGTTCGAGCCTGAGGACCGGGCCGAGGTCGAGCTTCACGGCGCGAACTACGTGATGATGCGCGAGCGCGACGTCCACGCGGTCGCGTCAAAGCGCGTGCACGAAGAGTCCACCGGCCTGTACCTGTAGTCCATGACAACCGGCCCAGTCGACGTGCTCGGCGCCGTCGCGGTCTCCAGGACGGTGGCCACGGGGTTCGTCCTCGGCCTGGCCGTTGCCGCCCCACTGGGTCCCGTAGGTCTGCTCTCGGTCCGCACCGCCATGAGGTTCGGGTTCCGCGCGGGCGCCGCGATCGGGCTCGGCGCGGCGCTGGTCGACACGGCCTACGCCGCCCTGGGCCTCCTCGGAGCCGGAGCCCTGCTGACGTTCGCTCCTGCGCAGGTCACCATGGGGCTGGTCGGCGCGGCCGTGCTCGTCTGGTTCGGCGTCGCGACACTTCGAAGCGCCGCGCGGGTCCGCACCGGAGGTGAGGCCGACCTCGAGGTCCAGGCGCCTGGCCAGGCGTTTCGCAGCGGCGTCGTGGCGACGGCGTCCAACCCGCTGACCATCCTTTCCTGGGCGGCGCTGCTCGGCGCGGTGGTGTCGGTCACCGGCGGCGGAGGCCCGCTCTCCGCGACGGCCCTGCTGGTCGGAGTGTGGGTCGGGAGCGCGGTGTGGTTCACCGGTCTGACCTTCGCCGCCTCGCACGCAGGACGTCGGATGAGCGACCGCGCGCTGGCGGTGGTCGACGTGCTTGCCGGGCTGGGTCTGCTCGCTTTCGGGGCGGTACTCGGGATCCGCACGCTGCGCGAGGTCGGCTAGGCAGCCGTCATCTCCCCTGCGTCACCGACGTCAGGGTGTGGCCGCCTGACCGGAGCCGGAGCTGACCTTGAGCGACGACGTGTCGACGGCGACGAACGCGCGAGCGGGGATCGTCTTGAGCTCGTCGAGCAGTCCGGATGGCCACC
>JBAPUB010000104.1:0-12041 GCA_049282455.1 Actinomycetes bacterium
CGACGGCAGCATCACCACCGGCGACACCGTGAAGGTGTCGGCTACTGGCGACCCGGGAGTCCAGGTCGAGACGGTCTCGCGGTCTGACTCACGTCTGGGGCAGGTCGCCGAGCCCGCTGACGTGGTCGCCGCACGGGCCTGGTCCTCCTTCAGCGAGGCGACCGTCGTCACCGTTGCGCCGGACACCGTGGTCGAACGGCCAACCGTGCTCGAGATCCGCGGCTCAGGAAGCGCGACGGCGTCCTACGGGCACGTATTCGTCGACGTCGGAGCCCACGCGACGGCGACCGTGGTGCTCGACCACGTCGGGTCTGCCACCTACGCCGACAACCTCGAGGTGCGGGTGGGTCCCGGCGCCTCGCTGACCCTGGTCAGCCTTCAGAGCTGGGACGACGACACCGTGCACCTGGGGGCACACCACCTCAGGCTGGGGCGCGATGCCACGCTGACCCACCTCGTGGTCACTCTCGGCGGCCGGGTGGTGCGTCTGGCGCCAACGGTCGACTTCACCGGCCCCGGCGCGTCGGTGGACCTCATAGGTGCGTTCTTCACCGATCCGGGGCAGCACCACGAGCACCGGCTGTTCGTCGACCACGACCAGCCGCAGTGCCGCAGCAACGTGAGCTACAAGGGCGCCCTTCAAGGTGACGGAGCACACTCGGTCTGGATCGGCGACGTCCTGATCAGGGCGAACGCCGTGGGGACCGAGACCTACGAGATCAACCGGAACCTGTTGCTGACCAAGGGCGCTCGTGCCGACTCGGTACCGAACCTGGAGATCGAGACCGGAGACGTCGCCAGCGCGGGTCACGCAAGTGCAACCGGCCGCTTCGACGACGACCAGCTCTTCTACCTAATGGCCCGGGGGATCTCCGAGATCGACGCGCGACGGCTCGTCGTGCGTGGGTTCTTCGCTGACCTGGTGGCCCGCATCGAGATTCCCGAGGTCCGTGCACGACTCGACGAGGCACTTGAATCCGAGCTGAACAGGAGTGTGGCATGACCTTTCGTCCCGTGATCTCCGATGTGGAGCTCGCCGACGGAGCGCCGAAGCAGGTGATCGTCGACGGAGTCCCGGTGTGCCTGGTTCGCACCGAGGGCCAGCTGTTCGCCATCGGCGACGTCTGCTCGCACGGGCAGGTCTCCCTGGCCGAGGGCGAGGTCGACGGGACGGCCATCGAGTGCTGGCTGCACGGCTCGCGCTTCGACCTGCGGACCGGCCGGCCGCTGTCCCTGCCTGCCACTGAAGCGGTGGCGGTCCACGCTGTGAAGATCGAGGACGGCACCGTCCTCGTCGACGTCGAGGAGTCACTCGCATGACCGTTCTTGAAGTTCGTGACCTGCACGTGAGCGTCGACGCCGACGGTGGGCTGCGGCCGATCCTTCGCGGAGTCGACCTGACCATCCGTGCTGGAGAGACGCACGCACTCATGGGTCCCAACGGATCGGGCAAGTCGACGCTGGCTTACGCCATCGCCGGGCACCCCCGTTATGTGGTGACCTCGGGGTCGGTAACCCTCGACGGCGACGACGTGCTGTCCATGACCGTCGACGAGCGCGCCCGGGCAGGGATGTTCCTCGCCATGCAGTACCCCGTTGAGGTGCCGGGGGTGTCGGTGTCGAACTTCCTGCGCACGGCAGCAACCGCGAGCCGCGGTGAGGCGCCGAAGCTGCGACTGTGGGTCAAGGAGGTCAAGGAGGCCATGGCGTCCTTGTCGATCGACCCCTCGTTCGCCGAGCGCAACGTCAACGAGGGGTTCTCCGGCGGTGAGAAGAAGCGCTCCGAGATCCTCCAGATGGAGCTGTTGAAGCCGCGCGTTGCGATCCTCGACGAGATCGACTCAGGCCTCGACGTCGACGCCTTGAAGGTCGTATCAGAGGGAATCAACCGGATCAGCACGAGCGGTGACGCCGGCGTCATGCTGATCACTCACTACACCAGGGTCCTGCGCTACGTGCGCCCGGACTTCGTCCACGTGTTCGTCGATGGACGCATCGTCGAGAACGGTGGCTCTGAGCTCGCCGACCGCCTCGAGGCCGAGGGCTACGAGCGGTTCCTGGGTGACGCGATGGTCAGCCCGTGACCCTGCAGGCCACATCACTCGGCTCCAGCATCCCGTTGGACGTCGAACGCATTCGCGGTGACTTCCCGCTCTTGCGTCGCACCGTTCGTGGTGGTCGCCCGCTGGTGTACCTGGACACCGCCGCGACGTCGCAGAAGCCGTTCGTCGTGCTCGACGCCGAACGCGATTTCTACGAGCACCACAATGCGGCCGTGCACCGTGGAGCGCACCAGGTCGCCGAGGAAGCCACCGACGACTATGAGTCGGCGCGCCGAGCCGTAGCTGCGTTCGTCGGAGGCGCTTTCGAGGAGGTCGTGTTCACCAAGAACGCCACCGAGGCCCTGAACCTGGTCGCCTACTCGATGGGCAACGCCTCGAACGCGGGCGCTGAGGCCGAACGTTTCCGGCTCGGGCCCGGCGACCGCATCGTCGTGACCGAGATGGAGCACCACGCGAACCTGGTCCCGTGGCAGCAGCTGGCACAGCGGACCGGAGCCGAGCTCTCCTGGCTCGGGCTCACCGACGACGGTCGCCTCGACCTGTCCCGGCTGTCCGAGGTGGTCGACGCCCGCACGAAGGTTGTCGCCTTCGTCCACCAGTCGAACATCCTGGGCACCGTCAACCCCGTCGAGACCATCGTCGCCCGCGCTCGCGAGGTGGGTGCCCTCACGGTGCTCGACGCATGTCAGTCGGTGCCGCACATGCCGGTCGACCTCGCGGCGCTCGGCGTCGACTTCGCGGCGTTCTCGGGACACAAGATGCTGGGGCCGACCGGGATCGGTGTGCTCTGGGGCCGCCGTGAGCTGCTCGCGGACATGCCGCCGTTCATCACCGGCGGCTCGATGATCGAGATGGTCACCATGGAGCTGACCACCTTCGCCCCACCTCCCCAGCGCTTCGAGGCCGGGTCCCCGCCTGTGGCACAGGCGGTCGGCCTCCATGCGGCCATCGACTACCTCAACCTGCTCGGAATGCAGCAGGTCGCCGCACACGAGCACCGTCTGACCGAGGCTGCCCTTGCCGAGCTCGGTTCGTTGGACGGGGTCACGATCGTGGGGCCGCGTGATGCCGTGGACCGCGGCGCAGCGATCTCGTTCACCGTCGACGGAATCCACCCGCACGACGTGGGGCAGGTGCTCGACGACCGAGGGATCGCCGTTCGGGTGGGCCACCACTGCGCGTGGCCGGTGTGTCGACGGTTCGGAGTACCGGCGACCACGCGGGCGTCGTTCGGGATCTACAACGACCTCGACGACATCTCGGCCCTGTCCGTGGGCATCAGGGCGGCTCAGGAGTTCTTCGGCGGTGGATCGTGAAGCTGGAGAACCTCTACCAGGAGATCATCCTGGACCACTACCGGCACCCGGTCGGGCGTGGCCTGCGCGAGCCGTACGACGTCGAGGTGCACCACATCAACCCCACCTGCGGCGACGAGATCACGCTGCGCGTGCGCCTCACCGGCCAGGACGACGCCGTCCGCATCGACGACATCAGCTACGACGCTCAAGGATGCTCGATCAGCCAAGCGTCCACGTCGGTCATGGTCGAGCTTCTCGACCATGCTTCGGTGACCAGGGCCCTCGACCTCCAGCGGCAGTTCCTGGAGATGATGCAAGGTGTCGGTGTACCCGACGAAGATGCTCTCGACGATGCACTCGCCTTCTCCGGAGTGGCCCAGTACCCGGCGCGCGTCAAGTGCGCCCTGCTCGGATGGATGGCTTTGAAGGACGCCACGGCCCAGGCCGTTGACCAACGCACCAGGGAGAACGCATGACAGAGTCCAGCGGTCCGGTCACCACGTTGGCCGACGACGACTACACCGAGGCAATGAGGGACGTCGTCGACCCCGAGCTCGGGATCAACGTCGTCGACCTGGGGCTCGTGTACGGGATCACTGTCGACGACGGTGTCGCGACCATCGACATGACGCTCACGTCTGCTGCGTGCCCGCTCACCGACGTGATCGAGGACCAGACCAGGGTGGCGTTGAGCGACATGGTCGACGACGTGCGGATCAACTGGGTATGGATGCCACCATGGGGACCGGACAAGATCACCGACGACGGGCGTGAGCAGCTGCGTGCGCTCGGCTTCAACGTCTGATTCAACGTCGGTCCACCACCCACGATCTGAGAAGGTCCATCCTGTTCACCGTCAATGATCTGGAGCTACGTGCCGGCTCCCGCCTGCTGCTGGCGCACGCGACGTTTCGGGTCGGCCCCGGAGACCGGGTCGGGCTCGTCGGCCGCAACGGTGCGGGCAAGACGACCTTGACCAAGGTGCTGGCTGGAGAGGCGCTTGCCGCATCCGGAAGCGTGACTCGTTCCGGGTCGTGCGGGTACCTGCCGCAGGACCCCCGGACCGGGGACCTCAGCACCCTGGCGCGCGACCGCATCCTCAGTGCGCGTGGTCTGGATGTCACGGTCGGACGGATGCGTGAGGTGGAGGCGCGAATGGCCTCCACCGACGACGCGGTCCGGGACAAGGCGCTGACGCAGTACGGGCGGCTCGAGACGGAGTTTCTTGCTGCTGGCGGCTACTCCGCCGAGTCCGAGGCGGCTTCGATCGCCGCGAGCCTCGGACTTCCCGACCGTGTCCTGGGGCAGCCTCTTCAGACGCTCTCGGGCGGACAGCGCCGACGGGTCGAGCTGTCCCGGATCCTGTTCAGCAACGCCGAGACCCTGCTTCTGGACGAGCCGACCAACCACCTCGACGCCGACTCGATCGTGTGGCTGCGCCAGTTCCTGTCGTCCCACAAGGGCGGCCTCGTGGTCATCAGCCACGACGTGTCCCTGCTCGAGGCGACCGTGAACAAGGTCATGCACCTGGACGCAACGCGAGCAGTCCTGGACGTGTACAACGTCGGCTGGACGGCGTACCTCAAGCAGCGTGAGGTCGACGAGCGGCGTCGCCGTCGTGAGAGGTCCAACGCCGAGAAGCAGGCCGGGGCCCTGCGTGACCAGGCCGACCGGATGCGGGCCAAGGCGACGAAGGCCAAGGCTGCCCAGAACATGGCTCGTCGAGCGGACCGGCTGATGTCCGGACTGGCCGAGCAGCGCAAGGCCGACAAGGTGGCCCGACTCCGGTTCCCCAAGCCTGCACCGTGCGGAAAGACTCCACTCATGGCCACTGAGCTCTCCAAGTGGTACGGCTCCTTGGAGGTGTTCACCGACGTCGACCTCGCGATCGACCGTGGATCGAGGGTCGTCGTGCTCGGACTCAACGGCGCCGGCAAGACCACCCTGCTACGGGTCCTGGCCGGCCAGGAGACGCCGGACACCGGCACCGTCGAACCCGGTCATGGCCTGCGGATCGGCTACTACGCACAGGAGCACGAGACGCTCGCGGCCGACCGCAGCGTCCTCGAGAACATGATGAGCAGCGCACCCGACCTGACTGAGACCGAGGCTCGAACCATCCTGGGAAGCTTCCTGTTCTCCGGCGACACCGTCGACCAACCGGCGGGGACCCTCTCCGGGGGCGAGAAGACCCGGCTCGCGCTGGCGTCCCTGGTGGTGTCCAGTGCCAACGTGCTGCTCCTCGACGAGCCGACGAACAACCTGGACCCGGTGAGCCGAGACGAGGTGCTCCGGGCGCTGAGCGGCTACGAAGGAGCGGTGGTCCTGGTCACCCACGACGAGGGCGCCGTCTCGGCCCTGTCTCCCGAACGGCTGATCCTGCTGCCCGACGGCGTCGAGGACCTCTGGAACGAGGGCTACGCAGACCTGGTGTCGCTGGCATGACCGCGGACATCCGCCTGCCCGGCGGCGTCCGACTCGGCATGTCGGACGGCGTCGCGGTGGTCACTTTGGACCGTCCGCCGCGCAACGCCCAGGTTCCGTCGACGTGGACTTCGCTGGCGTCGCTGCCGAACCGGTTGTCCGATGACGTGCGTGTGGTCGTGCTCCGTGCCGAGGGCCCGGCCTTCTCAGCCGGGCTGGACCTGTCACTGCTGCAGCCGGACGGGGTCGATGGGGAGGTCAGCGCCGCCGAGCTGGCCGCCGACCCGTCGCTGGACGCCACGATCGCCTCGTTCCAGGACGGCTTCTCCTGGTGGGCCGAGCACCCAGCGGTGAGCATCGCCGTGGTGTCCGGCCCGGCCGTCGGGGCCGGGTTTCAGCTCGCCCTGGCCGCCGACCTTCGGGTCATCGACACGACCGCCTCCTTCGCGATGCGTGAGACGACGCTCGGGCTGGTCCCCGACCTCGGGGGCACCCAGCGCCTGGCCCGGCTGGTCGGGCCGTCCAGGGCGCTGGAGCTCGTGGCCACCGGGCGGCGGCTGGAGGCCGTGGAAGCTCACGCGGTCGGGTTGGCCAACGTGCTCGCGTCCCCGGCTGACCTGGGCGCCGAGGTCGACCGGCTGGTCGCCTCGTTGCTGGCGGTGCCGTCCGCGGCACTTCGGGCCGCCAAGCAGCTGATGACCGGTGCTCTGGACCGCAGCACCCGCGAGCAGCTGGACGCCGAGCGGAGTGCCCAGGTGCCTTTGCTACGTGCCATGGTGAGCCGTTCGCCGTCCGCGTAGCCGATCAGGGGCCCCGCCGGGAAGCCACGGGCGCCCCGGACCGTTGAGTCATCGCCGCACCCGGCGCCGAAACGGCGTTCGTGCGGCCCACCACGGATGTCAGGAGCACCTCACCCATGTCGATGCAGAGCTCGTGGGCCACCCTGCGCTCGTTCTCCCGGGACGAGTCGGTCGTCGACCGCAAGCTGGCACCGGGCACGGTCCGCCGGATCGCCGGCTACGCGTCGCCCTACCGGAGCGTCATCGTCTTCTTCCTGGTGTTCACGGTCGTGGATGCGTTTCTCGTCGTCGCGACCCCCCTGCTGCTCCAACGGCTCATCGACAACGGCGTCACTCCGGGCAACTCGGTCGTCGTGGTCACCATCGCCAGCATTGTCGCCGTCCTCGCGGTGCTGGACGCCGGTCTTTCGCTGCTCCTGCGCTGGTACTCCTCTCGCATCGGCGAGGGCCTCATCTACGACTTGCGCAGCCAGGTCTTCGACCATGTCCAGCGGATGCCCATCGCCTTCTTCACCCGAACCCAGACCGGAGCACTGATCTCGCGGCTCAACAGCGACGTCATCGGCGCTCAACAGGCCTTCACCACAACGCTGTCCAGCGTGGTGTCCAACCTGATCAGCCTCGTCGTCGTCGCCATCGCCATGTTCGCGCTGTCGTGGCAGATCACGCTGGCCTCCTTGCTGCTGCTGCCGATCTTCCTGATACCGGCTCGGTTCGTCGGCCGCAAGATCGCCGGCATGACTCGTGAGGCGATGCAGCTGAACGCCGAGATGGGCTCGACGATGACCGAGCGCTTCAACGTGTCGGGAGCGCTCCTCGTCAAGCTCTTCGGTCGTCCCGAGGAGGAGGACGCGCAGTTCCGGGCACGGGCGCGGCGGGTCGCCGACATCGGTGTCCGGATCGCGATGTCGAACCGGTTCTTCTTCACGTCGCTGACCCTGGTCGCATCCTTGGCCATCGCCCTGGTGTATGGCGTGGGCGGCCTCCTGTCGATCAAGGGTGTGCTGTCCGTCGGAACCCTGGTCGCACTGGCGGCACTGCTCGGTCGCCTGTACGGCCCGCTCACGGCGCTGTCGACGGTTCGGGTCGACGTCATGACTGCACTGGTGAGCTTCGAGCGGGTCTTCGAAGTTCTGGACCTGGCCCCGATGGTTCAGGACAAGCCCGATGCCGCGGCACTTCGTTCGGGCCCCACCGCCGTGGAGTTCGACAACGTGGGCTTCACCTACCCGACAGCCGAGCAGGTGTCACTGGCGTCGCTGGAGTCGGTCGCGCGGGTCGAGTCCGCCCCGTCCGGACCGGTGCTGCACGACGTGAGCTTCCGGGTCGACCCCGGGCAGCTGGTCGCCATCGTCGGGCCGTCCGGAGCCGGCAAGACCACGATCACCGGCCTGGTCTCACGGCTGTACGACGTGACCGAGGGCGTGGTCCGGGTCGGCGACCTCGACGTCCGTGACGTGACGATGCAGTCCCTTCACGACACGGTGGGTGTGGTCACCCAGGACGCCCACATGTTCCACGACACGATCCGGGCCAACCTGCTGTACGCGCGCCCCGACGCCGACGACGCGCAGCTGTGGGACGCCCTTCGTGCCGCCCGGATCGCTGACCTCGTCCAGTCGCTCCCCGACCAGCTGGACACTGTGGTCGGCGACCGCGGGCACCGGTTGTCGGGCGGTGAGAAGCAGCGCATCGCCATCGCGCGCCTCCTGCTGAAGGCGCCGTCGGTGGTCGTGCTCGACGAGGCGACCGCACACCTGGACTCGGAGTCCGAGCGCGCCGTCCAGCAGGCACTCGACGAAGCTCTGACGGGTCGAACCTCGATCGTGATCGCCCACCGCCTGTCGACGGTGCGTCACGCGCACCAGATCCTGGTCGTCGACGGCGGGCGCGTGGTCGAGCGCGGGACCCACGACGAGCTTCTCGTCGACGAGGGCCTGTACGCCGAGCTCTACCGCACCCAGTTCGCCGACCAGTCGGTCACCCCCACGCAGGCGGTGCTGGGCGGTCGGTGAGTCGAGGCGACCACTCAGCGAGCCCTCGTCGACCCGCCGTCCACCGCGACCAGCGACCCGGTCATGTACGACGCTGCGGGTGACAAGGTGAAAGCGGCCACGGTGCCGAACTCGACGGGGTCGCCATAGCGACCCAGGGCGATCATGGCCTCGTGCCGACGACGTGAGGTGTCCGAACGTCCGGACCTGGCGTCCAGCTCACGCACCCGGTCGGTGTCGATCCGGCCCGGAAGCAGCCCGTTGACCCGGATCCGGTGCGGTGCAAGCTCCTCTGCCAGCTGCTGGACGATCGAGGCGAGCCCCGGGCGCAGTCCGTTGGACGTGGCCATGCCGGTGAGCGGAGCGCGGACCGACGAGCTGAGCACGAAAGACATGGCTGCGCCCTCCTCACCCACGGTCTGCGTCACGGCGCGAGCCACTCGTAGCGGCCCCAGGAAGGCTCCTTCGAAGCCGGCTCGCCACTCCTCGTCGGTCGTGGTCAGGGCGTCTCCGGGGGGCGGCCCGCCGCAGGAGATCAAGGCGCCGTCGACGCGGCCGTAGCGGCCGACCGCAGCGGCCATCAGTCGCTCGGGTGCGCTCGGGTCGGTCAGGTCCATCGGCAGGCCCATGGCCCGGTCCGGTCCACCCAGTGCCGTCACCACGTCGGCCAGGGTCTGAGGGTCCCGGGCCCCCAGAACGACCCGGGCTCCTTCGGCTACCAGAACCTCGGCCGTGGCCCGGCCGAGCCCGCGGCTGCCCCCGGTCACCACGAACACGCGATCGGTGACTCCGAGATCCATGACGCCTCCCGCTCGAACGGGGCCGTCGTCCGACGGCCCGCGCTCAGCCTGTCAGGTCGATGCCGGGATCGGCGGATCTGCCACGCTGGGGTGTCGCCACGGTCGCCTCGGCCAGGCCTTGTCCCGGCCCAGGCCCTGTCCCGGAGCTGCCATGACCCTGCCCAAGAACCTGCCCCAGACCGAGGTGCCGAGGCTGCTCGCGCCGGGAGACACCGTCGCCCTCGTCGCGCCGAGCTCACCGGTGCCGGCCGAACGGGTCGAGGGCGGGGTCCGGCTGCTGCAGTCGTGGGGCCTGACGGTCCAGGTCGGGGCCCACGTCGGTGCGTCCGACCATGCGGGAATCCTGGCAGGAACCGACCGAGACCGGGCTGACGACCTGCAGGCGGCGTGGTGCGACCCGCAGGTTGCCGCCGTCTTCTGCGCCAGGGGAGGTTACGGGGCCACACGTCTGCTCGAGCTGCTCCAGTACCCAGACCTTGCCGCCGCAGGTCCGAAGCTGCTCGTGGGGTCCAGCGACGTCACCGCGCTGCACCAGGCCTGGGCCGCCCGGCTGGGTCTGGCGACGGTGTTCGGGCCGATGCCCGCGACCGAGCTGCTGGGAGAGTCGACCCCCGAGCCGGCGTCGGTTCAGGCACTTCACCGACTGCTCTTCCAGCCCGGGCCGGCTCGCCTGCAGGCCACGCAGATGCTGGTTGGTCCGGTCGGCGCCGGGGACGCAGCGTCGGTCATCGACGCGCCGGTGGTCGGTGGCACCATCAGCTTGTTGTCGGCGACCCAGGGCACGCCTTTCACCGCCCCCGCGCAGGATTCGATCGTGTTCCTCGAAGACGTCACCGAGTCTCCGTACCGGATCGACCGCATGCTCACTCACCTGCGCTCGTCGGGCTGGCTCGAGGGCGCTCGCGCGGTCGTCGTGGGCAGCCTGCACGACTGCGGCGACCCTGAAGTGCTCCGGCAGGTGCTCCTGGACCGGCTCGGCGATCTTGGGGCCCCGGTGTGGACCGGGCTGCCGGCCGGCCACGGTGCGGTCCAGCGCTCGATCCTGCTGGGGGCGCCTGCGCGGTTCGACGCGCAGACGGGCGCTCTGGAGGTCAGGGGACTGGGGTCTGGTCCGGCTCCAACGGCCCCGACGGCCCCGACGGCCCCGACGGCCCCGACGGCGTAGTGAGCTCGCGGCGGAGCAGCAAGCTGTACCCGCCGATCGCCAGCAACGCGAAGAACCACCACTGGATCGCATAGAAGAAGTGGGGTCCGCTGCTGAGGTCCGGGGCGTCAGGAAGGGTCAGACCGGCAGGTCCCGACGGGTCCTGGGACACCAGCTCGCCGTAGCCCCCGAACACCGGATAGCCCGCCGACGCCGCGATGTCCTCGACATCGATGCTGTACGTCTGTCCCGGGGGGGCGAGGGCCGCGTTCGAGGCCCTGGGCTCAGAGGCCCGCATCCTCACGACCACGTCGACGGTCCCGGTTGGAGGTGCCGGGACCGGGGGCGTGGTGACAGCGGAGACCGTGGACAGCGGCATCCAGCCACGGTCGACAACCAGGGCCGGACCCGCGTCGGTGACGAGCGGGGTCAGCACCTCATAGCCTGAGCGGCCACCGTGGTTGCGCACGAGGACCTGCTGGGAGACGTCGTAGGTCCCGGTCGCCTTGACCATGGCGTACTCGTCGCCGGCAGGCAGTGGGGCCCCCACCGGCACGACCTCGGCGACGTCGCTCGGGTCCGACCTCATCGACGCCTCAATGACGGCATTACGGTCCAGCCGGGCGTGCCAACGATGCCACTGCCATCGACCGGCGAACACGCACAGCACGGCAATCGCGACAGCGAAGAGCGCGAAGCCGACCCAGCGCGGCTGTCGCAGGGTCGTCAGGACGGGGGGCACGAAAGCACGCTAGCCCGCTGGCGGCACCGGTCCGGCCAACGGGTCAGTCGTCGGCCACGGGCGAAGCGGTGTCCGATGCTGCGGGCGGCAGAGCAGACGCCGTGGAGTCCAGGAAGGTGACAGCGCCGGACTCACGGCTGCGGCCGCCGTTGGCGATGACGACGGCGAAGTAGGGGATGAACACCGCGCCGAGGGCGAAGCACCATCGCAGCCATCCGGACGCCACCACGGCGGCGAGGATGAGCACGATGCGCAGCACCATCGACATGACGTACCGACGGCTTCGTCCACTGAGGTCGTCGTCCAGGCTGACCGGGGCGTCGGTGACTCGATGGACAGGCTGCTCGTGCCTGCCGAGCAGTGCACCGAACGGGGACATCGCCACCTCACCGGCTCTCATCGTGCGACCCATCGGCTGACCCGTCGTCCGACCGATCCGTTGAGCTTGGGGTCGAGTGCTGGGTCGTACTCTGGTCGTTCCTCTACCGTACGTCCGAACAGCCGAACCGGCCACGCGGGTCCGCCGCCGGCCCGCACCTCAGGAGGAGACATGGCCAACCGCACCTACCGGGTCACCGAGATCGTCGGGACGTCCGACGAAGGGATCGAGGCAGCGATCCACAACGGTGTCGGTCGGGCCGCCGAGACCCTGCGCCACCTCGACTGGTTCGAGATGACCGAGGTCCGCGGACGCATCGTCGATGGCGCGGTCGAGCACTGGCAGGTCGCCCTGAAGATCGGCTTCCGGCTCGAGGACGCCTGACTCCGCCAACCGT
>JBAPUB010000105.1:0-7107 GCA_049282455.1 Actinomycetes bacterium
CTTCACGATCGTCCACGCCGAGTGGATGCACGAGGACGTCGCCCAGCAGCAGACCCTCTTCGACGCCCAGGAGAAGGAAGGCCGCACCTGAGTGAGTCAGGCGAGCCCGTTGACCACCATGGAGAACGCCCGGGGCCACCTGGCCGAGGCCGGCACGACCGAACGGCGCACCGAATCGTGCTGGGCCGCGAACAGGGCTGCATGGGTCAACCACCGCGATCGCCGGGTGACTCGACGCCAACGGGCCTCGTAACCGGTCAGGTCCTCCGACACGATTGCATCAACAGCGATGCGTGCCGACTCCAGACCGATCGCGATCCCCTCACCGGTCAGCGCGTCGACATATCCTGCTGCGTCCCCCACCAGGACCACCCGTCCGCGAACCCGACGAGTCACTCGCTGCCGAAGCGGCCCCGAACCCATCACCGGGTCGGTTGTCGGCACTGACCCCAGCCGCTCGACCAACGGTGGAAACCGTTCGAGGAGCGCGTCCCAGCCATGTCCACGCCGCTCGGTCAACAACGCGACCCCGACCGAGCAGTCCGAGACGGGCGTCACGTAGGCCTCCACGCCGTCCGCCCAGTGGACGTCGACGAAACTACTCCAGGGCGAGGTCTGGAAGTGCCGCCGGAGCCCGAAGCGAGGTCTGGGCCCAGAAGAGGCTTCGATGCCTGCTGCCCGTCGGGTCCGCGAGTGCAGTCCGTCGGCCCCGACCACGAACCGGGAGGTCAGGATCTGGCCCGAGGCCAGAGTCACCGCCACGTCGGCATGATCTTGACGAAGGCCGACGAGCCGCCCCTGGACCGTCTCGACGCCGTGCAACGACGCGCGGTCGCCAAGCGCCTGATGGAGCGTCGTCCGGCGCACGCCACGTCCCTGTCCCTTGCGGAAGGATGCAGCGACCTGTCGACCACCGTTCGCCTCGAGGTAGCGGATCCCTCCGAAGGCCCGTCCCTGCGGGTCGACGCCGAGGGTATGAAGCCTGTCCAGGGCCGAGGGCATGAGCCCCTCCCCGCAGGCCTTGTCGATCGGCGCCGCTCGGGGTTCCACCACGACCACGTGGAGACCCCTGCAGTGAGCGTCGATGGCGGTGGCCAGACCGATCGGCCCACCACCCACGACCAGGACGTCGACGACGTTCAAGGCCGCACCGGCATCGAGGCCAACGACTCCAACGCCTGGTTCTCGGTCGCAACTCGGGTGCGCAACAGGATGGCGTTGAGCACAGTGAAGATCGTCGCCGTGACCCAGGCGGTGTGGACCAGCGGAAGCGCGAAACCCTCGACCACGACGGCCACGTAGTTGGGGTGCGACATCCACCGGTAGGGCCCCCCGTTGACGCGCGCCATTCCTGGGACCACCACGATGCGGGTGTTCCACTGCCGGCCCAGCGTGGCGATGCACCACCAGCGCAGGCCCTGGGACAGCAGGACCAGGCCGAGCATCGGCCAACCGAGCCAGGGCAGCCACGGCGACCCAAGGAGCCACACCTCAACGAGGCACCCGACCAGCAGGCCGATGTGCAGCAGCACCATCCAGCGGAAATGCCCGCGACCCACCTCATGCCCCCCGTGCGCCAGCGACCAGCGCAGGTTGCGGCGTGCCAAGCCGAGCTCGACGAGCCGCTCCAGGGACACCGCCACGACCAGCAGCGTGAACCACTGCTGGGATGTCATCCCATTCACCACCGCAGCAGGACGAACTCGGCCGAGAACCCCGGGCCCATGGCGATCATGACCGCAGGGTCACCGGTTCCGGGCGGGTGGCTCCGGATCGTCTCCTGCAGGACGTGGAGCACCGAGACCGACGACAGGTTGCCGACATCGCGAAGCGACGCCCACGTGAACGCGAGCGCGTCGTCGTCGACTCCGAGCGCCCGCTCCAGGGCCTTGAGAACCTTCGGCCCGCCGGGGTGGGAGACCCAGTGCCTCACGTCGGTCAAGTCCAGCTCGTGGTCTGCGAGGAAGACCTTCATGTCGACGCCGATGTGGGCTTCGACGAGATCGGCGACCGTGGGCGCGAGCACGATCCGGAACCCGGACTCGCCGACGTCCCAGCCCATGACGCGTTCGGTGTCCGGGAAGAACCGCGACCGCGAGGCGACAACCGTCGGGGCCTTGGCCAGCTGCATTCGTTCGGCCCTCCGCGAACCGACCATGACGACGGCGCCGGCGCCATCGCCGAAGAGGCCACTGGCCACCAGGTTCGCCATGGAGGCGTCGTCGCGCTGGACGGTCAGTGAGCACAGCTCCACGCATACGAGCACAGCCACGTCGTCCGGGTGGCCCTCCAGGTAGTCGCTCACCCTGGCTACCCCGGAGGCTCCGGCCACGCACCCCAGACCGAACACCGGCACCCGCTTGACGTCATGTCGCAGCCCCATTCGGTCGACCAGCCGGGCATCGATGCTCGGAGCAGCCACACCCGTGACGGTGGTCGTCATGATCAGGTCCACGTCACCGGCCTGAAGGCCGGCCGCGACCAGGGCATCCGTCAGGGCACGCTCACCCAAGATCACGGCATGGTCGATGAAGTGAGCGTTGGCCGCGCCGAACCCGCTCATGGCGAGGTACGCATCCAGTGGCAGCACGAGGTGCCTGGCGTCAACTCCGGTTGCGGCGTGCGTGCGTTCGAGCAGCGCGCGGTCACGAGGGTCCGGTGTTACGAGATCAGCAAACGCCTCGGTGATCACCGCCTGGTCGTAGCGGTGAGCGCCGAGCGCGGTAGCCACCGAGGCGATGAGGGACACCCCAGCATCGTTACACGCCGCGACCTCACCGTGCTCGGTTCAGTCCTCGAAGGCCTCCGGCGGGGGGCACGAGCACACGAGGTGGCGGTCACCGTAGGCGCCGTCGATCCGCCGCACCGGTGGCCAGTACTTGTCGGCCCGCAGCGTGGCCACCGGGTAGGCGGCCGTCTCACGGCTGTAGGCGTACGGCCACTCGTCGTCGACCAGGCAGGCGGCCGTGTGTGGGGCATGCCGCAGCGGGCTTCCTTCGAGCTCCCACTCCCCCGCGGCCACACGGTCGACCTCTCCCCGGATGGCGATCAGGGCATCGACGAAACGGTCCAGCTCCCGAAGACCCTCGCTCTCGGTCGGCTCGACCATGAGCGTGCCTGCCACGGGGAAGGACATCGTCGGCGCATGGAAGCCGTAGTCGATCAGCCGCTTGGCGACGTCGTCGACGGTGACGCCGGTCTCCTTCGTGATGCCCCGCAGGTCGAGGATGCACTCGTGCGCCACTAGACCGGTGTCCCCGGTGTAGAGCACTGGGAAGTGGTCGTTGACCCGCTTGGCCACGTAGTTGGCGGCAAGGACGGCGGCCTTGGTGGCGTGGGTGAGTCCGTCGGGCCCCATGAGCCGGATGTAGGCCCACGAGATCGGCAGGATTCCTGCCGAACCCCACGGTGCCGCCGTCACGGGACCGACTCCCGTGTCCGGGCCAGCCTGCGAGACCAGCGGGTGGTTGGGCAGGAAGGGAGCGAGGTGGGCCCTCACGCCGATGGGTCCGATACCGGGCCCACCACCACCGTGCGGGATGCAGAACGTCTTGTGCAGGTTCAGATGGGAGACGTCGGCACCGAACTTGCCGGGCTGCGCCAAGCCGACCAGCGCGTTCAGGTTTGCACCGTCCACGTAGACCTGACCGCCCGCCTCGTGGATCATCGCGCAGACGTCGGAGACCTCGGCCTCGTAGACTCCGTGCGTCGACGGGTAGGTGATCATCAGCGCGGCAAGCGAGTCACGGTGCTGCTCGATCTTCGCTTTGAGGTCGGCGAGCTCGACGTGTCCCTCGTGGTCACTGGCAACCACGACCACCTTCATGCCAGCCATCACGGCACTCGCCGCATTGGTTCCGTGCGCCGAGGCAGGAACCAGGCAGATGTTGCGACCGGTGTCACCGTTCGCGTCGTGGTACGCCCGGATGGTGAGCAGACCTGCGAACTCACCTTGGCTTCCCGCATTCGGCTGCAGCGAGACCGCGTCATAGCCGGTGATCGCCACAAGCCATCGCTCGAGCTCGTCGATGAGCTGCATGTACCCGGCGGCCTGCTCGATCGGCGCGAAGGGGTGGATGTTCGCGAACTCCGGCCAGCTGATCGCTGCCATCTCGGTCGTCGCGTTGAGCTTCATCGTGCAGGATCCGAGCGGGATCATCGAGCGGTCCAGTGCGACGTCCTTGTCCTGCAGCCTGCGCAGGTACCGCAACATCTCGGTCTCGCTCCGGTAGCTGTGGAACACCGGGTGAGTGAGGAAGCTGGAGCTGCGGCGAAGCGACGGAGGCAGTCTGAACCAGTCGCCTGCGAGCAGCTCTTCGTCCAGCTCGTCCACATCGATGCCGTCGACGTCGAAGGCACGCCAGACGTCCACGATGTTCGAGCGGAGTGTGACTTCGTCCGTACTGATGCCAACGGTGTCGGCGTCGACCCGGCGCAGGTTCGTGCCCGCCTCCAGGGCGGCAGCAACAACGGCATCGGCCCGACCCGGGACGCGAGCGTGAATCGTGTCGAAGAAGTCCTGGTGGACGATCTCGGTCCCCGACCGCTGCAGCCCGGCCGCCAGGAGCGCGGCCATGCGATGGGTCCGCTGAGCGATGCCGGACAGCCCTTCCGGACCGTGGTAGACGGCGTACATGCTCGCCATGACGGCCAGGAGCACCTGGGCGGTGCAGATGTTGCTCGTCGCCTTCTCGCGACGAATGTGCTGCTCTCGGGTCTGCAGGGCGAGGCGGTAGGCGACCGAGCCGTCCGCGTCGACCGACACCCCCACGAGTCGGCCGGGCAGCTGTCGCTCGAGACCCGATCGAACGGAGATGTAACCGGCGTGCGGTCCGCCGAACCCCAGGGGGACTCCGAAGCGCTGGGTGGTCCCCACCACGACGTCAGCCCCCATCTCACCGGGGGGACGGAGCAAGGTCAGGGCCAACAAGTCGGCCACGACGATGGCCATCGCCCCCTTCTCGTGTGCCGCCTCGACGATCGGTTGCGGGTCCTTGACCGCTCCGCTGCCCGACGGGTATTGCACCAGCACTCCAGTCATCCCGTCCTCCGGGAGACCGCAACCGGGCACGGTGCGGTCGAGCTCTCGCACGTCGATCGTGATGCCGAGTGGGCGCGCACGTGTCTGTAGAACAGCGAGCGTCTGTGGGAACACGTCGGCGTCCACGACCAGCGTTCTCGCCCCCGTCTTCGTCGAGCGCATCGCGAGGGTCATGGCCTCTGCTGCCGCCGTCGCCTCGTCGAGCAGCGACGCGTTGGCCGTTGGGAGTCCGGTGAGGTCCTCGATCATGGTCTGGAAGTTGAGCAGCGCCTCGAGGCGGCCCTGACTGATCTCCGGCTGGTATGGGGTGTACGCGGTGTACCAGCCGGGGTTCTCCAGGACGCGCCGCTGGATGACGGCAGGCGTGAACGTGTCGTAGTAGCCCAGCCCGATCATCTGCACCATCGGGGTGTTCCGGCTGCCGATCGCGCGCATCTCGTCAACAACTTCGACCTCTGACAGCGCCTCAGGAAGGTCGAGCCGAGCGCGCATGGCGATGGTCGACGGCACCGCGGCTTCGACGAGCGCGTCTAGGCTCTCCTGCCCGACGACGTCGAGCATCGTGCGGATCTGATCCTGTCCCGGCCCCACATGTTGTCGGACGAAGGGCATGTCCCACTCGAGGTCGCGCAGGGGCCTGCGCGACGGAAGGACCGTTCCCTCGGGAACGGGCACGGTTGCTGGTTGGTTCATCGGGAAGGCCTCCTGCGAAGACGCGAACTGGACCTCCCCCTCTGTCATCGGTACCTGAGAGGTTCGCGTCAGCCACCGAGCTCAGTGGACGAACAGACGCTTGCACCGTCGGTGGGGCCGCAGCCCGCTTTCCAGAGGCGCCTCGCCCACGCGGTTCGTTGGCCTGAGAGTTTCCGGGGAGGATTGCTCCTTCGGCGCCTTCACTGGCTGTGAAGAGCTCTCCCGCACGGGGTCGACAGCAATGTCATCGTAGTGCCGGTGCGCAGTCGCGAGCACCCGACAGGCCGTAGGCCGGGGGTCAGCCGGCGTTGCGTGCGACTCGTCGCGCGGCAAGCTCGTCGCTGGGGTGCGGTTCCCCCGTGCCGACCGGGCCATCGCCGTCGGTCCCGGACGCGTCGGCTGCCCCGGTGCGCTCCCCTGGCAGATCGGCCAGGCTGCCTTCGACCTCACGCCAGACTCGGCCGACTGCGATACCGAAGACTCCCTGCCCACCTTGGACCAGGTCGATCACCTCGTCGGCCGAGGTGCACTCGTAGACCGAGGCTCCGTCACTCATCAGGGTGATCTGAGCGAGGTCATCGACCCCCCGGTGCCGCAGGTGCTGCACGGCGGTTCGGATCTGCTGCAGCGAGACACCGGTGTCGAGCAACCGCTTGACGATCTTCAGGACCAAGATGTCGCGGAAGCTGTAGAGGCGCTGGGTGCCCGAGCCGGACGCCGATCGGATCCCCGGCTCGACCAGCCCCGTCCTGGCCCAGTAGTCGAGCTGGCGGTAGGTGATGCCGGCCGCAGCACAGGCCGTGGGGCCGCGATACCCGAAGTCGTCGGGCAGCGTCGAGATCGTGTCGTCGAACAGCAGACCCTGGGTGGTCACCCTATGAGTCGCCGCCGCCCGGGCGTCCGGGTTCGGGGTGGGTGCCGGAATGCTGTCGCCTCGGTCGGTCACGCGGGCCTCCGTCTCGTCCGGGCCGCCGCGTGGGGGAAGTACACGGCTGGAAGTACCTGGCTGTTGCTCGACTGGTGTGCACCGTACGCAGCCGACCCACCCTCGTCAACGACTCGGACCACGACACGCCGCGCACGACTGTAACCCTCAAGTGTAGATCGAGAGTCAGCCCGTGGTATCGAAGTCCTCCGGAGAGATCTGGTCGAGGAACTCGCGGAACTTCTCGACCTCGTCCTCCTGCTCGTCCGGGATCTCGATGCCCACCTCGTCGAGCAGGTCCTCCGCACCGAAGATCGGGGCCCCGGTGCGGACGGCGAGCGCGACGGCGTCCGAGGGGCGGGCGCTCACCACCCGGTCGTCTCCGAAGACCAGCTCGGCGATGTAGATGCCGTCGCGCATCTCGGTGATGTTCACGGCCTCGAGCGTC
>JBAPUB010000106.1:0-25383 GCA_049282455.1 Actinomycetes bacterium
GAGGACGCACCCCCGGCGCGACCCTGGTCGACGACGTCGTCGACCAGCAGCTCGCGGAGTGGTCGCCGAGCTACGCCGCCGACGGGCGCACGATCGACGTGCAGGGCGAACGAGGTGCCGTCGTCCAGGGTGCGCCAGGCGCTGTGAGCCTGGTCCTGGCCACTTTGCTGGAGAACTCCTTGGTCCATGGCGGCGGTCGCACCAAGGTGGCCGTCAGGCGCGCCGAGAGCGCCGTGGTCGTCCAGGTGAGCGACGAGGGCCCGGGTGTCCCGGCCGGTCTCGCTCAGCACGTCTTCGAGCGGTCGGTCAGCGGGGGTGGTGGGCACGGGGTCGGCCTCGCTCTGGCCAGGTCCACGGCCGAGTCGGCCGGCGGCCGGCTGGAGCTGACCACCGCGTCATCCGCGACGTTCGCCCTGTTCCTCCACGAGGCCCGCTGACTCCGCAGCCGGTGCGGCGTGGGGGAACACCCACGTGCGGTAGGCGACGAACCGGAACAGCGTCCCGAGCCCCACTCCGACGACGTTGGCCGAGACGTTGTCGGCGAGCGGGCTGCGAAGGTCGAGCACGTACCGAGAGAAGGCGAGGGGGAGCAGCGTGATGGCCAGGGCCACGGCGTTGACGACGAGGAACATGACGTACTCCCGGGCGACGCCACGCCGGCCCCGGTCGCGGAAGGTCCACTGGCGGTTCCCGGCGTAGGCGACCATCGTCGCCAGCACCCCGGCGATCGTCTTCGCGGTCAGCGGCTTGTCGTGGAGCGGTCCCTCGCCCCCACCGAAGACCAGGAGGTTGAAGGTGCCGACGTCGACGACGTAGGCGACCACACCGACCGTCCCGAACTTCGCGAGCTCAGTGGCGACGCGGCGGAGCCTGGTGGGTGGGGGGTTCGAACGGGTCGGCGCGCCCGACGTCGCGCTCACGAAACGGGGACGGTGAGCGCGGACATGCAACCAGGGTAGCCGCCGGTCGGGTGAGGGCCCGACCACGTCTGGGTAGTCTGCGCCGGTGACGTTCCCCACGGTCGGCGTCGTCGGCGGTGGCCAGCTGGCCCGGATGATGCAGCCACCCGCCGTAGCTCTGGGCGTCCGGTTGCGGCTGCTCGCGGACACAGCTGGCGACAGCGCGGCCCAGGTCATCCCGGACGTCGTCATCGGTGACTACCGCGACCGCGCCACCCTCCTGGACTTCGCTGCGGGCTGTGACGTTGTCACGTTCGACCATGAGCACGTGCCTTCCGAGCACCTGCTGGCCCTGGAGGCGGCAGGGGTGGCCGTGCGTCCCGGCTCGTCCGCCTTGGCGCACGCCCAGGACAAGGCGGTGATGCGCGAGCGTCTGGACGCGATGGACGTTGCGGTGCCCCGGTGGCACCGGGTCCGGGTCTGCGCCGACGTCGCGACCTTCGCCGAGCAGGTCGGCTGGCCGCTGGTGCTGAAGGCCACCAGGGGTGGCTACGACGGCAAGGGTGTCTGGGTCGTCGGCGACGCCGACGAGGCCGACTGGGTGCTCTCGCACGACCAGGTTCCGGGGTTCATCGCCGAGGAACGTGTTCCGTTCACCCGCGAGCTGGCGGCCCTGGTCGCGCGGTCGCCGAGCGGGCAGGCGGTGGCGTACCCCGTCGTCGAGACCGTCCAGGTCGACGGGATCTGCCGTGAGGTCTACGCACCGGCCCCCGGCCTCGACCCCGACCATGCCGTGGCCGCGCAACAGGCGGCGCTTCGGATCGCCGGTGACCTGGGGGTCGTCGGCGTTCTGGCGGTGGAGCTCTTCGACACGCCGGCTGGGGTCCTGGTCAACGAGCTGGCGATGCGGCCGCACAACAGCGGTCACTGGAGCATCGACGGCGCCGTCACCAGCCAGTTCGAGAACCACCTGCGGGCCGTGCTCGACCTTCCGCTGGGAGACCCCAGCGCCGTCGCGACCTCGACCGTGATGGTCAACGTCCTCGGGGGTGACCTGCCCGACCTGTACCCGGCGTACCTTCACTGCATGGCACGTGACCCGGGACTGCGCATCCACGTGTACGGCAAGCCGGTGCGGCCGGGCCGCAAGGTCGGACACGTCACCGTGACGGGCGACGACGTCGTCACCGGCAAGGACCGGGCCAGACACGCAGCGGCGTACCTGAGGGGTGACATCGATGAGTAGCT
Source organism: Actinomycetes bacterium (assembly GCA_049282455.1). Taxonomy (GTDB): domain Bacteria; phylum Actinomycetota; class Actinomycetes; order JAHEKZ01; family JAHEKZ01; genus JBAPUB01. The sequence continues at coordinate 2,148 of JBAPUB010000106.1, forward strand.
CGACGAGCAGCGCGGGCACGTCGGCGCTGGTGGGCGTCGTGATGGGAAGCGACTCCGACTGGCCGGTGATGGAGGCCGCGGCCGTGGTGCTCGACGAGTTCGACGTCGCGTACGACGTCGGCGTCTTGTCGGCGCACCGGATGCCTGCCGAGATGCTCGCCTACGGCGCTGAGGCTGCCGACCGAGGGCTGCAGGTGATCATCGCCGGGGCTGGCGGCGCCGCACATCTCCCCGGGATGCTCGCGGCCGTCACGCCCCTACCGGTCATCGGTGTGCCGGTTCCCCTGAAGTACCTCGACGGCATGGACTCGCTGTTGTCGATCGCCCAGATGCCGGCCGGGGTGCCCGTCGCCACCGTCGCCATCGGCAACGCACGCAATGCCGGGCTGCTCGCCGTACGGATGCTGGGGCTGGTCGACCCGACGCTGCAGGTACGGATGCGGGAGTTCCAGTCCGAGCTCAAGGCTTCGGCCGTGGCCAAGGGCGAGGCTTTGCAGAGGCGGCGGACTGCGCCGACCGGGTTCACCTCGAGCTGAGCTCAGGGGCGCCCCGGTACACGAAGCGCCCGTGCGACCAAGCCCTAGGCTGGCGCGGTGCCCGACCTGACCCGCACTCCGCTGCCGCCGTCCGCTGGGCGCGCCACGCTCAGCAGGATCATGACCTCGTTGGACGTCAACCTGCTCGGCACCGTTCACGGTGGCGTCGTGATGAAGCTGGTCGACGACGTCGCCGGGATCGCGGCCGCGCGCCACTCGCACGGGAACGCCGTGACCGCGGCGATGGACGAGATGGTCTTCCTCCGTCCGGTGCGCATCGGCGACCTCGTCCACGCGCACGCGCAGGTCAACTGGGCGGGCAGGACCTCCATGGAGGTCGGGGTACGGGTCACCGCAGAGCGCTGGAACGAGACCTTGCCCGCCGAGCACGTCGCTTCCGCATACCTGGTGTTCGTGGCGATCGACGAGGGCAACCGCCCCAGGTCCGTGCCGCCGGTCGCTGCTGAGACCGACCTGGACCGACAGCGCTTCGCCGAGGCGGAGATCCGGCGGGCCAACCGGCTCGCCCGCCGCCAGGAGATCCGCGCCAGCAGGGACTCCCGCTGAGCTCAGCCGCACACCTTGTCGGCAGCCGTGGTGGTGGCGACCTTCTGCGTCCGGGCCGGCGCGACCTTCACCTGGTGCGGTGCCGCGTAGGCGCTGCCGACCACGACGACGAATGTGCCGCCCTGCCCGTCGACAGGCTGGATGTCAGCATCGGGGAACGCGGCTTGAAGCGTCTTGAGTGAGACGTCCCACTGCGGGTCGTAGCGGATGACCGTGGTCGTGGTGTCTGTGGCGTCAGCGTTGGACGGCGGGGCCGCGATCACGAAGCCTGCTGCGGCGAGGTCGTTGCTGGCCTGACCAGCCAGACCGGCAACGGTGCTGCCGTTGAGCACCTGCACCTTGACCGACGACGGTGCGACCGTTGGTCGAGCTGCCTGCTTCTGTTTCACGATGGGCTGGTCAGCCTCGATGGCGCCGAAGATCCGGTCGGCCTCGGCCTTGTCCCACCGAACGGCCGACCCCGCATACGTCGAGTAGTTGGCGTTGGAGATGGGCACGGTGAGGAAGCGGATGTCCTTGGGCTTCAGGCCCTGCAGGTCGGAGGCCAGCCCCATCAGCAGGTCTCGGTTCATGCCGTCGTCGGTCGTCACCGACGACAACATGGCTTTGAGGAAGCGGTCGAGCTTCAGAGGGTTCAGCAGGACCCCAGCACTCGTGGCCTGGTTGAACATGGCGCCGAGGAACTGCTGCTGGCGCTGCATGCGTCCGAGGTCGGCGGTGGGGTCGATGTAGCGCGCCCGGACGAAGGCCAGCCCCATCTGGCCGTCGACGTGCGAGCGTCCAGCGGGCAGCACCAGCCCGCTGCGTCGGTCGTTGGCGGCATACGGCAGGCAGACGTTGACCCCACCGATCGCGTCGACCATGCGAATGACGCCGGAGAAGCCCACCTCGACGTAGTGGTCGATCGAGACGCCCGTTGCCTCTTGGACCGTTCGGATCAGGAGCGGAGCCCCGCCGAACGCGTAGGCGGCGTTGAGCTTGTTCATCGACGCCGGGTGCTTCTTGCCCGACGAGTCGGTCCACGCCGGGATACGGACCCACGAGTCGCGGGGCAGGCTCACGACCGTGACGGCGTCGCGGTTGGCCGACAGGTGGACGAGCATCATCGTGTCCGAGCGCTGGCCGGAGGCGCTGCCGGTGTGCAGGGCCAGCTTCTCGGACTTGTTCAGCCCGACCCGCGAGTCCGAGCCGGCGACGAGCACCGTCATCGAGCCGTCGCTGCTCCCGCCGGAGAGGATCCCGCCGAGTCCGGGGATCCGCCCGATCTGGCCGTCGTAGTACGTGGCGACCGCCCAGCCGCCGATGGACGTGAGGAAGATCACGCTGGCCGCGACCGTGGCCAGCACCCCGAGGACGCCACCGAAGCGTCGTCGCTCCCCCGAGGCCGAGCCGGGGACCTGCCGAGGGGAGAGCTCAGGAGGTAGCTCCTGGTTCATGCCCACGGGGTCCTTTCCTCTCGGCTGCTGCTCGGGTTCTGCTCGGGTTCGGAGCTGCGCACTCGTCGCGGCGCCGTCTGGAAGAGACGCACGCGCCCGCCTTCGGGTTCCCCAGGGTACGAGAATGCCGGCCCGCCTCGAGTTCGGCGCGCCGGGTTCACGCGGGTAGCGTGGCCGGTCGGCGGCGGCATCGGGCTCACTGCCGACAGGGCCTTCGGAGAGGGCGTCAGTCATGGACATCGGCCTGCACGTGGGCGTCCGGTTCGCCGGTCACGACACCCTCCGTCGGTCCCTGAAGGACAACGCTGGGGCGCTCGTCCAACGGGGCTGGGCGGTGGCCCCCCGCGACCGGCCGACCCCTGAGATCGATCCCGACGAGCTCGCCGCCCGGTGGACGGCCTGGCTCGGGTCCCCCGCGGTGGGTGAAGCGACGCACGCCCTGTTCTCCAACCCGCGGCTGACCGAGCAGCTGCTGGTCAGAGGTGAGGCAGCCAGCCTGGTCGGCGCGATGCGCGCTCACGGTGCCGTGCGCGCGGTGGCCGCGGTCCGACGGATGGACGACCACATCGCCTCCAGCTACCTCGGACAGCTACGGGCTGGTCGTGCGGCCCCGCTGCGCGGCATGGACCTGATCGGCGGTGGCAACAAGTACAACTACTTCGCGAAGGTCGACAAGTGGCGGTCGGCGGTCGGCGACGGCTTCTCGGCGGTCCTGTGCTCACCCGACCGGTCCGCCGAGGACTTCGTGGCGTGTGTCCTGGGGGCGCTCGGTCTCGACGGGTTCGATGTCGCAGGGTCGAGCGTCGACGAGACTCTTGCCGCCCAGCTGTCGGTCGACGGTGCCGAGGCGTTGCGCTGGTTGAACGACGCCATGCGACGAAACGAGACGCCCCCAGCGGTGGCTGAGAAGTCGCGCGCGCTCGCCTTCGCCTCGCTGCTGGAGTCCAGCAAGAGCGAGCGTCCGTTCGCCCTCCCCGCGGACGCCGCGTCGGAGCTGTTGCGACGGTTCAGGGACCCCGCGGTGGACCTCGCGGCCGCCATGGCCCCCGATGACGCGAAGCGGTACCTGTCGACCGAGGTCGCCGCCGGCGGGGAGCCCAGGCGCGGCAAGGTCAGTGCCCTGTTCTCGGCGCTGAAGTCCGAGCTGGGCATGCCGGAGCTGTCACCTCGGCAACGGCGCATTACGCCGTCCACCAGCAAGCAGCTTCGGCGTCGCTCGGTGCAGGCACATGAGGCGCTCGTCGCCGACGACACGTCTGGCTACCAGCGTTCGGCCAAGCGGGTTCACGCCCTGCTCGCAGAGGACCCCGAGTTCGCGATGGGCCGCCCGGTGAGTGATGCGTCGGTGAGGATCCCGAACCGGATCGTGCAGTACTGGGAGCCGTGGCCGCCGCCGGACGAGATGCTCCCGTGGATGGACTCGTGGGGCTCGATCGGCATGCGAGGAGGCGATCATCTCGTCGTCAGCTACGACGAGGGGATCGCCGTCATGGAAGAGGCCGCAGGTGCCCGAGGCGCCGAGGCCTTCGCCAAGGCCCCGCACCCGGCCGCCCGGGCCGACCTGTACCGGTACGCCGAGCTCGTCGTGCGCGGCGGCTGGTACGTCGACGCCGAACACGAGGCACTGCTCCCCATCCCGGACATCCTCAGCTGGCCGGTCGAGCACTTCTTCGTCCGTCGCCCCGGTGGCGGGCTGGTGCCCAACGGCTTCATCGGCGCAGTTCCTGGGTCACCCCTGCTCCGCACTGTGCTGGACGAGGCCTGCACCAACGTCGTCGAGGGACGAGGGTCGACGATCCTGAAGATGACCGGACCGGCGATGTTCTCCCCGCTCGTCATGGCGTACCTCGCCACGCCGGAGGCGAGCTATGTGATGCTCCCCACCACCGCGGTCTTCGCCGGGGTGCTGCACCTGGTGCACAACGAGGCCGACTACAAGGTCGACGGACACTGGCGCGACCAGGACCTCAGCGCAGGGTCGTGACCCTGCGCCGGTTCACTCCGCTGGCCGGAGCCGGCCGACCTGACGGGCCAGCTTGGCGTTCTGCTCGACCAGAGCGACGATCGCAGCCAGGGCCGCCGTGTTGACCGACGTCTCGTCGACCGTGCGTGGTCCGGACGGGTCGGCGGCAGCCGACGACGCAAGCTCGTCGAGGTCGCCCACGACTCGTACGCCGGACTCGCGAAGCGCTGCCACCAGGTGGTCCGACGCCTTCGTCGCCGCGTCGACGTACTCCGCGGGCAGACCGATCCGGTCCTCTGAGCCCTTCAGCGGGGGCAGGACCGACTTGGCGAGGAAGCTGCGGCAGATCTTTGCGTAGTCGGCGTCGCGCAGGTCCTGCTCGGCCAGGGACTGGTTGACCCTCCGCATCAGCTCTGCCGACGCGGCTCCCAGGGACGCGTTGACGGCGGCAGCCGGCTCGTACGCGTCGACAGCGATCCCGACTGCCTCCCCGAACCGTTGCCACAGCAGGTCGCGCGGGGCGCTCGGCGGAGGAACCGTGACGACGGTGACGTGGTCGAGCCCCACGACTGCCCCCCACTTCTCGACGGTGAGAGGAGTGTTGTGCAGGTCCCAGAAGTGGCGCCCCGAGGGCGACTGTTTGGGGCTCTCACTGAACACACCGTCGAGGTAGTCCTGGAACGTCCAGCTGCGGCGGAACTGCACGGACTCCTGCCAACGGGCCGGTGCGACCGAGCCGACATCGCGTGCGGTGATGACGACCCGCACGTCGGCGTCCGGACCGAACGCCTCGACCGCGCGTCGGACCTGGGGCGGGCGGGCCCGGGTGAGCATCTCCATCGAGATGACCGCGTGCGGTCCGTCGAAGGCCTGGATCTCTGCAGCGAGGCGCTGCCACGCCCCGGAGGTGTCGTGGGTACCCGCAGTCTTGGCCCGCCCGAGCACGTCGTGCCCTCCACGGATCTGGTCGAGCTTGTTGCCCGCGACGAGCACGCCGTTGGCCCGCAGCGCCGCCTGGTTGTGGAACAGCAGGGCCTGGATGAACGTGGTTCCGGTCTTGGGCTCTCCGATGTGGAGGTGGACGACGGGCGTCACGGCCGGTTGCCCACTGTGGCACGTCGCGATGACCGGCGCGGTCCCGGGACCCGGGCAGCCAGCCCGATCAGGCCGTCGATCGCGGCGTCGAGGAGCTCATCGCTGCTCAGCCCCCCGGGGTCGCTGGTCGCGTTCGCCGGAGCCACGTCGGGCCACCGAGGCATGAGCTCCTCCAGGTCACCGACGACGAGCGCACCGATCTGCTTCACCTCGTCGATCATCAGCCGCGACGTCCGGTCGGTCCACTCTCGCCGGCTTGGCGGGATCAAGATGGCCGGCTCACTGCGTCGACGGTGCACGAGGGTTCGCTTGGCCAGCTGGCTCTTCAGGACGTGGTACTCGTCGTCGTCGAGCCCTCGTTCGGCGGCCTCGTGGCTGACGCGTCGCATGAGCTCGGCCGAGACTCCACCGAGCGAGTCGTTGTCAAAGCCCTTGAGGTCGAAGCCGTCGGAGGCGATCCCCGAAGCCTCGCAGAACCGCTCCCACAAGACGTTGGACGGCGAGCCGGAGGGCGGGACCGTGACGACGACGAGGTTGTCCGGCGTGACCCAGGGCTGCCACGCGCGCAGGATGCGCGGCCAACGCTGCCGGTTCCAGAAGTGCGGGCCGTACTCCGTCTTCCGTGGTTGCTCGGACATGAGGTCGTCGAGGTACTTCGCGTAGGGCCAGTCCCGCATGTTCTGCGTGGTCTCCTGCCACTGCGCGGGGATGACCCGTGCGAGGTCCCGCAGGCTCAGCACGACCCGGACCTCGTCGGGCGCGAACGCACCCACGGCCCGTTCGGCCACCTCTCGTGACGCGAACGACAGGAACTCCATCGAGATGACCGCGCGGTCTCCGTCGAACGACCGGACTTCGTCGGCGAGGTGGGCCCAGCTCCCGAGACCGTCGGGCGTGGGCTGGCGCTTCGCGAGGAGGTCCTGCGTCGCCTTGCGCTGGTGTCGCCAGGTCTGCCCAGGGAAGAGCACGCCACGCTCGGCGAGGAGCTCGCGGTTGGAGGCCAGAATCGACTGGATGTAGGACGTTCCGGTCTTCATGGCGCCGATGTGGAGAACGACGGTACGCACGGTGTTGACTCCTCTGGGCCAGACGTCGACGACCCTACACGGGGGGAGCGATCCGGTTTCTCAGGTTCGCGAACCCTTGTCGGCGGCGATCACCTGGGCCAGGCCCAGCACACCGAAGACGGCGGTGTCGAGCAGCTCGTCGGTCGGCAGCGAGCTCGGGTCGTCGGTCGTCGCACCCCGCGGGGTCGCGAACGACGGGGACAGCTCCGCAAGGTCGCCGATCACCTTCGGCGACTGCGCCGCCAGCTCACCGATCAGGCGTTCGCTCTCACGAACCGCCCACGCATGGTTCCGTTCGGGAAGGACGAGGCTGGGCTCGTCGCTGCGGTGCGCGGCAAGGACGCGTTTCGCCAGTGTCTGCTTCAGGGCGGAGCTCGGCGGGGCCTCCGAGTCTGCGGTGACCCGTTCGTTGATCCGGCGCATCAGCTCGGCCGCTGCGGCTCCGATCGACTCGTTGCTCCGGGCGTCGGTGTCGTAGCGGCCGGCATCGAGCCCGGTGGCTTCGCAGAACCTCTCCCACAGCAGTGTGTGAGGGCTTCCGGCGGGTGGCACGGTCACCACGTTCAGGTGGTCCCTGCCCACCGCCTCGGTCCAGCGGGCCACGATGCGTGGCCAGGTCTGGCGCTTCCAGAAGTGCGCTCCAGCTTCCGACTCGCTGCTGTTCTGCGCGGTGACGCCAGCGAGGTACTCGGAGTACGTCCACACATAGCCGTTCTGCACGGACTCCTGCCACTGGGCCGGCAGCGTACGTCCGAGGTCGCGCAGCGTGAGCACGACACGGACCTGCGAAGGCGCCAGCGAGTGGACGACGGTGGCCACGGTTCGTGGCGCGGAACCGGCCAGGGCTTCCATGGAGATGACGGCGAGCTCGCTGGGGGAAGCATGGATCTGCTCGACCATGCGGTCCCACCGGTCCGGGGCCGTCGGTGGGCCCGCGGTGCGGCGTGCCTTCACGTCGTTGACCGCGCGCACCTGGTCGCCCCAGGTGCGTCCGGGCCACAGCACGCCTTGGGCCGACAAGACGTCCCTGTTCTTCTCCAGCACCGCCTGGATGAACGACGTCCCGGTCTTCATGGCTCCGACGTGAAGGACGACCGTCTGCTCAGCCATGTCGCGCGTTCCTGGCCGTGCGTAGTCGTGCGATGACCGATCCCGCCAGCTTGTTCCGGTGCTCGAGTGCGACCAGTCTCGAACGCAGTCGCAGGCTGGGGGCGACCGAGTCGAGCTGTCGGCGTAGGCGCCCCTCCCAGCGCTGGCGGTCGTCGCGCATCCACGCCATCTGCACGAGCAGGCCGCTGACGGCGTCGACGGCAGCGTCGAGCACGTCAGCGTCCGTGGCCGGTGGGTCACCGGGTTCCGGGGTCTCGGGAACCACCAGGTCGTCGAGGTCGCCCACGACGTCGCAGCCGCTGGCTCGCAGTCCGGAGACGGCCGCAGCCGCGCGCTCGGCGAGCTTCTCGTGGAGGGGAGCGGGCAGCTGGGGTCGTCCGGACGCCGAGCGCGCACCGAGGATCTTGCTGGCCAGGACGTCGCGGGCCAGTCCGGTCTGGTGCCAGCGGGGGAAGTCGTCGGGCAGTGCCTGGTTGACCCGACGCAGCAGCTCGGTCTCGGCCAGCCCCAGGGAGGTGTTGGCCTCGACCTCGAAGTCCGTGGCGGCCTCGGGGTCGATGCCGATGATGGCGGCGAAGCGTCGCCAGAGCTCGTGGGGACCCGCGGACCGCGGAGGCATCGTCATCACGTGGATGTGCTCGCGCGGGACGGCGGTGGCCCACCGGTCGACGACGTCGACCGGGTCGTGGACGCTCCAGAACCAACGGCCGGGACCGCGGGTCGCCGAGCCCAGGACCTTCTTCGACCAGGCCTCGAACGTCAGCTTCGACCGGTGCTTGACGTACTCCTGCCACTCGGAGGGCATCAGCCCGCTGAGGTTGCGGGTGGCGTAGATGACATGAACTTCGCGAGGTGCGAGCGCGTCGACGGCTCGCTGGACCTGCGCAGGCTTCAGCGACGCCAGGTGCTCGTCGGAGACGATGACCGACTCGACGTCGCTGGCGACGGCCAGCTTGGCCAGGGCGTCCCACGTCCCCGTCCAGTCCAGCCCGGGGTCGCCCGGCTCGAAGGGCATGTCGCGCAGGTCGTGCCCGGCGAGGTAGTGGTCCCTACGCCGTCCGCCCACCACGAGCAGGCCGGCGACCTCGAGGGCGTCCTGGTTGCGCCACAGAACGCCCTGCAGGTAGGTCGTGCCGGTCTTGGGTGCGCCGACATGGAGGTAGGCCCGTCGGACGCCGTCGGTCACAGGAACTCCTCGTCGTCGCGGTCGTCGCGGTCGTCGCGGTCGTCGCGGTCGGTCCGGTCGTTGCTCCTCTTCGGAGTCCCCTTCTTCTTGCTGCGTTGCTGCAGCTTGTGGAACCGCTTGAGGCCTTCGTCGAGGGGGCCGTCGAAGACCAGCACGCCGCGTCTGAGCACGAGAGCACGATGGCACAGCTCGCTGACGAGCTTGACGTTGTTGCTGGCCACGACGAGGGCCCGCTGAGGGCCGGGGTAGCTGGCCAGGCGCTCGAGGGCGCCGGCACGCATCAGCGGGTTGGCCGGCGTCACCTCCTCGTCGGCGAGGAAAACCGTGGGATTGCTGTACAACGCGATGGCGTAGCCGAGTCGGCGTCGCGCCGCGCTGTTGAGCTCGCGCAGAAAGCGGTCGGCGTCCTCGGACAGCTGGCTGTACTCGACGATCTCGTCGGCTAGGGCAACGGCGTCGGGGTGCTTCATGCCGAGCAGGACCGAACCGAAGACCGCGTTCTCACGGACCGTGAAGTCGGAGGTGAGGCCGGCCCCAGCAGCGATCAGCCCCGTGGCTCGTCCCCGGATGCGCACCGTGCCGTCGTCGGGCCGCAGGACACCGCTCATCAGGTGCAGCACGGTGGTTCGCCCGGAGCTGGGCTCACCCAGGATCGCCACCCCCTCGCCGGCGTTGAGGGTGAAGGTCAGCCCCCGGACCCCCACGATGACCCGTCGCTCGGCGCGCGGGGCAGGTCTCAGGCTGGTGAAGCGGGCGGTCTTCAAGTCGGGGTAGACCTTGCGGACACCCTCGAAGGTCACGAGCTCCATTTGCCCCTCAGTACCAGCCGGTGCGAGAAGCGGTGGGCAACGACGATCCCTGCGCCCAGGGTGCCCAGGGCGATCGCGATCGAGAGCACGATGGACGCAGCGGGGATCGAGCCGGCGTTCTGCGCGGCCAGGGGTGGCGGAACGGTCGGGTACCAGAACGTCTGACGAAGCCCGAACATGGCGATCGTGAGCGGGTTGGCCACGTAGATCGTGTAGAGCGCCCCGCTGCCCAGCGTCTTGGTGACCAGGTCGAGCGGGTACATCACCGGGCTGATCCAGTGGGTGAGCATGGTGACGAGCGAGACCGCCATCGAGATGTCGCGGACGTACGCATTGCCGACGCTGAGCAGCAGACCCAGGCCGATCAGGAAGACCGTGACGAGGGTGATCCCGGCGATGGCGTAGGGGACCCCGACCAGGTGGTTCGGGCGCCAACCGGTCAGCACTGCCACGATGAGCAAGATCACCGATGCGGGGCCGAGCCGCATGATCTGGGACAGGACAGCGGTGGCGGGGATCGCCTCACGGGGCAGGTTCACCTTGCGAAGCAACGACGTCGAACGCGCCATCGAGCGAGTCCCGCTCTTGAGTGCGGCGTTGAAGAACTGCGCCATCACGATGCCGCAGAAGACGTAGATCCCGAAGTTGGGAACGCGCTTCACCAGTCCGAGCACCTGGCCGACGATGACGTAGTACATGAAGAACCGGGTGAGCGGCTGGGCGAAGGCCCAGAACATCCCGCCGAGCAGGGTGCCCTTGTAGCGGTCGCCGCGCTCCATCAGCACGAGGTGCCACAGCAGCCACGGTTGCCTCAGCGTGTGGATCAGCCCACCGGTCCGCCACGGCTCGCGCCACTCGGGCAGCTCGACCGGCGCCTCAGGAACCGTCAACACGACCCCACGTCTCGAGCCAGGCCTTGGGGTCGGTCACCTCGGGGACGGCGTCGCGGTACTGCTTGGCGAGCTCGTCCCAGCGGGTGACGAGCTTCTGGTGCACGTCGATGCTGCGCTTCATCTGGTCGGTGAACCTCTTGGGGTCGCGCTTGTACCAGGAGGCGCCGGCGCCGTCGGCCGTCGAGACGACCGCGGAGTCGAACTGGCTGAGCAGCCACCAGCGCAGGTCCATGGCCGGGATCCGCGCCTCGGGCCGCTGCGTGCTGGTCTCGCTCACGGGCCTCAGCTGTCGGATGACACCGGTGGCGGCCGACACGTACCGCCCGAGGGTGCCGCCAGGCTCGGTCGGGTCCTTGCCGCGCTTGGGGGGCTTGAGCCGCTTGGGCGCCGGGAAGGCGAGCGGGTCCTTGGCCACGATCGCGTCGCTCTCAGTCGTGCGGTAGGCACGGATCTCGGCCAGTTTGGTGGGCAGGTCGCGGTGCAGGTGCTCAGGGCCGGACAGGATGTCCTCGAGAGCCCACAGGCGCAGCTCGACGGCGCTGTACTGCATGGACATGGCGTGCTTGACCTGCACCGCCATCGACTCCGCGAGCAGCCGGCCTCCTCGCGGGTACGGCGAGTGCAGCAGAGCGGCCAGCACACGGTTGCGCGCGTGGTAGTAGGCCTGCCAGTCGATCGTGTCGTCCTTGTCGGTCCAGGGCACGTGCCACACAGCAGCACCGGGAAGCGAGACTGTGGGCACTCCGATCTCCTGCGCACGCAGTCCGAAGTCTGCGTCGTCCCACTTGATGAAGATCGGCAGCGCCAGTCCGATCTCACGGACCACGTCGGCGGGGATCAGGCACATCCACCATCCGTTGTAGTCGACGTCGACGCGTCGGTGCAGCCACCGGGTGGCGCGCAGCGGCCAGACTCCGAAGTCGTGCGCGTGCACCGTGTGCGGTGCGGGGCCCCAGAAGAACCGGTACTTGTTCACCTTCTCGCCGAAGGCGTGCAGCATTGAGCGCACATGCATGTTGAGCATGTGGCCGCCCACGATCGTGGGCACGCGACACAGGTCGGCGAACGTGATGGCACGCACGATGCCCTCGGGCTCGACAAGGACGTCGTCGTCGAGAAGCAGCACGTACTTGCTGTCACGGCTGTAGGACGCCTCGTACATGCCTCGTGAGAAGCCCCCACTGCCGCCGAGGTTGGCCTGGTGGATGACCTCGAGGGTGTCGCCGAGGGCGTCCTTGACTGCAGCGAAACCAGGGTCGTCCTCGACGTGCTTGGTTCCCTGGTCGATCACGAAGATCGTGTCGATGAGGTCGAGGGCACCCGTCTCGGTCGACAGTGACCTCAGGAGGTCGACGCAGAAGTCGGGACGGTTGAACGTCGTGATGCCGATGGACAGTCGTCCGGAGTCCATGACGGTGGTCGTGGTCGACCACTGCGCTCCGTCGACCAGGCAGTCGTCCATCCCGGCCACGACGTCGAACCAGTACCAGCCACCATCGCCGAACTGCTCGAGCGACAGGGCGAACTCGACATCCTGTCGGCCCTCGACCCGCTGGTTCGCGACGCGCTGCTGGTCCCCCCGGGAGTTGGACCGGTAGACGAGGACGTCGCACGGGCCGTCGACGGTGATGCGCAACGTGACCTGCTGCACCGACGTCCACCGACGCCAGTACCCACCGGGGAAAGCGTTGAAGTAGGTGCCGAACGACACCCGCGTCCCGGCAGGGACGTGCAGCTGGTGGCGCCCCAGGACGAGGTCGGGGTGCACGTGCTCGGCCGGCGCCGGTGGGAGGGTGTCCTCGTCGGGCTCGGGGCTGCCCGGAAGCGGACGGGCGTCACCCTTCTCGACGTACAGGGGCAAGGTGTCGAAGTCGGCGTCCGGAGGCAGCACGAGACGCTGCAGCGTGATCTCACGCCGGGGCGCGTCGGCCGGCCCGTCGCTCTGGCTCGTGGGCCGGGTCGAGGTGTCGGTCACTCGGTCACTCCTCCGCTGACGATGGGTGTGCCCTCGGCGAAGTGCGGCTTGAGGACGTTGTCGAACCGGGACAGCGCCGACCCGATCGCCATGTGCATGTCGAGGTACTTGTAGGTGCCCAGCCGACCACCGAACAAGACGTCAGGCTCGGCCGCGGCCCGGTCTCGGTAGGCGAGCAGCCGTTGGCGGTCCTCGGCGGTGTTGATCGGGTAGTACGGCTCGTCGTCGGCCTCGGCGAAGCGCGAGAACTCGCGCATCGTGATGGTTCGGTCCGTGGGGTAGTCGCGTTCGGGGTGGAAGTGGCGGAACTCGTGGATCCGGGTGTACGGGACGTCCTCGTCCGCGTAGTTCATGACCGGAGTGCCCTGGAAGTCCCCGGTGTCGAGATGCACCTGGCGCTCGAAGTCGAGGGTGCGCCAGCCGAGCCGGCCCTCGCTGTAGTCGAAGTAGCGGTCGACGGGTCCGGTGTAGACGATCGGGACCTGACCCAGCAGAGAGTCCTTGACGTCGAAGAAGTCCGTGGACAGCTCAATCTGGATCTTGGGGTGGTCGGCCATCCGCTCCAGCCATGCGGTGTAGCCGTCGACCGGGAGTCCCTCGTAGGTGTCGTTGAAGTACCGGTTGTCGAAGGTGTAACGGACGGGGAGCCGGGTGATGACCTCGGCCGGCAGCTCTTTGGGATCGGTCTGCCACTGCTTCATCGTGTAGCCGCGGATGAACGCCTCGTACAGAGGGCGGCCGATCAAGGAGATGGCCTTCTCCTCGAGGTTGGCGGCCGTGGCCGTGTCGTACTCGCGGGCCTGCTCGGCGACGAGGGCTCTGGCCTGGTCGGGGCTGAGGGCCTCGCCGAAGAACTCGCAGATCGTGCCGAGGTTGATCGGCATCGAGTACGTGCGGTTGTGGAAGTTGGTGAACACCCGGTGCTGGTAGCCGGTGAACGCAGTGAACCGGTTCACGTACTCCCAGACCCGCTCGTTGGAGGTGTGGAAGAGGTGGGCGCCGTAGGTGTGGACCTCGATGCCGGTGTCCGGGTCGGTCTCGCTGTACGCGTTGCCGCCGAGGTGGTTGCGCCGTTCGAGGACCGAGACGTCCAGCCCCAGCTCGGTCGCGGCCCGTTCGGCGACGGTCAGGCCGAAGAACCCCGATCCGACGACGACCAGGTCAGTCATGAACGCTCCTCGAGGGGTGGACGCGGTCGGCGCACGCCCGCGGGAACGGCCCGAAGGGCGCCCGGCCCAGGGTACCGGGGTCCGCGCGGGGCGTGCTCACCCGGGAGATCGCTCGGCGAGGACCCGGCGGTAGGCCGCTCGTCGGATCCCGTGGGGGACCAGGCGGTAGCCGCCGCGAACCACGAGGTTGCGCACGTACTGGGGCCGGGTCACGAACCCGCTGGCCACGAAGTGCCGCTGTAGGGTGAGCTCGCTGCGCAGCAGCTGGAGACCGCCTCGCCGGGCGTACGCACCGTGGCTCACCCGGTACTTCACGAGCGGCTCGGCCACGTTGGCCACGTGCGCTCCAGCCTCGATCATCCGGGCGAACAGCCAGTAGTCCTCCATCAGCGGGAGGTGACGGTAGCCCCCGACCGACTGGACGACGTCGCGGCGGTAGACGACGGTCGGGTGGTTGAACGGGTCGATGAACCGCGCTCGGCGACGGATCTCGTCCTCGCCGACGGGCGGCGTGCGACTGGCGACGATGTGGAGCTCGTCGTCGTGGAACTCGAGCAGCCCGCTTCCGACCAGGTCGGCACCGGACTCGATGATCGGCAGCTGGACGGCAAACCGGTGCGGCAGGCTCACGTCGTCGGCGTCCATCCGGGCCACCACATCGTGTCGACAAGCCCGCAGCCCGGCGTCCAGGGCCTCTCCGAGCCCGACGTTTCGGGCCAGGTCGACGCGCGTGACCACCACCGGTGACTGCGCGATGAGCTCGTCGATCGTCGAGGCGAGCCCGGTCGGGACCGGGCCGTCGCGCACGAGCACGACCTCGTCGGGCACCAGCGTCTGCTCCTGCACCGCGCTGTGGAACGCGCGCACCAGGTGCGCGGGTGCGTCGGCGCCGTAGACCGGCAGCAGGAGTGAGAACGGCTCGGCCATGGTCAGCCAGAGCCGGGGTCGGCGATGTCGACGCCCGCCTCGGCGAGCACGACCGACGAGGGTCTGGGCCCGTGCGCCAGCCCGTCGACCAGACCGCGCCTGAGCCCGGAGGCCAGGACCGCCCGGTTCTTCGACCGGGCGAAGGTCTGACCCCATCGGCGAAGGGTTGACCCCCCGTAGATCGCCTTCTCGCGCGGGCTCAGCCCGTTGCTGCGCGCAAACGTCCAGACCTTGTTCCGAACCTCGTAGTAGAACCGCTCCCCGGGGTCGGCTTCGCTCGCGCCGAAGGTCTTGGTGCGGTGCTCGACGACGCTGGCCGGGCAGGCCAGCCCAGGGCGTCCGCGCAGGAGCCTGGTGGTGAACTCGAAGTCGTCGTTCCACAGGAAGAACGCGGCCTGGGGGAGCCCGACCGCGCGGACGGCGTCGGCGTCGACGAGGACCGAGACGAAGCTGGCCGAGCGGACTGGCTGGCAGCCCACCGACAGCGCGGCGCGCCGCTCCGCAGCTGTGGCTCCCGGCTTGGTGCGAGGGGTGTTCATGGGGTGGTCTCGACCGTCGACCCACAACACCCGGCTGGCGACCAGCGCCGGAGGTTGCCCCGGGTAGCGGTCCCGGGCATCGAGGAGGGCGCCGAGGGTGTCGGTTCGGGCGACCGTGTCGTCGTCCATGAGCCACACCAGGTCAGCGCCGTCAGCGAGTGCGAAGGCGAGACCGGCCGCGAAGCCACCGGCGCCACCGGTGTTGGTCGGCAGGACGTGGAGCCGGACGTCGGGGTGCGCGGCGCGGACGGCGTCGGCGGTTCCGTCGGTGGAGGCGTTGTCCACCACGTGGACGACGTCGACCGTTCGTTCCTGCCTCGCGATGGCTGCGAGCCCCTCGACCAGCAGCTCACGTCGGTTGTACGCGACGACGACGGCGTGGACCGTGGGCACGCCGCGACAGTAGTCGACCAACGGGGGGCTCCACCGGAGGGCTCAGGAGCAGATGTTCTGGTTGGCCGTGCGGATGCCGTCGGTCGGGTTGCGCGGCGTCTTCACGACGACGGCCTTGGCGCCTGGCCAGTCAGCGCCGACCACGACCTCGACCACCGAGCCCAGGCCAGGGCTCGTGACCCGCGGCGCGTAGTCCAAGGCGGCGGCCACGGTGCGGGCCGCGCCCGTCGCGTACGCCGGGTCGTAGCGCACGACCGTGCTCTTGAAGGTCGACGTCTCGGCGTTGGTCACGCCGGCGATCTGGAAGCCGAGAGCCGACAGCTCGGCGGCGGCAGAGCTCGCGGCCCCTGGCGTGCCGGAACCGTTCAGCACGCGCACCGAGATCGCCGACGGCTCCACGGTCAGCGGAGCTCCGTCGATCACGGTCGCCGGGGGCACGGGTGGGGGATAGGGAAGGTCCTTGCGGATGGCCGCCCACAACGGGTCGGTCTTGCTGGTGTCCCAGACCACGGTGTTCGGGTCGGCCGGGTTGACCAGCCACGGCGTGGTCACGAACGTGATGTCCTTCGGGGGGATGCTGCGCACCTGCTCGGCGAGCTTGCGCAGCGCGTTCAGGTTGGCCAGCTGCGGGTCGGTCGTCAACGACTTCGTGGCCGCGTCGAGGAAGCGCACCAGCTTGATCGGGTTCAGCAGGGTTCCGGCGCTGCGGGCCTTCTCCACCACTGAGCTCATGAACGCCTGCTGGCGCGAGATCCGGCTGATGTCGCTGCCGTTGCCGATGTACCGGGCGCGGACGAACGCCAGAGCCTGGTCGCCCTTCACCGTGGACACCCCGGCCGGGAGGTTCAGCCTGCTCTTCGGGTCGTTGACTGCCTCGTTGAGGCAGACGTCGACCCCACCGAGAGCGTCGACCATGCCTTGGAAGCCGCGGAAGTCGACGACGGCGAAGTGGTCGATGTAGACGTTGGTGAGGCTCTCGACCGTCTTGATCGTGCAGCCCGGGCCGCCGATGGAGAACGCCTCGTTGAACCTGCTGGTGTGCGCCGGGTAGGTGCCGGTCGCGGTCTTGCACTCCGGGATGTCGACGATCGTGTCGCGCGGGATGCTCACCACCAGGGCCGACTTGCGGTCGGCAGGGAGGTGGACGAGGAGAGTGGTGTCCGAGCGTGCCCCGGTGATCACCCCGGCGCTGCCGAATCCGCCGCCTTGGCCCTGGCGGGTGTCCGACCCCATGACCAGGACGTTGATCGGCTGTTGCGGCGACGCGGACTGGACCACTCGGCTCGGACGGTCGGTGCCGACGACGGAGGGGTTGAAGGCGTCGACCGAGCCGATGTTGCCGTCGAGCTTCTTGTAGATGACGAAGGCGGTGACCCCGCCGCCCACGAGCAGGACGGCGATGACGACGCCGAGGACGAGGGCGGTTCGCCGCAGCAGAGGGTGCCGGTGCGGGTGCCGTGGCTCGTCGGGCGCACCGGGTTCGGGCGCACCGGGTTCGGGCGTCATCAGGCTCCTACGAGGGCGGGGAAGGTCGGCCAAAGGATACGGACGGCGACGTCAGGACCCGAATCCCCGACGCGACCGGCTGGCCCGTACGGGTGTTGAGGACCGCCGTCACACGCTCGGACTCGACGTGTTCGACGGAGCCGGGGTGCTTGGGGTTCCGCACCCAGACCACCGAGGCGTCCGCCGACAGCGCGGTGAACAGCTCGGGGACCGCCGGGTCCGGCGCGGCCCACGGGCCGACTGCCAGGATCCGGTCCTTCGGGCCCAGCCCCCAGGCCTGGGCCAGCTCAACGGCTGCCTGGGCGTCCCGCCGTCCGGCGTCACTCTCCGGCGCCGCCGCGAACCCGAAGTGGTCGGGCTGACCGCGCACGGCAACGGCGAAGTCGTGGACGAGGTCCGGCAGCGTCGCGTCGAACGGGGCCCCCATCGGTGCCATCGACACCGCGACGACCTCCTGCGCCGCAGGAAGGTCGTCGAGCCGCTGTGGACCGATCACGGCCACGTCGAGGTCGTCGTGGTCGGAGGACTCGCGGGCGCCGCCGACCGCGTCGACGGCCAGCCACCAGAGCGCCGCCGTCCAGTGCCGGGGCAGGTCCACCGAGACCGCCGAGCCGGGGCCTACGCCCAGGTCGGCGGAAAGGAAGTGAGCCGTCTTGGCCACCCAGGTCAGCAGGGTGGCCCCGGACAGCTCGACCCGTTCCCCGGTCGCGTCGTCGTACCAGGTGACTGCCGGGCGGGACCCGTCGCGCGCCACGGCGTCGGCGAGCCAGGTCACGGGGTGGGGCACGTCGCAAGGGTAGGTTGGCCGGACAGCGGCACCTCCGGCGCCCTTGCGAAGAAAGGCTCACTGGTGCGTCTGCGCCTTCCCCTCGGCGCCCTGTTCGCCTCGGTCCTCGTCGTACCCGCAGTGATCGTCGTCCCGACCGTCACGGCGGTGCGGGCGGAGCCCAGGCCCGTGGCGCCCGCCCTGTCGACCGTGCCCCTGCACGGGGTCGACCCCGCCGCGCTGCGGACCGAGACCGTGCCGTCGGGGCTGGCCCCCCGCCTGGCCGTGGGCCGCCCTGCCGTCCTGACCTCGCGGCTGTCGACCGACGGCTACCAGACGGTCGCGGTGACCTGGCAGGCCGTGCGCCGCCCGGCCGACGTCCTGGTCTCGTTGCGCTACCGGTCCAGCCGTGGCTGGAGCGACTGGGTCGACCTCGGCGGGACCGACGGCGACACCCAGGCCAGCGGCGCGGAGGCCTCGGGGGTCCTGCGTCAGGGGACTGCGCCGTACTTCACGGGACCTGCCGACGGCATCCAGGTGCGCGTCGACCAGCGTCGACCAGGAGACCCGCTCCCCCCGGACCTGCGGATCGACCTCATCGACCCCGGGTCCTCACCCGCCGACGCCCAGGTCTCCGCCGCGGCCCCGGTCTCGTCGGCCGCCGCCGGCTCCACCAGCCCCGACATCGTGACCCGCGCCGAGTGGGGGGCTGATGAGTCGCTGCGTGACAAGCACCTCGACATGAGCCGCACGATCAAGGTCGCCTTCGTGCACCACACGGTCGGTACCAGCTACTACACGCGCGCCGAGGGCCCGGCGCAGGTGCGCGGGCTTTACGCCTACTACGTCAACAGCCTCGGCTACGCCGACATCGGCTACAACTTCCTGGTCGACAAGTACGGCCAGATCTACGAGGGCCGGTCCGGGAGCATCACCGAGCCGGTCCGCCAGGCCGCCACGGGCGGCTTCAACACCGACACCATGGCGGTCGCGGCCATGGGCAACTTCATGGACATCCCGGCGTCCGACGCCATGGTGACGTCGATCGGACGCCTCCTCGGCTTCCGTCTGGCGAGCTACTACCGCGACCCGCTCGGCCAGCGCACCCTGGTCACCGAGGACGGTCCCTCGCGGTTCTCGGTGGGGCAGAAGGTCTCGTTCGACGTGATCTCAGGACACCGGCAGGCCGGTTACACCGCCTGCCCGGGCAACCACCTGTTCCTGCGGCTGCCGAAGATCCGCCAGGTGGCCGAGCACTGGATGGGCGCCAACCTCGTCGACCCCACCGTCAACGGCTCCGTGGTGCCGTACGGCGGGGACGCGTCGGTCCGGGTGCGGGCCGGGGTGCTGCAGCAGCAACGGTGGCACCTGACGGTCACGCGAGGCTGCACCGACCAGGTGGTCCGCCGGTTCTCGGGATCGGCAGCGCCGGGCAGCCCGATCTCGGTGACCTGGCACGGAGTCGACGCACGCGGTCTCCCGGTGCCCGCGGGACAGTACGTCCTGCGGCTCACCAGCGAGAACCCTGCCTCCCGGTCCGTGCCGTGGTCGGGAAGGGCCTACCTGCAGGTCGGAGGACCGCCCGCCGCACCGGTCACGAGCCGCCCCAGGGCCGTGGCCGGGCAGTTCGTGCCGGTCACACCCACTCGACTGGCGACCAGTGCCACCGGGGCCGGGCTGGGTGCGCCGATGATGCTGGGTGCGGGTGACCGGGTCGACGTGCCGGTGCTCGGACGCGCGGGGGTCCCGAGCTCGGGGGTGACGGCCGTCGCGCTGTCGGTGCAGGGCTCGTGCGTCAGCCGGCCCACTGAGCTGTCCGTCGTGCCGGCGGGCAGCCCTGGCCGGGCCGCCGTCGTCTCGCTGCGTCCTGGACAGACCCTTCGGGGCACCGCGGTCGTCGGGCTCGGCACGGGGGGTGCCGTCTCCGTCACGAGCAGCAGCGGGGCCGCCTCGTTCGCCCTCGACGTCACCGGCTACTGGACGACGGCCGGAGGAGCCCGGTTCGTCGCTGTCTCGCCGCAGCCCGTGCTGGGGGGGCATGGCGGTGTGACCGTGGGCCGCACGGGAGTGACGTTCGACGTGGCCGGTGTCGGTGGGGTCCCCTCGGGCGCCGCAGCCGTGGTCCTGAACGTCCGGCAGCGCTCGGGCACGGCAGCCACGCGGCTGTCCCTGCGTCCGTCCGACAAGCTGTCGGCCAACCCGGTGGACGTTGCCGCCACGCCGGGCGTCGCCAGCGCCTCGCGCATCGTGGTCCCGGTCGGACCGCAGGGCGGCGTCCACATCTTCGCCAACGGTCAGGCGCTCGTGTCGGTCGACGTCGACGGTTACTTCGCCACGGGGACGGCTCGCTCGGCCAACGGCTACCACGCCGTTGCCCCGCGCCGGGTGACCGCCAAGCGACTGGCACTGGGCACTGACGACGCGGTCAACGTCACCGTCGGAGGCCAGGCGCGGGTCCCGTCCACCGGCGTCTCCGCCGTCGTCTTGCAGGTGACCGGGGCCGCAGCCTCGGCGCCGACCGCCCTGACCGTGTTCCCTTCGGGGCTGCAGCGGCCCCGGGTCCCCGACGTTCTGGTCCCCCGCCATGCGACGCGCACGAACCTCGTGGTCGTCCCGCTCGGTCGACGGGACGCGGTCCGGGTCCACAACGCCTCGGGGCGGGTCGGTCTCGACGTCGCCGTGGTGGGCTGGTTCGGCTGAGCCGGAGCCCGTCCTTGTAGCACACACAGACACGTCCCGGGCGCAGACACGCCTGGACGCCATGTGACGGGTGTGGCTAATGTGACGCGCGTTTCGTGTCGAAGGGGGTTCAATGGCCCACCACCCCGGCGCGCGCTCGGCCCCCCGACCCGTCGCCCGCACGCGTCGCCGGGCCGTGCTCGGGCTCCTGGCGACCGCGGCTCTCGTGGCCGCCACCGTCCCGCTCTGGGGCGCCGGCGTCGCCGGTGCGACGGAGAGCTACCAGGTCCCCGGCAAGGGGTTCTTCGCCTTCGACGGTCGAGGGTTCGGCCATGGCATCGGGATGTCGCAGTTCGGGGCCGAGGGCATGGGCCGCCTCGGCAAGAGCTACCGGCAGATCCTGGCGTTCTACTACCCGGGGACCACCCTGCGCCACGGTCCCCGTGACCGCACCATCGTGGTCGAGCTGTCCGCCGCTGACCGTTCGGTCGCAGGGACGTCGTCCCTCGTACTCCGTCCGAGCAAGGGGCTCCAGGTCGTCTCGGGCAGCTCGGCGCCGGTCACCGTGCCCTCTCGTGTCTCCGGTGCTCGGGTCAGCAGCGTTCGGGTCAGCCGTACCCACGACGGACTCTCCGTCCGAGCCTTCTCCCGCGGCGGAGACGTCACGGTGGCCGCGCACCTGCGCGCCGTACAGCTGCGAAGCAACCAGGACCGAGCTCGCAGTGGTTTCGCCGTGGCCAACGCCGGCGGCGCAACGACGCGATACCGCGGTTTCGTGGACGTGCGGACCAACGGCAACGGCCTCCAGGTGCTCAACGACGTGATGCTCGAGGACTACCTCGGCGCCGTCGTGTCTGCCGAGGACCCGGGCGGCTGGACACGGGCCGCCTACTCGGCACAGGCCGTCGCCGCGCGTTCGTACGCCCTGCTGAGCCAGCAGATCGCCCGGGCCAGTGGGCGCAGCTACGACATCTGCGACACCAGCTGGTGCCAGGCCTACGGCGGCACGAACTGGGAGTCCAAGGCCGAGACCAAGGCGGTCAGGCACACGGCCGGTCAGTACCTCGTCAGCGGTGGAGAGCCTGCCCTGACCCAGTTCTCGTCGTCCAACGGTGGGTACAGCGTGGCCGGGAGCCGTGGCTACCTGGTGGCCAAGCCCGACCCCTACGACGGTGTCGTCACGGGCGCCGCGAACTGGGGACACGAGTGGCAGACCACCCGCACCGCGGCAAGCATCACTGCCGCCTGGCCGCAGATCGGCCAGCTGCGCACGCTGCGCGTCATGGGCCGAGACGGCAACGGAGACTTCGGGGGCCGGGTGCTGTCGGTGGCCCTGGTCGGTTCGGCCGGCACGGTGACGGTGTCCGGCGACACCTTCCGCTCGGCCCTGGGCCTGAAGAGCACGTGGTGGACGATCACCAACGCCGGCTCGGGCGGCGACGGTACGGCGATGCCGACGGGCGTGCGGGTCAACGTCGGCGACCGACAGGCCACGGTCCGCTGGGAGAAGCCCTCGTCGGGTGACCGGGTCCGCGGGTATTCGGTCACGCTCCATCCGAGCGGTCGCACCGTGCGTGTGGGCGCTGACCGGCGCTCCGCCACCCTTCGCCACCTGGTGAACGGTCGCCGCTACACGGCCACCGTTGCCGCGGTGTTCCACGGCGGCAAGCACCGCTCGACCCGCTCGGCGCAGTTCGTCCCCACCTCGCCGCTGTCGTACTTCGTCCCGGTCACGCCGACCACCGTCGTCGACTCCGGGCGTCTTGCGGCTCGCTCTCAGCAGACCCGGCGGCTGCTCGGCGCCGCGGGGGTGCCGACGTCCGGCGTCCGGGCCGTCCTCCTGCGCGTCACCGCGCAAGCAGGCGATGCGGCCGGCCGGGTCGTGGCCTGGCCCACCGGCGACGAGAGCTCGGCCACCGCCGCGGCGGCCTTCGGCCCCCACAGCGGCTCGACCGGTCTGCTGGCGGTCGGGCTGTCCGACAGCGGGCAGGTCACGCTGGCCCCCTCCGCTCCCGTGTCGGCCCTGGGCGCCCAGGTGGTCGGGTACTGGACGCAGTCCGGGGCCGGCTCGTCGGTCTACCGGCCGCTGCCCACACCGCGACTCATCGACACCCGGATCGGACTGGGTGTGCGGGCCGGTCCACTGGGACGCGGTTCCCGGCCGACCGTCATGGTGGCGGGCCGCGCCGGGATGCCCACGACCGGCGTCCGCGCCGTCCTGGTCAACGTCGGGGTGGTCGACGCCGCAGGAGCCACCCGGGTCGCGCTGCGGCCGACCCACGCGCCGCACTACGTCGGTGCTGACGTCCGGGTAGCGGGTTCACGGCAGGCCACGACCGCTGTGGTCCCGGTCGGCGCCGACGGTCGGATCTCGCTGAAGGTGCTGGGCCGGCCGGCTGACGTGTTCGTCGACGTCCTCGGTTGGTTCGGTCCCAACGTCGGCGGCGCCGCTGGGAGGTACCGGGCGATCGACCCGACCCGTGCACTGACCCCGCGCAACGGCGGCGCAATCCACTCAAACGGGCACGCGCGGGTCGACATCGCCGGCCTGGCCGGGGTGCCTGCCGACGCAAGGGCCGTCGCGGTGACGGTGCGGGTCGTCCACTCGCAGGGCAAGGGG
>JBAPUB010000107.1:0-2070 GCA_049282455.1 Actinomycetes bacterium
AGCGGGTGGCGTACGCGGCGGACCGGTCGACCTTGCTCGGGTCCTTGCCGGAGAAGGCGCCACCACCGTGGCGCGCCATGCCGCCGTAGGTGTCGACGATGATCTTGCGACCGGTGAGGCCGGCATCCCCCATCGGGCCACCGATGACGAACTTGCCGGTGGGGTTGATGTAGGCGCGGTAGTCGTCGGTGCGCAGGTCGGTGCCGGCGTCGTGCAGCTCGGAGATGACCGGGTCGATGACGTGCTGGCGGATGTCGGGCTCGAGCATGCCGTCGAGCGAGATGTCCTCGGCGTGCTGGCTGGAGACGACCACCGCGTCGAGCGACACGGCCCGGTCGCCGTCGTACGCGATGGTGACCTGCGTCTTGCCGTCGGGGCGCAGGTAGGGCAGCACGCCGCCCTTGCGGACCGCGGTGAGGCGCTCGGCCAGGCGGTGTGCGAGGAAGATCGGCAGCGGCATCAGCTCGGGGGTGTCGTCGCAGGCGTAGCCGAACATCAGGCCCTGGTCGCCCGCGCCCTGCTTGTCGAGCGGGTCGACGCCGCCGGTGCGGCTCTCGAACGCGGTGTCGACGCCCTGGGCGATGTCCGGGCTCTGCTGGCCGATCGAGGCGCTGACGCCGCACGAGGCGCCGTCGAAGCCCTTGGTCGAGCTGTCGTAGCCGATCTTGAGCACGGTGTCGCGCACGATCTTCGGTATCTCGACGTAGGCCTCGGTGGTGACCTCACCGGCCACGTGCACCAACCCGGTGGTCACCATCGTCTCGACGGCGACCCGGCTGCGGGGGTCCTGCGCGAGCATCGCGTCGAGGATCGAGTCCGAGATCTGGTCACAGATCTTGTCCGGGTGTCCCTCGGTGACCGACTCGGACGTGAACAGGCGTGCGGACACGCGCAACTCCTTCGTGGGGGGCGACCGCGGCCACCGGCCGCCGTGTGCGCCCGCCAATCTACCCGGCAGCCCGCCGAATGACCGACTCGGTCCGTGGCACCCGGCTGCGTCTGCGATCATGGGCCGCGTGTCTGACGGGTCGACGCGCGAGGCGACGACGGGAGACGCGGGACGTGCTGCGCCCGTGAGCCCCGTCGACGAAGCGCTGTCCCTGCTCACCCGGGCCCAGAACCTCGCGGACCAGCTGCGTGCCGACGCCAACCGTGAGGTGACCCAGGCCCGGGCCGAGGCCACCCGGGTGCGCGGTGAGACCCAGGAGGCCTCCCACGAGCTCGAACAGCTGCAGGCCACCGTGCTCGCCGCCCGCGAGGAGGCGCAGCGGCGCCTGGAGGAGACCCGCGCCGAGGTCGAGATCATGCTCGCCGACGCGGCCGACCAGGCCTCGTTGCTGCGGGCCCGCGCCACCAAGGCCAGTGACGAGGCGATCGCGCTGGCCGAGGAGCAGGCGCAGGCCCGCCTCGAGGACGCCCAGGCCCGCGCCGACGAGCTGCTCGACCGGGCCCGCGTCGAGCACGAGACCACGATGTCGCGGCTCGCCCAGGAGGAGCGCGCCCACCAGGAGCGCTGGGGCCTGGAGCACGAGGCCCACACCGCCGAGCTCGCCCAGCTGCGCGACTCCACCGTGGCCGACCTCGACCGGCTGCGCCGCGAGACGCAGGAGTACGCCACCGGCCACCGCCGCGACGCCGAGGCCGAGGTCGCGGCCCTGCTCGCCGAGATCGAGGCCCGCGACACGGGGTCACGCACCGCCGCCGAGCAGCTGCTCGACCAGACCCGGGCCGACGCCGCCACCCTGCTCACCGACGCCCAGGCCGAGGCCGACGAGGTCGTCGCCCGCGCCGAGGCGCACCTGGCGTGGGCGCAGGGCACGGTCCGCGAGATCCTCGCCAAGGCCGAGGCCGACGCCGACGCCCGGGCCCGCGCCCACCACGACGAGCTCGCCGAGCGCTCGCGCACCCACCGCCACCGGGTGCAGACCCTGCTCGGCAGCGCCACGGCCAAGGGCCGTGACCGGCTCGCCGAGGCCGAGTCGGAGTCGACCCGGATGCGCGAGCTCGCCGAGTCGGTGCTCGCCGAGGCCCGGGCGGATGCCGCCCGCACCCGTGACGCCGCCCAGCGCG
>JBAPUB010000108.1:0-4023 GCA_049282455.1 Actinomycetes bacterium
CACCGAACCGCGATGGCGCGAGCGGCTGCCATCATCGATCCCTCCGCGACGGACGCGGACGGCCGTCAGCAGGGCTGGGTCGGTCTCCTGGAGTGCCTGCCCGGCGAGCTCGACGCCGGTGTTGCCGCTGTCGAGGAATGCCGATCCTGGCTCACTCAGCACGGCGCTTCCTCCATCGTCGGTCCTCGCGTGAACGGCCTCGTGTCCGGTCTGCTGTCACACGGGTTCGACGTGCCTCAGACATTCCTGACCGCCTACAACCCCTCCTGGTACTCGGCGATTATGACCTCCGCGGGATTCGTCACCACGACGACGCTCGTGGCCTTCGAGTTCACCCGCGACCGGGTACCGACCTTCGGCCCCGCAACGACAAGGCGGGTCACGGTCCGGCACGTCGACATGGCTGCATTCGAGGACGAGATAGGCAGGATCCATCACTTTCAGGAGGAAGTCTTCGCTGGTCACCCCGGCCACGTGAATCGCGAACACGGCCAGACCCGGGAACTGATCGAACGGCTCTTACCAGCACTCGACCCAGACCTGGTCCTGATCGCCGAGGACGCCGAAGGGAACACCCTTGGCGTCGTCATCTGCGTGCCCGATGTGTGGCAGCAACGGCCGAGCGGGACCTCGCCAAGCCGAGCTCGACTGATCTCTCTTGGCGTCGTCAACTCATGGCGCCGACGAGGAGTCGCAAAGTCCATGGGAGCTGCGCTCACGGATGTCCTGCTGGCGAAGGGTTACGACACCCTCGAGGCTTCCTGGGTCATGGGCGGCAACAGACCCCCCCAGTTGCTGGCACGCGCACTGGGGGCCCGGGTTTCCAGACGCTTCGAGCTGTACCGCTGGGAGGGAGTTGGCTGAACGAGCACCCGGACTATCCAGTGAGCTCCTTGATCGCGGAGCCAGCGATGAGGACCGCGAAGAAGAAGCAGATGCCCGCATTGATCTGTCGGGTGTACCGGCTGGTGAACTCGCCCACGCGGGCCAGCAGAGCATCCGAGCGGTGCCCGACGACCGTTACTGCGAGGACGGGGAGCAGCAGTGGCGCGATCGTAATGACCAGGAGCAGGGTCCCGACCAGGACCTTCACGGAGGTTCCGTCTTCCGATCCGTCGATCACCTTCACGGCGGTCATGTAGAGCAGGAGGCTTGACCAGTTCGTCAGCATCGTCAGCACACCCAGGACGAAGAAGGTGGGTGGCCTCGACGCCTCCAGCCTCGTCGCCACCCGTGACTGGCGAACCTCCCCTGGCGCCCTGAGCGGGATCAGTTGCCGGATGCCGAAGGCGACCAGCAGAAGAGCCACCAGGAGCCTGGCTGCGATCGACCACGCTTTGGGCGGTGCGCCGGTCGACTCGACCAGCTCACGCAGGTCGGTGAGCGCGACGAACGTGAAGCCGACCAGGACCGCGACGACACCGAGCAGGTAGAACCATGCGCGCGCCTTCGGCCGGATCTTGCTCGACAGGATCAGCAGCTCGATGGTCAGCAGGCCGGGGCTGACGGCCGCTCCCACTGCGAGTGGCAGCACTGCCACGTACGGGCCGACCATGCGACGAGTCTGGCAGCAACGCCACGAAGCGGAACTCCGCGTCGCGTTCGGATTGGGCCCGGGTGTCCTGGGGTCGAGTCGGCACTCGCTGAGCCGACCGACTCGATCTCAGTCGCATGGTTGCCTCAGTGGATCCTGAGGGGTCACACGCGGTACGCGGCCACGGTCAGGGCTGGATGATCAGCCGCTGCCGCCGCAGAGCCAGGACGAGGGCGATGACCCAGCCGACGATGGTCCAACCGAGCAGAAGGTTGATCCAGAACACGGACCAGTGTGGGACGTCACGGACCGCCGCGATCGCCCAGGGCAGCATGTACCCGGCAGTGGCGATTGCCACGACCACGGCGACCACCTTGGTTACCGTCCAGGACCTGTCCACCGGTTCGACCTGTGGGGAGCTCATGGATCACCTCCAACCTTCTCGACCCGCGCTGGTTCGATCAGCGCAACGGCCGCCCATTAGTTCTGTTTGGCGTGGTGAGCACTCAATGCGGTCACCCTGCCGCAGGGACTCCTACGTCGTGAGCAGCCAGCGAGTTCCGGTCGGCGTTGATGAAGAACGCCGACACGATCGCTGCTATCCCAAGGACCCCGGCGGATACCGCAAACGCCACAGCGAAACCGTGGACTACCCCTGCCTGAGTGGCCGCGACGCCGTTTGCCGTGATGTACGCAGCAGTGGCTGAAGCTGCAATGGTGTTCATCACCGCGATACCCAGCGAACCACCGATCTGCTGAGTCGTGTTGAGCAGCCCCGAGGCGACACCGGCGTCGTGAGGTGAAACCCCGAACAACGCAGTTGCCGCCAGCGAGACGAAGACGAACCCAAGGCCCAAGCTCATCAGGAGCTCCGCTGGCAAGACATGAATGACGTACTGCGGGGTTGTGTCAAGTTGGGTGAGCCACAACATGCCCAGTGTCGCCGACACTAAGCCACCCGTGACCAGCGGTCGCGGACCGAATCTGGGAAGAAGCTGGCTGGCCAAGCCCGCGCTGATGATGATGCCTATGGAGAACGGCAGGAACGCGAATCCCGACTTCAGGGCGGAGTAGCCAAGCACGCCTTGGAAGTAGTAGCTCAGCAGCAGGAACATGGCGAACAGTCCGCCGGCGGTCAGGAACATCGTGATGAACGAACCACCCCGGTTGCGATCCTCCACCACCCGTGTCGGAAGCAGCGGATTGCGGCTCCTCATCTCGATGACCCTGAACGAGACAAGCAGGATGACTGCTACCGCGAAGAAGGTCAGCGTGGTCGGGTCGGTCCAACCATCGGTGCCCGCCTTGGTGATTCCGTACACCAGAGTGACCAGCCCAAGGGTCGCGGTAACCGCACCCGGGATGTCGTAGCTGGTGTCGCCGTGCGCCCGGCTCTCCTTAACGAACGGGATGGCAAGCGCCACGGTGATCAGCGCGAAGGGGACGTTGACGAGCAGGCACCAGCGCCAGGACGCGTACTCGGTGAGGATGCCGCCCACGATCAGGCCGATTGCCGCACCCCCTCCGGAGATCGCGCCGTAGACACCGAACGCTTTCGCTCGCTCCCTGCTCTCAGTGAAGGTGACGGTGATCAAGGACAGGGCTGCCGGTGCGAGAAGCGCCGCGAACACGCCTTGCAGGGCCCGGGCGCCGAACAGCAACGCGGCGTTCGGCGCGAGGCCACCCAGTGCGGACGCGAAGGCGAAGCCGAGAAGCCCGACCACGAAGGTTCGCTTGCGGCCCCAGTAGTCCGCGATTCGACCACCGAGGAGGAGCAGGCCGCCGAAAGCCAGCGTGTAGGCGGTGACAACCCACTGGCGGTCGGAGTCGCTGATCCCGAGGTCTCGCTGCGCGGACGGAAGCGCGATGTTCACGATAGACGCGTCAAGGATGACCATGAGCTGCGCCATGGCGATGACAATGAGGGCACGCC
Organism: Actinomycetes bacterium; assembly: GCA_049282455.1. Classification (GTDB taxonomy): domain Bacteria; phylum Actinomycetota; class Actinomycetes; order JAHEKZ01; family JAHEKZ01; genus JBAPUB01. The sequence continues at coordinate 3,468 of JBAPUB010000108.1, forward strand.
AACGCCCGGGGTCAGGTGCTTCTGAGGTAGTGGGCGGACTGGTGTCGGGCTGGGATGAGGACACGGGGGATTCTCCTGAGGGCGTGACAGCGGTGAATGGGCCAAGTAGGGGGGTCAATTCATCGGGCCCAACCATGCCAGGGGCGACTGACATTCCCGGATCCGGCACCTGATTCGTCCCGGAGGTCCAAAGGACGCCTGGCGGGGTGAGGATGCCGCGGTTGACGCCCCACAGCCAGCTGAGCTCGGCGGCCCTGAAGTCGGTGCACTTGTATGCCGCACTTCGGCACCTACAGCGGCAACCGGCCGGTGCCGGGTTCGACATGATCTGGGGCGGTACTGGGTTCGACTTCTGCCCTAGCCCGATGCAGGCGCCAGGGTGCGAGAGCCCAGTTGCGTAACCTGAAGTTCAGTGCTGCTTGGATCGTGCCTGACTACGCCTGAAACGGGTCCCTCGGTGGTCTCACCGCCGAGACCGTCGCGCGATTCATCACATCGAGTCGCCGGACACGCCGGGAGCGTTACCAAGTTTGATCGTGGTCGGCGACACTTGCCC
>JBAPUB010000109.1:0-6841 GCA_049282455.1 Actinomycetes bacterium
GTCGTCACCGCCCAGGCGCTGAGGCCGCCGATGACCAGCGTGACAAGGCCGAGGCCGTCGGTGACCACCTCCCGGGTTCGAGCCGGCAACCGGCCGCCCAGGAGGAGCCCGAGCGAGCCTCCGACCAGGATCGCGGCGACGTTCAAGGCGGTCCCTGCACCGATGAACACGAGCTCGGCTCCTTCCCGTCGATGGGCAGCGGCTGTCACCGGGCCGAGCCGATGAGCCGTAGGGTTGACCAGGCACGGGGAGCCTAGGTGGCGACAACGACCGGGGTCGTGGTTGCCACTGTTGAAACCGCCGACGAGCTGTGCAGCGGTGAGAGGAGACCACGTGGCCCGTACGCCCCCCCTGGTCCGCCCTGCCCGGGCGTCGGACCTGAACTCCGTGGCGAAGCTGTGGGAGGAGCTGCGGGACTCCGGTGCGCGGTGGGGGCCATACGCACCGCCGAGCACTCTGGACGGCCTGCACGAGCGGCTCTCCCGGATCGCGGACTCACCTGGGCACGAGCTGCTGGTCGCCGAGATCGACGACGAGCCGGTGGGCGTGGCGGTGCTCAGCACCTTGCCGATGAACCCGCTCACCGACGAAAGAACCCTGCAGATCTCCTTCATGCACGTCCGCGACGACAGTCGACGGCGAGGCATCGGTCGCGCGCTTGTGACGGCGGCGGCGCAGCAGGCCCAGGAGGCCCGGTTGGAGTACGTGTCCGTGGCGGTCTACCCCCACGCTCGCGAGAGCAACCGCTTCTTTGCGCGGCTCGGATTCCGCCAGTTCTCGGTGCGTCGGGCGGTGCCGCTCGCGACGCTGCAGCGCAAGCTCGGCTCACAGTCCGACGCGCGTCGTCACCTGCTGGTCAGTCGGAGGGCACGGTCACGCACCGCTGGCACGCAGTAGGCAGGTGATCCGAGCCGTACACAGCTCGCGTCCTGCGTCATCGACCACGACGACCTGCCAGGTGCTCAGGGTCTTGCCGATGCGAAGCGGTAGGGCAGTTCCGGTCACGGTCCCGGCGGACGTCGAACGGTGGTGCGACGCGTTGATCTCGATTCCCACGGGGACGGCATCGGGGTAGGCGTTGAGCGCCGCGCCGATCGAGCCCAGGCTCTCGGCCAGGACCAGGGAGGCCCCGCCGTGCAGGAGGCCCATGGGCTGGGTGTTGCCCGCGACGGGCATTCGCCCCACGACGCGGTCGACGGTCGCCTCGATGACCTCGATGCCGAGCCGGTCGTGGATGGCGGCGTGCGGGAGCCGGTCGCTGTAGTCGGTCGGCGCAGCGTGGGTCATGGGCTCAGCCTAGAGAGAGGGACGGGCGGGCTCCCTAGGATCATCGAGTGGCCCCACGACCCCGACTCCTGCTGCTGGACGGTCACTCGTTGGCGTACCGGGCGTTCTACGCGCTCCCGGTGGAGAACTTCTCGACGACGACGGGACAGCCGACCAACGCCGTCTACGGGTTCACGTCGATGGCGATCAACGCACTGCGCGACGAGGAGCCCACCCACCTGGCCGTCGCTTTCGACGTGTCACGGACGACGTTTCGAACAGCGGAGTTCCCGGAGTACAAGGCGAACCGCCTGGAGACGCCCGAACCGTTCAAGGGCCAGGTCAGTCTGATCAAGGAGGTGCTCCAGGCCCTGCGCATCCCCTGGATCGCAATCGACGGCTACGAGGCCGACGACGTCCTGGCCACCTTGGCCACCCAGGCCGTCGACCAAGGGTTCGACGTCGCCGTCATCACGGGGGACCGCGACGCCTTCCAGCTCGTGAGCGACCACGTCACCGTGCTGTACCCCCGCAAGGGCGTCTCCGACCTCGCGCGGATGACCCCGTCGGCTGTGGAGGAGAAGTACGGGCTCACCCCGAGCCAGTACCCCGACTACGCGGCGCTGCGCGGGGACCCCAGCGACAACCTCCCGGGGATCCCCGGCGTCGGCGAGAAGACGGCTGCCAAGTGGGTCCGTGAGTTCGGCTCCCTGGATGACCTCGTCAACCACGCAGACGAGGTGAAGGGCAAGGTGGGGGAGTCCCTGCGGGCCAACCTGTCGCAGGTGGTCACGAACCGTCGCCTCACCGAGCTCGTTCGCGACGTGCCTTTGGATGTCGGGCCGGAAAACCTCCAGCGCGAGCCTTGGGACCGCCACGGTGTCGACCAGGTGTTCGACAGCCTGCAGTTCCGAGTGCTTCGTGACCGGCTCTACGCGACGTTGGACAGCGACGAGCCGGTGCCGGTCGACATTGACGCCGTCGAGGTCGACCGCCTCGAGTCGCAGAGCCTTGGCGACTGGCTCCGGTCGAACGCGCCGGCAGGCGCCCGACACGCGCTGGTCGTTACCGGTCAGTGGGCGCGGGGGACCGGTGACGTCGATGCCGTGGCCGTCGCGGCCGCGTCCGGCGCCGTGTGCTGGTTCCAGCCGCGGTTGCTCGACGACGTCGACGCGACAGCATGGGCGGAATGGCTCGGCGACGCCAGGGTGCACAAGGCCATTCACGACGCCAACGGCCCCTGGCTCGCTTTCGCCGCCCACGGTTGGCACCTGCGCGGGCTGACCGCGGATCCGGCGCTGGCCGCCTACCTGGTACGCCCGGACCAGAGAAGCTACGAGCTGGCGGACCTCGCCAGACGTCACCTGGGCCGCGACCTCGGCGATGCGGCATCCGACGGCCAGCTCATGCTCGGGGGGGACCCCGATGCCGAGGCCGCCACCGCCGCCGGAACTCAGGCGTCTGCTGTGCGCGACCTGGCCGATGTCCTCGATGAGGCGGTCGAGCAGCACGGGGGCAGCCAGCTGCTCCGTGACGTCGAGCTCCCGCTCACCGGGGTTCTGGTCGCCATGGAGCAGGTGGGCATTGCCGCCGACACCGACTACCTCGACGGCCTGCGCCAGCAGTTCGCCGACGAGGTCCAGCGGGCGGCCGAGGAGGCGTACGCCGTGATCGGGCACGAGGTCAACCTCGGGTCGCCCAAGCAGCTCCAGGTCGTGCTGTTCGACGAGCTGAACCTCCCCAAGACCAAGCGGATCAAGACCGGCTACACCACAGACGCGGAGGCGCTCACGAGCCTGTTCGCGCAGACGGAGAACCCCTTCCTCGAGCACCTCCTGCGCCACCGGGACGTGTCGAAGCTCTTGGTGACCGTCGAGGGACTGCGCCGCTCTGTGGCCGACGACGGGCGCATCCACACGACGTACAACCAGACCGTGGCCGCAACCGGCAGGTTGTCGTCGACCGACCCCAACCTGCAGAACATCCCGATCCGTACCGACGAGGGCCGGCGCATCCGCGCCGCGTTCGTGGTCGGACCGGGCTTCGAGACTCTGCTGACGGCCGACTACAGCCAGGTCGAGATGCGGATCATGGCGCACCTCTCGGGGGACGAGGCGCTGATCGAGGCGTTCGCCTCGGGTGAGGACCTCCACACCACCGTGGCGTCGTCGGTCTTCCAGGTCGCGCCCGAGGACGTCGACCCCGCGATGCGCAGCCGGATCAAGGCGATGTCGTACGGACTCGCGTACGGGTTGTCGGCCTACGGTCTGGCCCAGCAGCTGGGCATCGGCCCCGACGAGGCCCGCGCCTTGATGGACGAGTACTTCGCGCGCTTCGGCGGGGTCCGCGACTACCTCGCTGGGATCGTCGAGGAGGCCCGCCGCACCGGTTTCACCGAAACGGTGATGGGGCGTCGCCGCTACCTGCCCGACCTGACCAGTGACAACCGTCAGCGGCGCGAGATGGCCGAACGCATGGCGCTCAACGCCCCGATCCAGGGCTCGGCGGCGGACATCATCAAGGTCGCGATGCTCAACGTCGATACCGCGCTGCGGGACGCCGGTCTGCGCTCGCGTCTGCTGCTCCAGGTGCATGACGAGCTCGTGCTCGAGGTCGCTCCGGGGGAGGCCGAGGAACTCGAGGGCCTGGTGCGTCACCACATGCGTGAGGCGTACCCGTTGAGGGCGCCCCTGGAGGTCAGTGTCGGCTTCGGGAAGAACTGGGAGACCGCGGCGCACTGACGTCGCTCTGCCCCGGTTGTTCCCCGCGCAGACCCACGGCGTCGACACGCCAGAACGCATCGGGATAGACCAGGGATCCCGTCATCCACGGTTGAAAGCTCGGCAGTCGATGGACCATGAACGCATCCGCAGGGATCCGGGCCGATGGAGCGGTGAAGCCTGCGTCGTGGGCGCGTTCGAAGCCCAACCTCGGGTAGAAGCCGGGGTGACCTTCGAGGAAGACGAGCGGTTCGTCGCGTCGGCCGAGGCGGGCCAGGCTCTCGCGGACGAGCTGGGACCCCACGCCACGGCCGCGCTGGTCCAGGCGGACCGCCAACGGGCTCAGCACGAGGACGTCGACCAGTCGAGCTGGGGCATCGAGGAAGGCCCTGGTGTACAGCACGTGGCCCACGAGCTCGCCGTCTGCCTCCGCCACGAACGACAGTTCGGCCGACCACGCCCACGACTCACGGAGCAGGTCCAGCAAGGTGGCGATAGTGGGGTCGTCGAACGCATGTGCCGAGAGCGCGCGTACGGCAGGGAACTCGTCGGGCCGCATCACCCGGATCGTCGCGGGGGCGGTACCCACGGGGTGGTGGCCTTGGACGTCCGTCACCGCGCACCTCCGCTCGGCGAAGGACGAGCAACCAACCGGGTGACGAAGATGGCCGTTCCGGGCAGGATGCGCCCCCGCAACGGGCTCCAACCGCCCCAGACCACGTCGTGGCCGTGGCGCCACTCCGGCTCCACGAGGTCGTCGAGGACGAAGCCGGCGCTGCGGAGCTCGCGAACGTGGTCGCCCACGGTCCGGTGCACCTCCACGTACGTCGCCGTGCCCTTCTGCTCCTCCACGTAGGGCGTGCGGTCGAAGTAGGACTTCGTCGCGGTCAGACCACCAGGACCAGGGTCGTCCGGGAACGCCCAGCGCACCGGATGGGTGACGGAGAAGACCCAACGGCCACCCGGGTGCAGCACGCGGGCCACCTCGCGATGGACGCTGGCCGGCTCAGCGACGAACTGAAGGGCGCCGTACGCGGCGAAGGCCAGGTCGAAGCCGTTCGAACCGAAGGGGAGGCTGGAGGCGTCGGCGCACAGCCATGAGGCGCGCGGCCGGTCCGGCGGGCGTCCGGCGTCCAGAGCCTGGGCGTGACGAAGCTGACCCAGTGACAGGTCGACGCCGACCGCCAGGCCGCCCGCCTCCGCGACCCAGCGACTGCCTTGCCCGGCTCCGCAGCCCACCTCCAGCACACGCAGGCCGGTGACGTCACCCAGCAGCCCGGCATCCGCCTCGCTCAGCGACTCAGGCCCCCAGACCAGGTCGTTGCTGCCCAAGGTGAAGGCGTGCTCCGCCTGGTACTCGTCGGCATGGGCGTCCCACCAGCCCCGTGAGGCGTGGCGGGCCTCGTCCTGCCCCAGCCGGCGCCGGATCGGTGCTGGCCCCCCGAACGGCTCCTTCGCCGACCCGTCGATTGACCCTGTCACGGGCGCCACCGTAGACTCCTCGCAGCGCAGTGGGCCCGCGCGTCCTCAGACCGAGCAGGCTCGCGCTCGCATTCTGTCGGTTTCCCGTCATCAGGGGGTTTCGGCACGGCGAAAAGGGCCCTCCGCGCATCGGCACGAGTTCCTGTCCGCATCCGGAGTCCCTTTACATGACGAGCAGCACCGAGGTCGCCCCCATCACCACGACCGACGCACCCGTCGGCGAACCGGGGGCAGCGCCCGCCGGCTCGGTCACGCAGGTGGCCATCAACGACATCGGATCGGCCGAGGACTTCCTGGCCGCCATCGACCTGACGATCAAGTACTTCAATGACGGCGACATCGTCGAGGGCACCATCGTCAAGGTCGACCGCGACGAGGTCCTGCTCGACATCGGTTACAAGACCGAGGGCGTGATCCCCTCCCGCGAGCTGTCCATCAAGCACGACGTCGACCCCTCCGAGGTGGTGTCCGTCGGCGACCAGATCGAGGCGCTCGTCCTCCAGAAGGAGGACAAGGAGGGCCGCCTGATCCTGTCCAAGAAGCGCGCCCAGTACGAGCGCGCCTGGGGCACGATCGAGCAGGTCAAGGAGGAGGACGGCGTCGTCAAGGGCACCGTCATCGAGGTCGTCAAGGGCGGCCTGATCCTCGACATCGGCCTGCGCGGCTTCCTGCCGGCATCGTTGGTCGAGATGCGCCGGGTGCGCGACCTCCAGCCGTACGTCGGCAAGGAGATCGAGGCCAAGATCATCGAGCTGGACAAGAACCGCAACAACGTGGTCCTCAGCCGCAGGGCCTGGCTCGAGCAGACCCAGTCCGCCGTGCGCCAGAACTTCCTGACCACCCTGCAGAAGGGGCAGGTCCGAAGCGGTGTCGTCAGCAGCATCGTGAACTTCGGTGCCTTCGTCGACCTCGGCGGGGTCGACGGCCTCGTCCACGTCTCCGAGCTGTCGTGGAAGCACATCGACCACCCCAGTGAGGTCGTCGAGGTGGGTACCGAGGTCACCGTCGAGGTGCTCGACGTCGACATGGACCGCGAGCGCGTCTCGCTGTCGCTCAAGGCGACGCAGGAAGACCCGTGGCAGCAGTTCGCGCGCACCCACCAGATCGGCCAGGTCGTGCCGGGCAAGGTCACCAAGCTGGTGCCGTTCGGTGCGTTCGTCCGCGTCGACGAGGGCATCGAGGGCCTGGTCCACATCTCCGAGCTGGCCGAGCGCCACGTGGAGCTGCCGGAGCAGGTCGTCACCGTGGGCGGCGACATCTTCGTCAAGGTCATCGACATCGACCTCGACCGTCGTCGCATCTCGCTGTCGCTCAAGCAGGCGTCCGAGGGCATCTCCGGCATCGACGACGAGCACTTCGACCCGGCGCTGTAC
>JBAPUB010000110.1:0-11475 GCA_049282455.1 Actinomycetes bacterium
GCACCCATGGCGAGCTCGGGCTGGTACGGCACCCCGAGCTTGCGCACCATGACCACGTCGAGGGGGGCGCCGAGCCCGCGCGCCACCTCGAAAGCGACGGGGACGCCTCCCCGTGGCAGGCCGAGAACGACCGGCGACTCGACCACCAGCCGCCTCAGCGGTTCGACCAGCTGACGGCCCGCGTCGGCCCGATCGCGGAAACGCATGGCGTCCTCCCCCTCAAGCGTGCCTCCGACCGGCCAGGCTGGGAAGTGCCACAGGGTCAGAGCTGGCCGTACCCGACGAGCGACTGATTGGGTGACCGGGCAGTCCTCGCGAGAATCCTCTACTGTCAACGAGTGCTGAGCGTCGCCTGGCTCGTCGATCTCTCCGACCCCGAGCTGAACTCCGAGCTGACCGCCCTTCGGGCTCGGATGGCCTCGGCCGGGTTCTGCGACGCCGGGCACCCGGCCGACGCGGCCGCTCTGCGCCTCGCTGACGTCGTGGTCGTCTGGGTCGACCGGCCGTTGCCCCGAGACCTGGTCACCGCGCTCGCTGACCCCGCCGTGAGCGTCGTGCTCGCCGGTCCCACGCTCACCCGCGCCGACCCCGACCGGCAGCTCGCTGACGCCGCCGGCCTGCTGCTCGCCGGCAGCACCCCCGTCCACGACGTGCGGGTACGCCCCGGGCCCGACCTGGTCCGCTCCTCGTGGCCGACCGGTCACCAGCATCGCGACGGCGACCACGTCGACGAGCACGAGCACATCGGTGACCGCGTCGCCGTCGTCGACAAGGCGTCCGACGACGTCCAGATCCTCCTCACCGCTCGGGTCGGTCTGGTCGAACAACCGGTCCTCACGTGGCGACCCGCGACGTCGACCGCAGCCTGGACGCTGGGGTCGGTGCCCGGAGCCGTGGGCGAACGCGCAGCAACCAGGGCGATGGTTGTCCTGCTGCGCCTCGTGACCGGACGGCCAGAAGCACCTCCGGTCGGCGTCGGGCTCCTCGGCTTCGGGGCCATCGGTCATGAGCACAGTCGCGCGGTCCGTGCCGTCTCCGGCCTGTCGCTCGCCGCCGTCTGCGACACGTCACAGGCACGGCTGGACGCCGCCTCGGCAGGGGCGCCCGGTGTACTGACCACAACCTCTGCCGACGAGCTGCTCGAGCGCGACGACGTCGACCTCGTCGTGGTGTCCACTCCGCCGAGCACCCATGCACGGTGGGCGTTGAGGGTGCTCGCAGCCGGCAAGCACGTCATCGTCGAGAAGCCGTTCGCCATCCGCACCGCAGAGGCCGACGAGGTGCTGGCCGAGGCCCAGTCGTCAGGACTGCTCGCGGCGGTCTACCAGAACCGGCGTTACGACCCCGACCACCTGGCGGTGCGCCGACTGGTCGAGTCCGGGGCCATCGGAGACATCTTCCAGATCGAGACCTTCATCGGGGGCTACGGCCACCCCTGCAACCTCTGGCACTCCGACGAGGAGGTGTCAGGCGGAGCGTTCTACGACTGGGGATCACACGTCCTCGACCAGATCCTCGACCTGATCCCCCACGAGGTCGAGTACGTCACCGCCGCCGCACACAAGCGCCGCTGGTTCGACGTCACCAACGCCGACCACTCGCGAGTCACGGTGCGATTCGTCGATGGCGTCGAGGCCGAGTTCGTCCACTCAGACCTCGCGGCGGCGCTCAAGCCGCGGTGGTACGTGCTGGGCACACAGGGCGCCATCGTCGGGCACTGGCGAACCGAGAAGGTGGTCGCGCGCAACGACATCGGCACTTTGTCCGAAGACGTCCTGGCCCCTGCCGACTCACCACCCCTGCTCGAGCTGTACGCGGCAGACGGAAGCATCACCCGAGTGGCTACTCCGGTCCCGGAACCGTACGGGTTCCACCAGGAGGTGGCCGACCGGGTTCGGCTCGGACTGCCGATGACGGTGACCGGGGACCAGTCACGACGGGTGCTGGCCGTCATGGAGGCCGCGCGAAGCTCCGCGGCCGACGACGGTCGTCCCGTTGCGCCACTGTGAGCAGGGCGTGAAGGGCTCGTGACTGGTCAGCCAGTGGTTCGTTGGGGGTTCATCGGTGCAGGGTTCGTGGCGTCCCGGGCACTCGCACCTGCGGTGCACGACGCGACCGGCGCCGTCCTCCAGGTCGTGGCCTCGCGCCAGGTCGAGCGTGCCGGAGTCCTGCATCCGGTTCGTGCCGTCGACCGGTACGAAGAGGTCTGCACAGCTCCAGACGTCGACGTCGTGTACGTGTCGCTGCCCAACAACGACCATCTTCCCTGGGTCATGGCTGCCCTCGAGACAGGCAAGCACGTGCTGTGCGAGAAACCGCTCGGCCTGAGCGCCCCCGAAGTCAGCGACATGGCTGAGGCCGCACACCGCGCAGACCGGCTGCTCGTCGAGGCCTGCTGGAACCTCTGGCATCCCCGTACCCGGCGGGCCCAGGAGCTGACGGCGAGGTCTGCTGGCCCGTGCGACGTGCGCGCCTGGTTCACCTTCGACGGCGTCCCCGCGGACAACTACCGCCTGGACCCCCGTCGAGGTGGTGGCGCCTTGCTCGACCTCGGCAGCTACGTCGTGTCCGCCGCCCAGTGGGCGCTGGACGGCGACCTTCAGGTGCTGTCGGCGTCGCAGCGGCTCGGCGACACTGGTGTCGACCTCACCACCACGGCTGTCCTCGCTGTCGGGGACAGCCGGGCGCACGTGACGGCGTCGATCGACCGTCCGGCGTCGCAGGGCCTGGAGATCCGCACACCGGACCTTCGCATCGACCTGCCCGACCCGTCGTTCACCAGCTGGCGGTCTCCGTCACAGCTGCGCGTGGTGGAGGGCGGAGTGAGCCATCTGGAGTCGTTCGAGGCCTGTGACCCCTACCGCCTCATGGTCGAGGCCGTCTCGATGCGGTCCTTGGGTGGTGACGCCTGGGTGCTTCCGCTGACGACCACTGCTGCCGTCACGACCACCCTGGATGACATCGCCCGTGTCGCCGGTGCGGCATGAACGCCGGTGCCGGATCGACACTGCCGGAGCTTCACGACGACGTCGTCGAGATCCCCGGCGGGCCCACGCTCGCCGTGCGCCGGGCCGACGGCCCTGGGCGTCCCTTCCTGCTCGTCCACGGGCTGGCCAGCAACGCGCGGTTGTGGGACGCCGTCGCCCGTCGGCTCGCAGCCGAAGGCCACGAGGTTGTTGCGGTCGACCAGAGAGGTCACGGACGCTCGGAGGTCACCGAGTCCGGTTACGACACGACGACCGCAGCTGCTGACCTCTCCGCCCTCTGCGGCGAACTCGGCTGGACGGACCTGAGGCGGCCCGTGGTGGCGGGGCAGTCCTGGGGTGGCAATGTCGTGCTCACCCTGACCGCCCGACACGGCGGCGTCGCGGCAGCTGCGTTGGTCGACGGCGGCTGGATCCATCTGTCCGACCGCTTCCCGACCTTCGACGAGTGCTGGCGCGCACTGGAGCCGCCGAGGTTCGACGGTCTGAGCTTCGACGACCTCGTGCGCCGCTCTGCCCAGTGGCACCCGGACTGGCCGGAGGAGAGTCGCGCAGGCGCCCTGGCGAACTTCGGCCAGCGCCCGGATGGCACGGTCTCGCCTCACCTGTCTCGCGAGCACCATCGAAGCATCGTCAGGTCCTTGTGGACCGATGACCCGCGCCCCTTGTACCCGCAGGTGGAGGTCCCCGTGCTCCTGATGGCTGCAGTCGACGAGCTACCCACCACCGCCACACCGGTCACCGAAGCACTGTCCATGATCCCCGGTGCCGAGGTGTCGTGGTACGTCGGAGCGGACCACGACCTGCATGCGCAGCACCCGGGTCGCTGCGCAGCGGAGCTCCTCGTTCTTGCCTCAGGAGTCGACGACGAGCCGCAAAGGAGTCAGGCATGAGCCGACTGGTGCTCATGGGGTCGGGCGAGACCGCGCCGACCATGGTCCGGGTCCACCGCCGGGTTCTCGCCGACTCCGGTCCGGGCACGGCCGTGCTCCTGGACACGCCGTTCGGGTTCCAGACCAACGCCGACGAGCTGGTCGAGAAGACCCAGACCTACTTCTCCGACAGCGTCGGCGTCGAGGTCCAGGTCGCTTCATGGCGCCGCCGCGATGCACCGACCGTCGACCAGGAACGGGCGCTGGCGCAGCTTCACGCTGCACGCTGGGCCTTTGCCGGTCCCGGTAGCCCCAGCTACGCCCTGCGCCAGTGGGCCGGGACCCCGGTCCCGGAAGCGTTGGCTGACGTGGTCACGCGTGGTGGAACGGTGTGCCTCGGAAGTGCTGCTGCAGTGCTCGCCGGCGTCAGAGCAGTCCCCGTCTACGAGATCTACAAGGCCGGCGAGGACCCTCGGTGGCTCGAGGGCATCGACCTCCTGGGCTCGCTGGCCGGACTGTCCGCCGCGGTCATCCCCCACTACGACAACAACGAGGGCGGCCACTACGACACGCGGTTCTGCTACCTCGGCGAGCGGCGGCTGGAGGTTCTGGAGGCGGAGCTGCCGGCCGGTGCCGGGATCCTCGGCGTCGACGAGCACACCGCCGTCCTGATCGACCTCGAGGCATCGACCGCCGAGGTGGTGGGCTCAGGCGCCATGACCTTGCGGGCCGCTGGAGTGTCGCAGCGCTACACCGACGGAGCCCGACTCAGCTTGAGCGAAGTCAGGTCGGCGTTGCTGGGCGAGGGCGTGAGCCCGTCCCCCTCGCTACCCACGGCTGACGTCATGCCCGCAGATGAGCCCCCACGGGTCGCCTCGTTGCGCAGCGTGGCCGATGACGCGCGGGCATCCTTCGACTCGGCTCTCGGTGAGCGCGACGTCGACGGATCGGTGGCCGCCGTCCTCGACCTCGAGAAGGCGCTGCAGGACTGGGCCGCTGACACCCAGCAGGGCGATGACGACTACGCGCGCCGGGTGCTGCGGGCGATGGTCGTTCGACTGGGCGAAGTGGCGGTCAAGGGGGCTCGAGACCCGCGCGAGGCGGTAGCGCCGTTCGTCGAGCTGCTCCTTCAGATCAGGGCCAACGCACGGGCGGCCAAGGACTTCGCCACCAGCGACCTGGTGCGCGACCGGCTCGCAGCGGCCGGCGTCGAGGTGCGGGACACCGCCGACGGTGCCACGTGGCACCTCTGAGGATCGAGCTTCGGGCGTCGAATTGACGTGAGAACGATGGTTCTCTACAGTGAGAACTCTCGTTCTCACTCGTGGAGGTACCCATGTCGGACTCCCCCGCCGCTCGTGCGCCTCGTCCGCCGTTCGACGAGACGTCCGCCCGCGCCAAGGTGCTGATGGCCGAGGCCGCCTGGAACAGCCGCGACCCCGAGCGGGTGGCCGGGGCGTACACCGTCGACTCCGTCTGGAGGAACCGCGGCGAGTTCATCCGAGGCCGTGAGCAGATCGTCGCGTTCTTGCGCCGCAAGTGGGATCGCGAGCTCGACTACGTACTGCGCAAGGACCTGTGGGCGTACAAGGAGAACCGGATCGCCGTGCGCTTCCAGTACGAGTGGCACGACGCCGACGGGCAGTGGTTCCGCTCCTACGGCAACGAGAACTGGGAGTTCGACGACCTCGGCTACATGAGTCGTCGAGAGGCGAGCATCAACGACGTCGCGATCGTGCAGTCCGAACGCCGGATTCACGGCCCGCGTGCCGACGGCGACGTCTCAGGCATCCCGCTGCAGTGAGTCCCGCCGCCACGATCGACTCCGACACCGCGCGCCGGCTGGTGCTCGACGCAGCCGACCGACTCTTCTACGAGCGCGGAGTTTCCGGGGTCACCATGGCCGACGTGCGTGACACCGCGGGGGTCTCGATGCGCCGCATGTACGCTCTCTACCCCTCCAAGCGCGACCTGGTCGCAGGATGGCTGGAGGACCGTCACGTGCGGTGGATGCGGTGGTTTGCCGAGTCCGTCGCTCGGCACACGGCCGACGGGGCCGATCCGCTCGTCGACGTGTTCGATGCGCTTCGCGAGTGGACCAGCTCGCCCGGATACCGTGGGTGCGCCTTCCTCAACGTGATCGCAGACCCGGCCGAGATCGACGCCACCCATCGCCAGATCGTCGCCCAGCACAAGCGTGCACTCGTTGACCACGTGACCGCACTGGTCGCGCAGGCTCACCCCACTGCTCCTGAGTGGCTGCCCAGGGCGATCGCTGTGCTGATCGACGGTGCCATCGTCGAGTCCGTGGTCTTCGGCTCCCAGGCCCCAGTCGATGACGCCCGCCAGGCCGCGCTCTCGCTCGTGGCGGCGACCTCGTGACGATGCGCGTCGCCGGCCTCTGGCGCTACCCGGTCAAGTCCATGGCTGGTGAGTCGATCGAGTCCGCGACCGTGACTTCCTTGGGCATCCCGGGTGACCGGATCGTCCAGGTCGTCGGCCCCGAAGGTGTCCGAACATCACGCAACCACCATCGTGGGTACCACCGCTTGCTGGGACTGCACGGCACCTTGGGTCCCGACGGCGAACCCCTCGTTGACGGACTGTCCTGGAGCTCCCCGGAGACGCTCCTGCGCGTCCGAGAAGTCGCTGGATCTGACGCGTGGCTGGAGACCTACCAAGGCCCTGAGCGTTTCGACGTCCTTCCGCTCCTGGTGGCCACCGACGGCGCGGTTGCAGCCTTCGGCCGAGACGTTCGTCGGCTAAGGCCCAACATCTTGGTCAGCGGCGTCGAGGGACTGGACGAAGTCACGTGGCCTGGTGCCGAGCTCCACATCGGTGATGCAGTCGTCCGACTCGACTCGCTCCGTCCACGGTGTCCCATGACGACGATCGACCCGGACACCCTCGAGCGAGACCCGGAGGTGCTGCGCGACATCGCACGACGCTTCGGCGGTCGGTTGGCGCTCAACGCCGGCGTCGAACGGTCCGGAACCATCTCTGTGGGAGACGTCGTGCATCTAGCGACACCAGGCACCCCACCGCTTGAACCGGGCCGTCGAGACTTCGGTCGACCTGCCCGGGGGGACCACTAGCATCGCGCTCATGCAGCCCGTCGGGGACCTTGCCCAAGCCGTCGAGGACTTCGCCCGCGACGGTGTCGTCGTGATCCGAGGCGTTCTCGGGGCCGACGAGGTCGACGACGCACGTCGCGCGATCGAACGAGTGCTGCGCGAACCTGGCCCCTTGGCCCAGGTAGCCAGTGGCGACGACGACCCGGGTCGTTTCTTCGAGGACTTCCGGCGTTGGCCAGATGTCCCGGAGATCGACGTGCTCGCGCGCCACTCGCGGACGCCACACATCGCCGCCGTGCTGCTTCAGTCATCGACCGTGCGTCTGTACCACGACCACGTCCTGGTCAAGGAGGGGTCGACGCGGCAGCGGACACCCTGGCACCAGGACCAGCCTTACTACAACGTCGACGGGGCCGGGGTGAGCGCCTGGATCCCGGTCGATCCAGTTCCGGAAGCCGGCTGTCTGGAGCTGGTCGCGGGCACCCACCGGGGGCCTTGGCTGATGCCCCGCACCTTCCTCGCGGGCGAGGCCAAGTGGTTCCCCGAAGGATCCCTAGCCGAGCTCCCCGACATCGAGACTGACCGGGATCGCTACGACATCCGACGGTACGAGCTGGCCCCCGGCGACGCGATCTTCTTCGACTTCCTCACCGTGCACGGCGCACCGGGCTTCCCCTTCGGCGGACGCCGCCGCGTGCTTTCTCTGCGCTACCTGTCCGACACCGCCGTCCACGCACCACGTCGGTGGCGTACCTCGCCTCCGTTCGAGGGCCTGAGCGATGAACTGCCCGCGGGGGGGCCGATGGACCACCCGCTGTTTCCGGTCGTGTGGCCACCGACGCCGGGGTCGACCGATCTGAGCTCCTGACGTCCGTGGGCCACGTCTCAGCTTCGTGGTGGCTCGGGACGAGGTGGAACCAGGGCGGGGCCGCCCAGCCAAGCCCCTCAGATCGTTCGGCCGGCGCCTTCGCGGTACCCAGGCTCGTAGGAGACCGGGGGCCAGGTGTACGTCTCGGCGAGATGCTTGCCCCAGGCCACAGCCCGCTCGGGTTCGCCCGCGACCAGCTCGGTCTGGCGGTCGACCAGGAAGCTCATCGCGTCGCCCACCATGGTGAAGCCGTGCTTGCGCAACCGGTGGGTGATGCCGCGCGACGCACGACCCGTGAGCACGGGTGCCGAGTCCAAGCGCGTGTCGAAGGCGGCAGCGCGCTTGTCCGTCACCGGGCCAAGGTCGTTGAACCAGTCACGCAGCCCGGGGCCTTCGGCGTCCGGGTCCAAAGCGAGGGCGCTGTCCGGCTTCGTGGCGGCTTCGGCGGCACTCCGCCGGGTGGGTGCCGACGTCATGCCATGGGCGTGGGTCGGGCCTCCGACGACCAGCAGGTCCGCCCATGCCACCTTCTCGTCGGTCGCGTCGGAGACTGGGACTACCTGGACTTCGGCGTGGGAGCGCAGCCCGTCGGCAACCCGGTCGGCGATCTCATGGGTGCGGCCATACATGGACTCGTAGACGATCAGCGTACGCATCGTCCACCTCCTAACGAATCACCTTGAGCCTGCGCCACCTGCCGTCCTGTGCCCAGGGTCGGACGTCCCCAGACCGAACCTGGGCACACGAGAGGGACCCGACACGTGGTCGGGCCCCTCTCGTCTGGTTGCCTCAGAGGAGCGTCAGGTCTTGATCCGTGTCAGAACCTGATCGGCACCGGATGCGGGCACCAGCTCTTCCTCTACCTGACCAGGTTGGCCTTGATGACGACGAAGCCGAACTTCAGCGAACCGTCGGTCGGGAAAGCCTTGACCTTCAGCTCGGAGTTCAGCAACGTGGCGGCGCCACTGGTCATGAACAGCGTGACTCCGGTGACCTTCGCCTTCGTCGGGTCAACCTTCTGGTTGTACACCGGGTACAGCGGTGGGTCGTTGACGACGATGCGGAAGACCGCCACCGGCTTGGTAAGCGGGTCACCGTTCATCTGCGTCGCGAACACGAAGCCCTTGTTCAAGTTCACGACGAAGTTGCCCAGCTGTGCCTTTTGGCCGTTGTGGGTGTGCAGGAAGCGAATGCCTCCCAGGTGTGCGATACGTCCACCAACGATCGATCCGACCGGACCGGCCACCTGGTTGTCCTCGAGCGTGATGTAGCTCGGGCCGTGGATGGCGAAGTTGAAGAACTGCCGGACCTCCGTGCCCTTCATCACGTAGTCACTTGTCGCGCCACCCGTGGGCGTCATCAAGATTCCGCGGTCAGAGAGGTACGGGACCACCGGTGCGGCCGTCGTCACGTTGGTGATGCCGCCGTACACAGGCACGGTCTTGTCGGCCAGTGCGGGCGCTGCCATGACGCCCATGAGCACTGCCGAGACCCCAATGGTGGCCAATGCTGACTTGAAGAGTCTCATCTCCGCTCCTTTCACTGCAGGGGTTCAGGACCCCTTGGGAGATGGTGTGTTGCCAGTTCCTTCATAAGCGCCTGGGCCGCGGACCGGTAGCCCAATGTGGGTTGGCGCGTGGGACCTTCTCCTCTGAGACCCCCTCCCTTGGGGGGGTAGGTTCGGTTCTGGGACGTAGCCGCGCGGAGTGGGGAGCGATGTCGCCGACAAGTACGTTGGATAGTTCCGATCTGCTCCCGATCGTCAGACAGTCCGCCGACTTGATCCGGGTCGTGACCGCCGATGGCGTCATCGTGTACGCGTCCGACGCCTCAGAGACGCTCCTCGGCTACCCGCCGTGTGAGCTGGTGGGACACAACGTGCGCGAGTTCCGACACCCTGAGGAGGACGCCGCCCTTGCCCTGGCGAGCATGGAGGCGGAGCTGGGCGAGACGGCAGTGCGGCGGCTCCACAGGGTCCGTCATGCAGATGGTTCGTATCGATGGTTGGACACGACCGCACGCTCTGCGGCTGCCGACGGCCAGATGGCACTCGTGCTCGTCAGCCGAGACGCGACGTGTCAGGTCCACACGGGGCGCGAGCTCGCTCTTCTTCGTCGTCGGCTCGCCGCCCTGGTCCACGCGATGAGCGAGCCGGTTGTCATGGTGGACCGGGAGCTCCATACGGTGGCTGTGAGTTCAGGGGCGGTACGTGCCTTCGTTCCCGACCGCCAGCTGTCGACGGGAGTGCCCCTGGCCGAGCTCTGCGGATCTGCGCTCGACAGCGCCCAGGTCGACCGCCTCGTCGACGCGACCCGCGAGGCGCTGGCCACCCAGTGCGCGCAGTACGTCACCGTGACGAGCCCCCGTCGCGCCGACGGGGCAGGACCCCGTTGGGTCGTCAGCTGCTCGCCCCTGTCCGCTCCGGCAGGCGGGCCGTCGGAGGCCATGCTCTCCTTCGAGCCTCAGACAGTGGACCGAGCACCGTTCGACGGTTCCGACCCATCGGCCACACCCCCCTCCTCGCTGCAGGCACAGGCGCCGGTGCACCTGACCCGACGAGAGTCCGAGGTGCTCAACGGCCTGGCGCAGGGACTAGACGCTCACCACCTGGCCTGCCGGCTGCACATCAGTGAGAACACGGTGCGTGGGTACATCAAGGCCCTGCTCCAGAAGCTGCACGCTCACAGCCAGCTGCAAGCAGTGATGGAGGGGATCCGGATCGGAGCCGTTAGCGGCGACCGCGACGATCCTGTCAGCAGGCCAACGTCTACGCTCCGGACACGACGAGTCGAAGGACGCCGTTCAACGACGAGCGTTTGCTGACCTGGTGCGGCATGGCCGCGATCGCAGAAGGGAAGTCGAGCCATGGGAAACAAGTCCAAGCGCGCCGCGGAAGGTGTCGACCGCTCGGGTGCCAACCAGAAGATGAAGCGTAAGGAGTACGAGAAGGAGATGCGCGTCCTGCAGGGAGAGCTCGTCGCGATGCAGGAGTGGGTGAAGTCCTCCGGTGCCAAGATCTGCATCGTGTTCGAGGGTCTGGACTCAGCGGGGAAGGGGGGGACCATCCGGCGGATCACCGAGCGCACGAGCCCGCGCGTCTTCAAACACATCGCGCTGCCTGCCCCGAATGCGCGCGAGAAGTCGCAGATGTACGTCCAGCGCTACATCGCCCACTTCCCGGCTGCTGGTGAGGTCGCCATCTTCGACCGAAGCTGGTACAACCGGGCCGGCGTCGAGCCGGTGATGGGCTACTGCACCCCTGCGGAGACTGAGAGGTTCCTCGATGGGGTTCCGATGGTCGAGAAGGCAATGGTCGACAACGGGATCATCTTGATCAAGTACTGGCTCAACGTCAGCGTGCATGAGCAGACTCGACGGCTCGAGAACCGCATCGACGACCCGCGCAAGATCTGGAAGCTCTCCCCCACGGACCTGAAGTCCTACAGCCGCCACTACGACTACTGCCGGGCGCGCGACGCGATGTTCGAGGCCACTGACACCGCATGGGCGCCATGGTGGGTCGTCAACAACGACAACAAGAAGCGTGGGCGGCTCAACATCATCTCTCATCTGCTCAGTCAGGTCCCGTACGAGCCACTGCCGAAGAATGGCGTGAAGATGCCGAAGAAGCCAAGTGCCCGAGGCTACGTTGAGCCTGCGCTGCCGCTGCACTACAT
>JBAPUB010000111.1:0-1745 GCA_049282455.1 Actinomycetes bacterium
CCTATACTTTGCTCACAGAGTCTTGGCTCCAAGAGCGTCGAACTTCGCCAAGCGTGGCGGTGTCAAGCCTTTGGAGGCGCGCGCTGTTCACAACGAAGCGACCCGCGTCTGGGTCAGGTGTCTCGCAAGCGGCAAGGGCTGCGGCGAACGCGATCCAGGTGGGAAGTTTGCTCAGGGTAAGCGTCCGGCGAAGTCATCTTGACTTCGCCGTAGATGCTCAGTGAGCGGTCGCCAGCGGCATCCAGCGGTGCGGCAGGAGTTCTTCGACCTTGCTGGCCGGGTGGGTCGGCAGCCGCTCAAGGACGTCCTTGAGGTAGGCTTACGGATCGTGGCCGTTCATCTTGGCCGAGTGCACCAAGCTCATGATGGCTGCTGCCCGCTTGCCCGCGCGCAGGCTACCGGCGAACAGCCAGTTCGATCTGCCCAGCGCGATCGGCCTGATCTGGTTCTCGACCCAGTTGTTCGAGATCGGCACATCGCCGTCGTCGATGTAGTGCGTCAGCGCTTGCCACCGCTTCAAGCTGTAGTCGATGGCCTTGGCCGTAGCGGAGCCGTCCGGTACGCGCTGTCGTTGCGCCAGCAACCACTTGTTCAGCGCCACTGCCACCCTGCGTGACTTGCGTTGTCGCAGTCGCCGTCGTTCTTCAGGCGTGGCGCCGGCGACTTCTTCCTCGATCTTGAACAGCACCTGGAAGTACCGCAGCGCCTGCTCGCCGACCTTGCTGCCGTGGTTGGCCCACAGCTCGTGGAACTTGCGCCTGGCGTGTGCCATGCAGCCCGCTTCTGTCACGCCGCGTGCGAACGTGGCCTTGTAGCCAGAGAAGCCGTCCGTCACCAATGTGCCGGTCCAGCCTGGCTCGCGGGCCAGCTCGTCCTGGCGCAGGAAGCCGCGCACGTTCTCGCCGCTGCGGGTCTCGGCGAAGTTGAACACCACGGCCTTGGTGTCGTTGAAGCTGGTGGTGCAGTAGGTCCAGATGTACGCCTTGTGGGTCTTCTTGTTGCCAGGCTTGAGCATGCCCACCGGTGTCTCGTCGGCATGCAGCACGTCGTGGCGCAGCAACTCCGCGGTCAGGGCGTCCACCAACGGCTGCAGTTGCGCGCCGCACTCGCCGACCCACTGCGCCAGGGTCGAGCGCGCGATCAGCAAGCCGGCCCGCTCGAAGATGCGTTCCTGGCGGTACAGCGGCAGGTGGTCCAGGAACTTGGCCACCAGCACCTGTGCCAGCAGCCCGGCCGTGGGGATGCCCTTGTCGATGACGTGCGCGGGCACCGGCGCCTGCACGAGCTTCTGGCAGTGCGCGCAGGCCCACTTGCCGCGCACGTGGCGCTCGACCGTGAACACCCCCGGCTCGTAGTCCAGCCGCTCGGCCACGTCCTGGCCGATGCGCTTCATCTCGCAGCCGCAGGCGCAGGCCGTGCTCTGCGGCTCGTGGTGCACGTCGCGGCGCGGCAGGTGCGGCGGCAGCGGTTCGCGCTTTGGCGCTTGCTTGGTCTTCTTGTCCTTGGCGGCCTGGTCGGCTTCAGCTTCGGCCTGCTCGATCTCGGCAGCGAGCTGCGCGATGTCGCTGTCCAGCGTCTCCTCGATCAGGCTCTTCTGCTCGGCGCTCATGCCGGCGCAGAACTTCTCGCTGCTCAGCGCGTACTTGAGCCGCTTTAGGATCGCGTTCTCGTGCGTGAGCTTGTCGATCAGCGCTTGCTTGAAGGCGACTTCGCGGTCCCGGCGCGCCAGCAGCTCATCCTTGGCT
>JBAPUB010000112.1:0-2994 GCA_049282455.1 Actinomycetes bacterium
GGCCTCGGCCAGCCTCTGGTAGGCCTGCAGCCTGACCCGTTCGGCCGGGATCCAGTCGTGGGGCAGGTGTGCGTCGACGGGAAGCTCCACCCGGACCTCGGCGACCTCCTCGCGGTGGTCGCCCCTCATGTCGGCAACGGCCTCCCCCACCAGCCGGATGTAGAGGTCGAAGCCCACGCCTTCGACATGACCGGACTGCTCGGCCCCCAGCACGTTTCCGGCACCCCGGATCTCGAGGTCCTTCATGGCCACGGCCATCCCCGATCCGAGGTCGGTGTGCTGGGCGATCGTCGCCAATCGGTCGTGCGCCGTCTCGGTCAGCGGCTTCTCCGGCGGGTACATGAAGTAGGCGTAGCCGCGTTCACGTCCACGGCCCACCCGTCCCCGAAGCTGGTGCAGCTGCGCCAGGCCCAGTGTGTCGGCCCGTTCGACGACCAAAGTGTTCGCGTTGGCGATGTCCAAGCCGCTCTCGACGATCGTGGTGCACACCAGCACGTCGACGGCCTTCTCCCAGAACTGCTCGATGACGTTCTCGAGCTGGTGCTCGCCCATCTGCCCGTGAGCTACCTCGATGCGCGCTTCCGGCACGAGGTTGCGAAGACGTTGCGCAGCCTTCTCGATCGACTCGACCCGGTTGTGGACGAAGAAGACCTGGCCCTCACGCAGCAGCTCACGCCGGATCGCGGCCCCGACCTGCTTCTCGTCGAACGGTCCGACGAAGGTCAGCACCGGGTGCCGCTCCTCCGGCGGGGTCAGAATCGTCGACATGTCGCGGATGCCGCTCACCGCCATCTCCAGCGTGCGAGGTATGGGCGTGGCCGACATCGTGAGGACATCAACGTGGGTGCGCAGCGCCTTCAGGTGCTCCTTGTGCTCGACGCCGAACCGCTGCTCCTCGTCGATGATGACCAGCCCGAGGTCCTTGAAGCGAGTGGTCGGCTGCAGCAGGCGATGGGTCCCGATGACGACATCGACGGTTCCCTCGATGATCCCTGTCATGGTCTCCTCGACCTCCTTGTCGCTCTGGAACCGCGACAGCGGACGTACGACGACCGGGAAGTTGGCGAACCGCTCGGTGAAGGTGTTGAGGTGCTGGGTGACGAGCAGCGTCGTCGGTACGAGCACGGCAACCTGCTTGCCGTCCTGCACCCCTTTGAACGCCGCTCGGACGGCGATCTCGGTCTTGCCGTACCCGACGTCGCCGCAGATCAGCCGGTCCATCGGGAACGGCTGCTCCATGTCGGCCTTGACCTCGTCGATCGATGCCAGCTGGTCGGGCGTCTCGACGTAGGGGAAGGCGTCCTCCAGCTCGCGTTGCCACGGTGTGTCGGGACCGTAGGCGAACCCGGGCGAGGCCATCCGTGCGGAGTACAGCCGGACGAGCTCGGCAGCGATCTGCCGCACCGCCTTGCGGGCGCGCCCCTTGGTCTTGGCCCAGTCGGCACCCCCGAGGCGGTGCAGTGAGGGTCCCTCGCCTCCGACGTAGCGGGTGACCAGGTCCAGCTGGTCGGTGGGGACGAACAAGCGGTCCCCGGGCTGTCCACGCTTGGCCGGCGCGTACTCGATCACGAGGTACTCGCGCGTCGCTCCCTGAACCTCACGCTGCATCATCTCGACGTAGCGACCCACCCCGTGCTGCTCGTGGACGACGAAGTCGCCGGTCCTCAGCTGCAGCGGGTCGACGGTGTTGCGTCGGCGCGAGGGCATCCGGCGCATGTCCTTGGTCGACGAGCGTTGGCCGACGAGGTCGGACTCGGTGAGCAGGACCAGTCGCAGCGACTCCGACATCAGGCCGTGCTCGATCTGGGCCGTCGTCACGTGGACCAGGTCCGCGCCGGGGGTGTCGCGCAGGTCGACGTCCAGCCGTGCGGGGATCCCTTCGTCGGCCAGCCGCTCGACGAGGCGTTCGGCGGGCCCGTGGCCCTCGGTGCACAGGACCACCGTCCAGCCGCCCGACAGCCAGCCCTTCACGTCGTCCAGAGCGCGTGTCGTGTCGCCGCGGTACTCCGGCGCCGCCTTGACCGACGAGATCACGACGTCACCGGCGGTCTCCGCGTCAGCGGTGAACGGGCCGACGGTCCACCACGGGATTCCCAGCGCCAGGGCGTGCTCCCTGACCTCCGCGACCGTGCGGTAGGCCGCCCCTCCCAGGTCGATCGGCGCGACGTTGCCCAACGCTGCGTTGACCCACGACGCCTCCAGGAACTCCTGCGAGGTGGCGACCAGGTCGTGGGCGCGGGTGCGAACCCGCTCGGGGTCGACCACCACCACGCGGGAGCCGACGGGCAGCCGGTCGACCACGAGCTCCATACCCTCCGCCAGAACCGGGGCCAGCGCCTCCATGCCCTCCACGGCGATCCCCTCGGCGATCTGCTCGAGCACCTCCCCCAGCGCCGGGTGGTTGGCGAGCAGGGCACGCGCCCTGGAGCGGACGGCCTCGGTGAGGGGCAGCTCACGGACCGGGGCGGCCCACAGCCCGTGCTCGGCGACCTCCAGGCTGCGCTGGTCGGCGACCCGGAACCAGCGGACCTCCTCGACCGTGTCGCCCCAGAGCTCGACGCGCACCGGATGGTCAGCGGTCGGCGGGAAGACGTCGAGGATTCCGCCGCGGACGGCGAAGTCCCCCCGCTTCTCGACGAGGTCGACCCGGGTGTAGCCGGCATCCGTGAGCCGCACGGCCGTCTCGGCGAGGTCGACCTCGTCGCCGGTGTGCATGGCCACGGGCTCGAGGTCTCCCAGGCCGGTCACGATCGGCTGCAGCAGCGCCCGCACCGGAGCAACGACGACCCGGATCTGCCCGATGGCGGTGTCCTCGCCGTCGCCGGCGGCCCTGCCGTCGCCGCTGGCGGCTGGCCCGCCCGGGTGGGCCAGCCGGCGCAGCACCGCGAGCCGGCGACCCACGGTGTCCGACCGCGGTGAGAGCCGTTCGTGCGGCAACGTCTCCCACGCCGGGAAGTCGGCGACCTGGTCAGCCGGCAGCAGCGACCGCAGCGC
>JBAPUB010000113.1:0-9822 GCA_049282455.1 Actinomycetes bacterium
GTCGAGGGAGCAGGTGAAGGTGACGCCGAGCTCGCTGCTGCTGTACGTGAAGTCCGCCGACGTGGCCGTCGTGGGGTCGGCCGGCCCGGTGTCGACCACTGGCTTGCTGGTCGAGGTGTCGAGCAGCCACGACACCGAGGTCGCTGTGCTGACGTTGCCCGCGTGGTCAACCGCACGCACGACCAGCGAGTGAAGACCGTCGGCTGCCGGCGCCGGCACGGTCGCGCTGAACGGGGAGGTGCAGGTTGAAGGCGCTGCACCGTCGATCGAGCAGGTGAAGTGGTCGAGGTCGGTGGCCGCGCTGGAGAGCGTGACCGACACCGGGTTCAGCTTGGTCGAGCTTGCCGGCTGCGAAACCGTCGGCGCCGAGGGCGCGGTGGTGTCGACGGTCCAGGTCAACGACGCCGACTTCGTGTTGCCTGCCGTGTCCGTCTCCACAGCGACGACGGTGTGGTCTCCCTCGGACAGGCCCGTCAGCGACAGAGGGGCGGAGCAGTCTGCGCCGGCGCCGTCGACGGTGCAGGTGACCGTGTCGCCAGCGTCACCCGCGGTCACGACGATGTCAGCGTCGCCGGTGCTCACCGTTCCCGACGGACCGTCGATGGCCGGAGCGGTGGGCGGCACGGTGTCAACCGTCCAGCTGTAGGTGATGGTGACGGTCTGGCTCGGAGCACCGCCGGTTGCGGCGACGGAGTAGGTGTGAGGGCCGTCGGTCAGCCCGCTGACCGAGTCCGACCCGGTGCACGAGGCCCGGACCACGCCGTCCAGCTTGCACACATTCGTCGTGGGCACCGAGGTGGTGAACGCGAAGTTGCCCGTCGTCTTGTTCGTCACCGACGCCGGAAGCGGGGTACCCGGGTTCCACCCAAGAACCACCGAGACCGTGGGCGCAACCGTCCAGCTGAACGGGTCCGAGGTACCGACGTTCCCCACGGCATCAGTGGCATTGACGACAAAAGTGTGAGGCGTCCCACTGACTGCGAGCCCCGAGTAGGTCACCGTCCCGCCGGGGCAGGACGTGAAGGCAGCACCGTCGAGCGAGCAGGTGAAGGTGACTCCCACGTCGCTGCTGCTGTAGGTGAAGGTCGCCGAGGTCGCCGTCGTGGGGTCGGCCGGTCCGGTGTTGACGACCGGCTTGCTGATCGTGGTGTCGAGCAGCCACGACACCGACGCCGCAGCCCCGACGTTGCCGACCTTGTCGACGGCCCGGACGTCGAGCGAGTGGAGCCCGTCGACGACCGGGTCCGGCACGGTCGGGCTGAACGGCGAGTCACACGTCACGGGTGAGGCGCCATCCACCGAGCAGATGAAGTAGTCGACGTCGGTGTCGCTGTTCGCCTTGGTGATGGTGAGCGCAGGGAGCAGCGGGTTTGCGTTGGTCGGGCTGGCCGGCTGCGACACGGTCGGCGCCAGCGGCGCGGTGGTGTCCACGGTCCAGGTCAGTGACGCAGACGCAGTGTTCCCGGCAGCATCGTGGGCGACGGCCACCACAGTGTGGTCGCCGTCCGCGAGCCCGGTCAACGACAGTGGAGCCGAGCAGTCGGCGGTGACCGAGTCGAGGGTGCACGTGACGGTGTTGCCGGACTCTCCCGCAGTCACCACGACATCCGCGGCATTGGTGGCCAGTGTGCCGGTAGGTCCGTCGATGGCCGGGGCCACCGGCGCCACCGTGTCCACGGTCCACCCGTAGGACAGGGTGACGGTCTGGCTCGGGAAGCCACCCGTCGCCGCGACGGCGTAGGTGTGGGGGCCGTCGGTCAGCCCGCTGACCGAGTCCGAACCGGTGCACGAGCCCTGGACCACGCCGTCCAGCTTGCAAACGTTGGTCGTCGGCACCGAGGTGGTGAACGCAAAGTTCCCAGTCGTCTTGTTCGTCACCGACGCCGGAAGCGGAGTGCCCGGGTTCCAACCCAGGACGACCGAGACTGCGGCGGCGACCTTCCAGCTGTACGTGTTCGAGGTGGCCGTGTTGCCTGCCGGGTCGGTGGCCTTGACCCGGAAGGTGTGGGCTGCACCGCCGACACTGAGCCCGGAGTACATCGGTGAGCCACCGGGGCAGGCCACGAACGCGGCGCCGTCGAGGGAGCACGTGAACGCGACGCCGAGTTCGCTACTGCTGTAGGTGAAGGTCGCCGACGTCGCTGTCGTGGGGTCGGCCGGCCCGGTGTTGACCACGGGCTTGCTGGTCGAGGTGTCCAGCAGCCACGACACGGTCTTCGCCGGGCCCACGTTTCCGACGTTGTCGACGGCGCGCACGGCCAGAGAGTGAAGACCGTCAGCCACCGGTGCCGGCACGGTCGCGCTGAACGGCGAGGCGCAGGTTGTCTGCGCTGCACCATCGATCGAGCAGGTGAAGTGGTTGAGGTCGGTGGCCGCGCTGGAGAACGTGACCGACACCGGGTTGAGCTTGGTCGGGCTGGCCGGCTGGGACACCGTCGGCGCCAAGGGGGCGGTCAGGTCGACGGTCCAGCTCCAGGTCGCAGGCTTGCTGGTCTTCTGCCCGGAGATCAAGGCCCGGACGGAGAACGAGTGAGTTCCGCCCTTCAACCCGGTGTAGGTGATCGGACTGGTACAGGACTTCGCCGGGGCGCCATCCAGCGAGCACGTGTTGGTCGAGCCCGGCTTGGAGTTCGTCCACGCGAACGTCGCCGAGGTGCTGTTCGTCAACGACGGAGGCTTCTGGGTCAGCGTCGGGGCAGCCGTGGGTGGAGCTGCCCAGGCCGGAGCTCCGGCTCCGACAAGCAGCCCGGCCGCCAAGGCCACGGTCACGACTCGACGCGAACGCACGGTTTCCCCGATCCCCTTGCTGCCGGTGGTCGGCAGGCATAGTTCCCCTGTGGTTCCATCGGCAGCACCCGCAGACAACTTGAGGAGTCCCCCGTGAAGGCTCTGGTCACCCCCGGAACCGGACGTCTCGAGCTGGTGCTGCGCGACGTCGACGAGCCCTCGCCGGCTTCGGGGCAGGCGCTGGTCGCTGCGCGGGCCACCTCCTTGAACCCGGGTGAGGTCCGCACCATCCCTGGGGCGCCGGACGGCGAGATCCTCGGCTGGGACGTCGCTGGCACCGTGGTCGAGGCTGCAGCCGATGGGAGCGGGCCGCCGGTTGGGACCAGGGTGGTCGGTCTGGTCAGCTCCGGTGCCTGGGCCCAGCGAGTGGCCGTTTCGACCCACGCTCTTGCGACCATCCCCGACGAGGTCTCGTTCACCGACGCAGCCACCTTGCCGATCGCCGGACTGACCGCGCTTCGGGCCCTGGAGATGGGTGGCCTGCTCGTGGGCAGGCAGGTCCTGGTCACCGGTGGCGCCGGCGGGGTCGGGAGAATCGCCGTACAGCTCGCCCACCTTGCCGGTGCACAGGTCACTGCTGTCGTGGGGCGACCGGAGAGGGCGGCCGGACTGCACGACCTCGGGGCGCGCACCATCGCCGTCGGCATGGAGAACGCAACCGCGCTGTACGACCTCGTCTTGGAGTCTGTAGGTGGTCCATCGCTCACACATGCGTTGGAACACCTTGCGCCACAAGGCGTTCTCGTCACCTACGGTCGCTCATCGTTCGAGCCGGCTGCCATCGACCCCGCATGGTTTGGCAGTCATTCGGGCGCGACGATGATCGGTCTTCTCGTCTTCACCGAGGTCGAGCAGCGACGACTCGGTACAGCGCAGCTGACGACACTTCTCGACCTCGTCGCACGAGGAGTTCTGGACACGCAGGTGTCGATCGACGTGCCGTGGAGCGACGCAACGGCAGCAGCGCAGGCGCTGATGGCCCGAAGCGTGCAGGGAAAGGCCGTCCTACGCATCGAGTAGCGGCGGGAAGCTTGCGTTTGTCACTACTCCCGGTGATGCGTGCACGACGGTGTGTGCACAACACGTGTGACCCACGACACGTTTACCGAGTGACTCGCATCACGTGCGTCACGTCACACCAATCGGCGTTTGCGCACGTCAGAGGATTCTCCGTTGCAGGACCTTGTCCGTTTCGACCCGTTACGTCCAGTCCTCGTCGTCCACAGCCGATCTGACGGAGTGGTCCGAAGCCGGTAGCGTCTGCTTCCAGTGATGCACCCCTTCATGGGTGCAGCCCCCGTGAACGGGGGATCGGCGCCGTGAGCGCCAGACAGCCGGGGTGGAGCCCCAGACCGCAGCGCGCACCGCGCGTCGCATGCTCCTGCCCGGGCCGACGAGGTCTGGAGATCCATGTCTGTTCGAGCCCGTACGCCGTTGTCCCGTCCTGTGCTGCGGCACGCACTCCTGTCGACCGGTGCCATCCTGGCCATCGGCACGGTCGTGGGTGCAGCGACGCTGACCAACGCCAACGCCGCTGTGCTTCCCACCGTGACGTTGACCGTCGACGGCTCGAGCGCGAAGGTCGCCACGACAGCCACAACCGTCAACCAGGTGCTCGGCGACCACTCGGTCACGACGGACAGCAACGACTCCGTGACGCCAGGGCCGTGGACACAGGTGTCCAACGGCATGACCATCAACGTCGTCACTCGCGTCCAGGTCAAGGTCAAGCGTCCCGCCGGTGTCACCAACCGGATCGTCGACGCCGGTACCGTCGCACAGCTCGAGCAGACACTCGCACTCCCCACACGCAAGGCCACGACGGCCGGCGTCACGTCGCGGACCACTGCCGACGTCGTGACCTTCAAGCGCACCATCGTCGAGACACCGCGTGGACGCCGGCTCACCGTTGGTGACCCTCTGGTCGAGGGCACCATCGCGACCGTCGAGCGGGTGCGCGTCGTCACCGACGGACGCCGGCAGGCCGTTCGTCACGACACCGTCACCAAGCGGACTCCGCTGCTGCGCAGCGGTACCACCCAGCTGCTCAAGCGTGGCCACGACGGCCGTCGTCACGTCACCATGCGCACGACCCGGGTCAACGGCGTGGTCGTCCGTCGCGCCATCCTCGACAAGACCACGCTTCGACGCGCCCAGAACCGGGTCATAGCCGTCGGCACCGGACCCAACTGGACCGGACTGGCCCGCTGCGAGTCCGGCAACAACCCCAACGCGGTCAACCCGTCGGGCTTCTACGGGCTGTACCAGTTCAACCTGTCGACGTGGCAGTCCGTCGGGGGCTCGGGAAACCCCGTCGACGCCTCACGCTGGGAGCAGACCAAGCGTGCGTGGGTCCTGTACCGCTCCTCGGGAAGCAGCCCCTGGCCGGTCTGTGGCGCCTACCTGTAGAAGTCCCTCTCCCCGCTGGGGTGAACCCTCCACACCAGCACCGCGACGGCAAGCCCCGCCACGAACATCATGACCTGCAAGGGCATCTGGTAGCCGATCAGGACCAGCTGGACGACGATCCAGCCCATCAGGGCCAGCCCGGCGAGCAACGAGACCACGAAGGCCCATGATGACCGTCTGATCTCGAGCAGCGCCGCGGCGAGCATCGGCAGGGCCACGATCGTGAACAAGAACACGCCGGGCCAGGCCCAGGTGCGAAACGGCGTCGCGTCCAGCATGTCTGCGGACAGGTGCCACGAGTCGGTGACCAGCTGCCAGGTGCCGTAGACGGCGCCCGCCCCTACGAACAGCTCGAGACCGACCAGCGTCCGACGAGAACGCACTCGCACGACCGCTCGAGGCTGGGCTCCAGACGCTCCGGCAGCTCTCGGCGCTCGGTGTTGGACCCTCGTCGTCATGGCAACCGCCTCCAGCCTCATCGCACCCCTGGCGCACGACCGGGGCCAGGGTCCCAAGACCCTCATGGCCCGCACCACCTCGAGCGAGTGGACGGTCAGAATGGGGGTCTTATGGCCGCCGCCCCCACTGCGTCGTCGCCCCGGAGCTGGGCGCGCACCTACGTTCCCCCGCAGCACGGGGTGTGGGCGATGCTCGTCGTTCCCTTCGTCCTCGGTACCGCTGCGTCGTCCGCTGGGTGGTGGACCCTGCCCCTGCTGGTCGTGTGGGTCGACGCGTACCTCGTCAGCTACTACGCCCTGCTGGGGCTCAAGGCACGCAGGCTGGCTCGGTATCGCGCGCCCTTACGCCTGTACACAGTGGTTCTCGTAGTTGTGAGCCTGCCTTTGGTCGCCATGCGACCGTGGCTGGTGGCGGCGGCTGTCGCCTTCGTCCCGCTGGTCCTGCTCAATGCCTGGTTCGCGTACCGACGCGACGACCGGAACTGGCTCAACGGCGTGGTTTCCGTGACGCAAGCCTGTCTCATCGTGTTCGTCGCCTACGGCCTGGGTGAGGGGGTCGTGACCGCGGCCGACCTGTCATCGGTCGAGTGGTCTGCCGCGGTGCAGCTGTTCGTCGCTGCCTGGCTGTACTTCACGGGCACCGTCTTGTTCGTGAAGACGATGATCCGCGAGGCTGGCGAGTCCTCGTACTACCGGGCCTCGGTCGCCTACCACCTGGTTGCCTGCCTCTTGGCCGCGCTGGTGGACCCATGGCTGGCCCTGCCGTTCGGGCTCTACCTCGTGCGGGCCGTGGCACTTCCCCGACACCGGCTCCGGCCCGCACAGGTCGGAGTCGTCGAGGTCGTCGACTCGGTGCTGCTCGTGGTCGTCGCGCTCCTGACGACCTGAGCGTCTCAGCCGTAGCCCAGCTCGTGCAGCCGGTCGTCGTCGATGCCGAAGTGGTGCGCGATCTCGTGCACCACGGTGATCCGGACCTCCTCGACCACCTGCGTGGCCGAGTGGCACATTCGCTGCACCGGACCACGGAAGATGGTGATCCGGTCGGGCAGCACCCCGAAGTAGTTCGAGTCCCTCTCGGTGAGTGGCACGCCTTCGTACAGCCCCAGCAGCTCGTCGTCACCTGGGGGCGGTTCGTCCTCGACGAGCACGACAACGTTGTCGACCAGGTCGGCCAACGGCCCTGGGATCCCGTCGAGCGCCGCTGCGACCAGCTCGTCGAACGCCTCGGGCGTCATGGACAGCACGGTTCATCCTGGCCCGTCCGGGGGGCTTTGGAGGAACGATTCGTCATCCCCTATGCTGAGCGGGCTTCCCGACGGAGCTAGCCCTCATCGTCTAGCGGCCTAGGACGCCGCCCTTTCAAGGCGGTAGCACGGGTTCGAATCCCGTTGGGGGCACTTTTCGGAGGCAACTCCGCGAGGTCCCGTGGAGCAGTTTGGAGTGCTCGCCACCCTGTCAAGGTGGAGGCCGCGGGTTCAAATCCCGTCGGGACCGCTCGACCGGCTGACCCGGTCAGGGGCAGGTAGCTCAGTTGGTACGAGCGTCCGGCTGAAAACCGGAAGGTCGGCGGTTCGACCCCGCCCCTGCCCACCACAGCAGCTCTGCTCGGCGTAGAGTCCCGGCGATGCAGACCAAGACGGGCATGACGCTCCTTCCCCTGTCCCTGCGCGGCTACCACAAGTCCTGGATCCGCCTCGACGTCGTCGCCGGCTTGACTCTGGCGGCGGTCGCCATCCCCGAGACCATGGGCTACGCCACCATCGCCGAGATGCCCGTCGTCACGGGGCTCTACACGGTCATCTTTCCCACGCTGATGTTCGCCCTTCTGGGGGCCTCCAAGCTCCTGGTCGTCGGCGCCGACTCAGCGACGGCGGCGCTGATGGCTGCCGGCCTCACCGGGCTCGGCGTGGCTGGCCTGACGCCCTACTCCAACGAGTGGGTGGCCTGGGCCGGCCTGGTCGCCCTTGTCACCGGTGCCCTGCTCGTGCTCGCCCGGCTGCTGCGGCTGGGGTTCATCGGTGACTTCCTGAGCGCCTCGGTGCTGATCGGCTTCCTCACCGGGGTCGGAGTCCAGGTCCTGACCGGGCAGATCCCCGGGATGCTGGGCGTGACCAAAGGGACGGGGAACTGGTTCGAGCAGCAGTGGACGTGGATCACCGAGATCCCTGACGCAAACTGGTACACCGTCGGGTTCGCAGTTCTGACCCTGGCCTGCATCTACGGCTTCAAGCAGTGGCTACCGAAGATCCCCGGGGCCTTGGTCGCCATCATCTTGTCCATCGCCATCTCGTCGGCCATCGATGCCAAGTCCGAAGGCGTGTCGGTGATCGGGGCCGTGCAAGGCGGATTCCCCCCGATCGGGCTGCCCAAAGGGGTCACCTGGTCGGACGCGACCGAGGTGTTGGCCCTGTCGCTTTCCTGCCTTGTGCTGATCATCGCGCAGAGCGCCGCGACCTCCCGAAGCTTCGCCATGAAGCACGGGGAGAAGGTCGACGTGAACCGAGACATCGTCGGGCTCAGCGCCGCCAACGTCGCCGCCGGACTCACCGGCACGTTCGTCGTGAACGGCAGCCCGACCAAGACTCAGATCCTCGACGAGGACCAAGGGCGCACCCAGCTGGCCAACATGACGATGTCGGCGATCGTGCTGCTGTTCGTCCTCTTCTTCACCAGCGTGCTCGAGAACATGCCCAACGCCGTTCTCGCTGCCATCGTCTTCACCATCGGGATCAGCCTCATCGATGCGCTCGGCCTGAAGGTCGTCTACCGCGAGCGGCAAAGTGAGTTCGTGGTGGCCATTGTCACGGCCGTCGTGGTGTGCTGCGTCGGCGTGGAGCAGGGCATCATCTTGGCCATCATCTTGTCGATCATCGACCTGATCCGACGGCAGTACAGCCCCAAGCGCTTCGTCGTCGGAGTCGAACGAGACGGCGTGCGCGCCTACGAGTCGGCCGAGCCCGGCTCCCAGAGCGCCCCTGGGCTGCTGATCTTCCGCTATGACGCCGACCTGTTCTACGCGAATGCCAACCGGATGGTTGAAGACGTGCAGCGCCTAGTGACCGCAGCGCCCGACCCGGTCCGGTGGCTGGTCCTGGACTGCTCGGTGATGAGCGACGCCGACTTCACGGCCGGCCGTGCCTTGAACAGCCTGGTGGAGTTCGTGCATGACCACGGCGCGGTGCTCTCGCTCGCCGAGGCCGACACCAGTCTCATTGACTCGCTGAAGGCGTATGGCGTCATTCAGCGCCTCGACCCTCAGCACGTGTACCCGACCCTCGCCGACGCGATCGAAGCCTTCCGCAGCTCGACCACCTCGGGCTGACCCGAGCATCGAGTCAGGTCCGGTCAGGGGTGCAGCAGGCGCTCGAACGTCACGCTGGACGACCAGATCGGGTCGCGCTGGACGACGGTTCCGCTGTGCGGGGCGTGGAACACCGCACCGTGACCGGCATAGATCGCCGCGTGGTAGATCACGCCTCCTGAGGAGAAGAACACCAGGTCACCCGGCCGCGCCTGCGCCCGGGTGATGTGCCGACCCATGCTCGCTTGGGCGCTCGCCGAGTGGGGGAGGTTGATTCCGGTCGCCTTTGCGTACACGTACATCGTGTACCCGCTGCAGTCGAACGCACTGGGGCCAGCGGCGCCGTAGGCGTAGGGGTCGCCAAACTGGTTGCGCGCCACGGTCCGGATCCGGTCGTACTTCGCGTTCAGCGCCCGCCGCTCCTGGATACGCACGCTGCGCACTCGGTCCCAGTGCTTCTGCAGTGCGTTCCAAGTGCGCAGCCGCACGACGCCGGAGTCGATGAGCCCCCGGTGGTGCTGGAAGGACTTCACCGCCTTGCGCGTGCGGATGTTGTAGGTCCCTGTCTGCGGTATGTCGAGCACACGTTGGACGAAGGGGACCCGCGGCCCGCTGTCATGCAGGCCGATCGGTCGAAAGGACGTCGCTGCGCTGGCCGAGCTCGGGGCCAGGGAGACCACCGCCGACAGGATCAGCGGCAGCACGATCAACGTCGTGACAAGGGGCGCCAGCCATCGCTGGCGCGTATGAAAACGCGACATGGTCCCTCTCCGACGCCTGTGAAGTGAGCTGTCGGGTTCGGGCCAGAGAGTGCCCGGTCACCATCGCAAGCGATGGCCACTTCACCCCAAGGGCCGCGCGTACGCG
>JBAPUB010000114.1:0-1593 GCA_049282455.1 Actinomycetes bacterium
ACTTCGACACGTTCAAGAAGGCGCTCACCGACGAGTACGCGCCGTACACCTTCGAGTTCGCCGCGCAGGAGGCGCAGGTCCCGGTCGAGCAGGTCGAGGAGCTCGCCAAGCTGGTGGCCACGGCCGAGGGGCGCTTGGCCGCGCACACCTGGCGCGCTGCAACGGCCGGCAACCTCGGTGGCTGGATGGTCTCGCGGGCGATGTTCTTCCTCACGGTGCTCACCGGCAGTGTTGGCACCCCGGGCGGTACCAGCCCCAACGGCTGGAACAAGTTCATCCCCCACGGCCCGAACATGCCCGGGGGCCACGAACTGTGGAACGAGAAGCTGTGGCCCAACGAGTACCCCTTGTCCACCAACGAGATGTCGATCCTGCTTCCGCACCTGCTGAAGGAGGGCCGCGGCAAGGTCGACGTCTACTTCTCGCGCGTATACAACCCGATCTGGACCAACCCCGACGGCTTCAGCTGGATCGAGGCACTCACCGACGAGAGCCTGGTCGGGCTGCACGTCGCGCTCACCCCGACCTGGTCGGAGACGGCGATGTTCGCCGACTACGTGCTGCCGATGGGCCACGGCCCCGAACGCCACGACACACAGTCGTACGAGCAGTACGGCGGCAAGTGGCTGGGCTTCCGCCAGCCTGTGCGACGCGTCGCGATGGAGCGTCTGGGACAGGGCGTCGACGACACCCGGGACGCCAACCCCGGCGAGGTGTGGGAGGAGAACGAGTTCTGGTTCGAGCTGTCGTGGCGGATCGACCCCGACGGCTCGCTGGGGATCCGCAAGTACTTCGAGGCACCCGACCGCCCCGGCGAGAAGGTCACCATCGACGACTACTACGGCTGGGTCTTCGACAACCAGGTGCCCGGGCTTCCCGAGAAGGCGGCCAAGCACGACCTCACTCCTCTGCAGTACATGCGTCGCTACGGCGTCTACGAGCTCGGGCACGACATGTACCGGCTCGACGAGCGAGCGCTCACCGCTGCCGAGCTCGAGGGGGCGACACCCGACGCAGAGGGCGTGCTCCGCAAGCCGACGACCATGGACTCGACCCCACCGCTGGTCGGCGAGGCGGGGGCGGTCGGCGTCGAGCTGGCCGACGGCTCGCAAGTTGCCGGCTGGCTGACGCCGTCACGACGTCTCGAGCTGTTCTCACCGACGATGGTCGACTTCGGCTGGCCCGAGTACGCGACGCCGGGGTACATCGAGTCGCACGTGGGCCACCGCACGGTTGACGCCGCGGCCGGCGAGATGGTGCTCATGCCGACGTTTCGGCTGCCGACGATGATCCACACCCGGTCGGGCAACGCGAAGTACCTCAACGAGATCTCCAACACCCACCCGCTCTGGATGAACGTCGTGGACGCGCAGCGCCTCGGGTTCGCCACCGGCGACCTCGCGCGGGTCAACACCGAGATCGGGCACTTCGTCGCTCGTGTGTGGGCGACCGAGGCGATCCGGCCCGGCGTCATCGCGCTGTCCCACCACATGGGTCGGTGGCGCACGTCGGAGAACGCCGGCAGCCGCTGGGTCATGGGGCTGGTCGACGTCGGACGTATGCCCGACGGCCGGTGGCGGCTGCGCTACAAGG
>JBAPUB010000115.1:0-6961 GCA_049282455.1 Actinomycetes bacterium
GATCAGCTGGGCGTGGCCCATCGCCTGCGTAACGGCCGGGATCGCTGTGCCCTTCGTACTACTGCTGGGCATTTCGCTTATCTTCCTCGGCCCGCACGACCACCCCTCGGCCATCCAGACCATCGCCGAGTACATCGGTGGAGCCGCCTTCTGCATCTTCGTCTTGTTCGGCATCGTGGAGGAGATCAAGGCGTACCTGACCCCAGAGGAGTACCGCACCCCACGCCAGGACAGCATCGTCGACTTCGAATGAGCAGGGCCGAGCCGACACCCTCACCAGCCGCCAGCTGGAGCGTGGGAGCGTGCCCCGCAACGCTGCGACAGCTGCGTCGGGGACTGGATGGCCGATGTCGCCCAATGCGTGTGCAGATACTGGGTCGGTCATCACCAGGCCCTTGAAGTGGAGCTGACGACGCAGGACGCTGATGATGACGGCCGAAGAGATGCGGGCCGGGAGTGTTGTGAGCCCAGGCACCGTCGCGTTGGCCACCATGACGGCTGCGATTCCCGCGTTGATGGCGTCCGAAATGGGCGTAGACCGTCTCGGCGAAGGGTCTTCCACGGAAGTGTCGCCGCGGGTCCGTCTCGGGTGTCTTGGGGGCAGCGCCGGGGCCGGGAAGTGTTTGGCAACCGGGATCACACCTGCGGCGCGAAGTCCCGCGGCGAATGACAACGCATCCTGAGAGGTCAGAACGGGGTCGATAGTGAATGAACGGCTTCCATCTGGGTCTTCAGAGTTCGGGCCGATGCCGCGTCCAGATCAAGGACGCAAACGGCTGTCGCGCCAACGCCGTGGTGTGCCGCCCTATGTTCAGGTTGGCGTCGTCGCAGCCTCGTGGACGTCGACGAGGTCCAGTGTCGGCTGTTGCTCTGGCGGCAGCGACTCTGCCGACGTCGCGTCTGTCGCGTCCGGTCGGTGTGGGGAACCCTTGACGAGCAGCCAGGTTCCGACGACGAACTCAAAGGGTATGTAGGCGACGTAGAAAAGCATCGACGACTGCGGGTTGCGGTCCCATACGTTGAGCAGGGTTGCAAGACAGACCGGAACGGCCGACGCGAGACCCCAGATGCCGAGCCACCTCGGGACGAACTGCGTTCGGATGAACAGCGAGTACC
This sequence comes from Actinomycetes bacterium, assembly GCA_049282455.1. GTDB lineage: Bacteria > Actinomycetota > Actinomycetes > JAHEKZ01 > JAHEKZ01 > JBAPUB01. Next base: position 1,117 of record JBAPUB010000115.1, read on the forward strand.
AAAGCAGCGCACCCGCGCCGAAGAACAGCATGCCGATGTCTGCTGCGTGTTCGTGCAGGCCCACAGCGAAACCCCCGACCGCGAGGTCGGACGCGGATGCTGCAGACCCCGACGCCAAGCTGGTTTCGCCGAGGTCGAGCAGCGCGTACAGGCCGAGCATGTTCACTGCGAGAACGGTCGCCTCTGCGACCCAGAGCGCGAACGCGACGGTCGCCATCCATCGAACGGTCTCACGCAACGCCACGTAGAGCAGAGACGTCAAAGCGATGATTCCGATGCTGGTGAGAAGTTCCAGCACGACGACCATGCGAAGCTGCGTGGCGTCTGTCCCAGCGGCGGCGAGAACATCGTTCACATCGCCAGAGAGGATCGAGCGCGACAGCACCCCGGCGGCAAGGCTGGTGCAGAACTGGGCCACGAAGGCGGCACCGACAAGACGCGGAACGCAGATCTCCGACGAGGGGATCATGACACTCACCTCTGCGGAACGTCTCGACGACCCCTACTGAGAACCACTCTCCTTCGGCACCTCGCACCAGGGCAGAGGCAAAGGTCACTCAAGACCATGACCGCCGCGAGCCTCCGAACCGCACCGGCGCTTCGCCAACGGCCGCAGAAGGTGCACGCTGAGCGCTGCGGACTCGACCGGTCAGCGCGTGGCGTGATTCAGTACGTGTGATGGTCGCTTGAAGCTGGAGCGGCTACGAACCGTGGTCGTGGGCCCGCTCTCAGACGTCGAGGAAGAACAGGGCCCTACTGTCAGTGATTTCCGCGCAGAGCCGTCGTCCCTGCGTGCGCTGCGCCGCTGGCGGTGAAAGGAACAGCCACGCCCCAGCTCGGGTGATGACGGCGTCGGAGGTGTCAGGAGCGGCAGCCATACCCATCGACAGGCTGTTTGTGTCGGGATTCAGTACGAGGCGTAGACCGCCGCCTTCTGGGACTGACCCGCGATACGCAAGCGTGCGCACCAGGGACGCCGCCTCGTCGGTGATCTCCAGCATGCTAACCCCTTCCCATCGGGTCCTCCCACGTGTTTCACGCGGGCTTCATGGCTGGCCAACCTCGCACTGGTCGCTGTGCCAAGTGCGGGGGACTCCTGTGACGATGCTGTGCTTGCGGCATCTGAGCCGAGCCAGCGGCTGTTCACGGCCGCCGGCACTGACGTCTGCGTTGGCGTCCCGGCAACAACGCCCGGGGGGAATCGGCTGCCAACTCCGCCCCGCACCCCGGAGCCGTCCGGAGCAGCCAGTCGAGGCAGCACGTCCGGCCGCAACGGCGAGAGCAGTCTCGAACTCGCTCGCCGTAATCCGGACGACACCAACCTCGAAGTCGGCTCTGGCGCCGCCTGCCCGGTCAAGCTGCGACAGCACGGTGCCCATTGGCACTGGAGGGTCCCATTCCTCGACCTGGGCCAGCAACACCCCACCACGCGAGCTGCCGGGGTACACCCGTGCCTCGGACGTAGTCCAGTCGTGCACCACCGAGGCAAGCTCTGCGCGGCCGATGAACTCCCTCACGGGTGCGCCCACATAGATGAGGACGGGGTCGAGGGGTGCCAGCGCGCTGCGGTGCGTCTCACCTTCTTTGACGCCCCACATCCTGACCCGCACGAGCTCAGCGGCCTGCTCGCGCAGCGCCGACTTCCTCGCTGCGTTCCCCGCCATGAAGTTGAAGATGTAGTGCGCCACCCACTCCTCCGCTCAACGCCACCTGGACTATGCGCTCTTGCGGGCCGACTCTTCAACTCCCGCCAGCCCAATCTCGGTCCCCGCTCAGGAGTCCGGCAGCGGCCCACGGAGCCACCTGACTACCAGAACTTGTCCGGGGATGCCGCAATCACGTTCCTCCAGCAGCCCTGGCCCGGCACGAGATCAAGACTGGGACGTCGGCTGGGCGACGCTGAGTCTCCGGGCTGGGCGGTACGAGCTGGTGTGCAACATTCGAACCAGTACGCCAACGGTATGCATCGACTCGTCATCGTCAAGGTGTAGTCCGGCGAGCGAAAGTGCGACGCTTGGGCGGTGGACGAGCAGCGTAAGGCCGGACCCGTGGCCCCGTGTGGGGTCGCATGGGGCTGACTTCCGACGGTCGTCGGGTGGTTGCTGCGCAGGCGTTGCGAGCAGCGGGTTACGGGTTCACTTCGGTCCTGTTGGGTCGGTTGCTGGCGGCTCGGGGATCTTCGCCGGGGCAGGTCGGGCTGCTGCTGGCTGCGTTGGTGGCTGGGTCGGCGATCTCGTCGTTGGTCGTTGGCCGGTTCGGGGACGAGGTTGGTCGTCGTCGTTCGTATGCACTGATCTACCTGGGGGTCGCAGTCGCCGGTGTCATCGTGGCGAGTGGGGCTCCCTTGTGGTTGATCGCAGTCGTGGCATTGAGCGGGACACTGTCGACCGATGTCGTGGACAACGGACCGGCAACGACGCTGGAACAAGCGATGCTGGCCACTGAGGAAGGCGGCCGTTCCGGCGCGCGTGCCATGGGTGTGTACAACTTCATCGGGTTCGCCGCCGGGGCAGTGGGTGCACTCGCGCAAGGCGCCGTGGGACTCGTTGTTCACGGTTCTCTCGGTGCGGTGGCGTTCCTGGTCCTTGTTCCACTTGGGCTCGTTGGCGCTGCGCTGGCACTTTCGCTGAGCCCTCGTGTGGAGCCGGCGACCGAAGGCGGTTCAGCCGAACTGAAGCTGCGCACTGAGGTGTCTCGCCTAGGGCCGTCGCGCCGAAGGGTGTTGGGGCTCGCCGGTCTGTTCGCCGTTGATGCTGGCGGTGGCGGGTTGGTGACCACGACATTCCTGTCGTACTACCTGACCACCCGCTACGGGGCTGCTCCGTTCGGGCTCGGTGTCTTGTTCTTCTCGATCACCGTGCTTCAAGCCGTCAGCGTGCTGGTAGCACCCCGGCTGGCGGACAGGTTCGGGCTGATCCCGACCATGGTCGGCACCCACCTCCCGAGCAACCTGCTCCTGGTAGCTGCAGCGTTCGCACCATCACTGGCCTGGGCCTCGGTGCTGCTGCTGGCCCGAAGCCTGCTGTCCAGCATGGACGTCCCGACCCGCCAAGCGCTGGTGATGGCCGTTGTCACCCCGGCCGAACGTACCCCGGCCGCGGCGACCACGAACGCCGCCCGCTACGTCGTGCGGCCGCTCGGGCCGCTCATTGCGGCGTCCCTGCAGCAGGTCGCACTGGGCGCTCCGCTGGTCGTGTCCGGGCTGGTCAAGGCCGGATACGACGTGTCGCTGTGGGTCTGGGGTTCCCGCCACAAACTCGACAGCACACCGGCCGTTGATGCCCGCGGTGACCCCCCAGATGGGGCATGACGACCAGATGAGCACCTGGGTCATCTGAGAACGCGCCAGGCCGACCGGATCGCCTCCCCATGGCTCATCCCGACGCTTCATCGACCCCGAAGCCGAGATCCGCTACCTCCCCGTCGACCAGGTACTCACCACCGCCGACATCGCGACGATCTGAACACTGAGCCCCTATGCCGGGGCTGCTCGCGATCGGCGTCGGAGGCTGGAGGCCGAAGACGACGTCGACACGGCCCAGAGACCCGTCGCGCACGTACGTGCCGATTTGTGCGGTGAGCGCCCGAGTTAGGCATCGCGCGCTCGACCGAGCCGCAGCGTCGCAGCCACCGGGTCGCCCGTTGCGTTTATGGGGCACCTACTGGGTGGCCACAGAGCTCGCAAAGGCCCGAGGGTTACGGTGCTCGTGTGCCTGATGCCGGATACAGCGACCGTCGAATCCAGTCGGTCAACATCGCCCACGTTGGACCGAACCCCTTCAAGGACGCGAGCGAGACCGGGATCGACAAGCGACCGGTCGATGGACCGATCATGGTGAGGGCGCCAGGAACGATGCTGACCGGCTTCGGCAGCGGGCTCGTGGGTGACTTCATCGGCGACCGTTCCGCGCACGGCGGCGACGACCAGGCGGTCTACGCGTACACCCGAGAGGACCTCGACCAGTGGGAGTCGCGGCTCGGTCGCGAGCTTCCGTCGGGGTCGTTCGGCGAAAACCTGACTACCGCCGGCCTCGACGTGAATGGTGCTCGCATTGGCGAAAGGTGGCGCATCGGTGCCGATCTGGAGCTAGAGGTAACCGGTCCGCGCGTGCCGTGCGCGACCTTCCGGGGCTGGATGGACAGGCGAGGGTGGCTGCGCGAGTTCACCCTTGCCGCGGTCCCGGGCGCTTACCTGCGCGTACTGACGCCCGGCGAGGTGCGAGCTGGAGACGCCGTGGTCGTCTCGTACCGGCCGGCGGACGCACCGACCATCTCCGACGAGTTCCGCGTCGAGATGGGCATGTCGCTATCTGATCCCGCCTCGTAGCCGGGCGACTTCCGGCACTCGCGCCCGTACGTTCGCGAACCGTGGCGGCGGGGGATCTCCCGGACGCAGGCCGCCGTCGCCGATACGATGACGCGACCACGGAGGGAGTCGACATGAGAGTCGGCGTGCACCTGGTGAACTTCGGTCTTCCCGCGGGCGCCGCGGCGATCGGGCCGACGATGGCCGAGGCCGGCCGTGCGGCGGAGGAAGCCGGCCTGGACAACCTGTCGGTGATGGACCACTACTTTCAGATGGAGGGCATGGGTCTGGGTGACGCACCGGCGCCAATGCTCGAGGCATACACCGCCTTGGGCTTCCTCGCCGCTCACACCAGAACTGTTGAACTGCAGACGCTGGTCACTGGCGTGACCTACCGGCACCCAGGACTGCTCGCGAAGGTCGTGACGACCCTGGACGTCTTGTCCGGCGGGCGCGCGATGCTCGGGATCGGCGCCGCGTGGTATGAGCGTGAGCACCTCGGGCTGGGGGTGCCGTTCCCGCCGCTGTCCGAGCGCTTCGAGCGGCTCGAGGAGACGCTGCAGATCGTCCATCAGATGTGGAGCGATGACGACGGACCGTACGAGGGCGAGCACTACCGACTTGCCGAGACTATCTGCTCACCGCCGCCGCTGACTCGTCCGCACCCGCCGATCATGATCGGTGGTTCGGGTGAGCAGAAGACGCTGCGGCTGGTGGCGCGGTACGCGGACGCGTGCAACCTCTTCGCGCGGCCGGACACCGGTCCGGACGCGGTGAAAGCGAAGCTCGACGTGCTCGCCGGTCACTGCGCGAACCAGGGGACCGACATGGCGCGCATCCGCAAGACGATCCTGTGGGCGGCGCCGGTGGACCCCACCACGGCTGCAGGGGCCGCCGACTTCACCGAGCACATGAAGGGGTACGCCGACATCGGCATCGACGAGGTCCACCTCATGCCGTTCGAGAACCCGATCGGCTTCATCCGTGGCCTCGGCGAGCGCGTCGTCCCGGCTATCGGCCACCTCTGAAGCGCCTGCCGCACACACGTCACAGCCAGGCACAGTGCTGACGATGACCCCCGCGCAGGCGAACCTCCTCAACCGGGACAAGATCCAACACGGTGCGCAGTTGGCCGCGTCGACGGTGATCGACGGCGGCACTAGCGCCGAGTACGTGGCTGCGTTGCGGCAGATCGCCGCCCGAAGTCAGACACCTGAGCGGTTCGGGTGAAGAGGAAACCAGGAAGGAAACGGGCGAATCAGATGAGCGGCTGAGGTCCCGGTCTTGGTTCATCTGCGTACCAGCGTCGGCTCTCACTTCGGCGAGGTCTACAGCGGCGGGAACTGAGTGGCGGTTCGCTCGCCATGCTCGTAGACCTGCGACGGGGGTCCGACGATGAGCGGGTCGGGTGTATGGACGATGTCCAGGTCTTTGTCGGTGTATTCAAACTGAGAAAGTACCCACCGCATCGCCTCGAGCCGACCTCTCTTCTTGTCGTTGCTCCGCACCACCGTCCAGGGCGCCCATTCGGTGTTGGTG
>JBAPUB010000116.1:0-2561 GCA_049282455.1 Actinomycetes bacterium
AAGGCACTGCGGCCCAGATCAAGGCCGACCTCACGGCCCTCGAGGACCAAGGGGTGACCGAGGTCTTCCTCGACCTGAATTGGGATCCTCAGACCGTGGCCGAGGGGGTCGACCCCTCGGTGTCGATGGACAACGCCGACCGCGTCCTCAGTGAGCTTGCTCCGACCTGACGGGCCGGTAGCTCGTCGAACGGTCGACGTCGGCGTAGATGTCCAGGCCGACAGGCTGGCGCATCTCCTCCGCGATGTGGCCGAGCAGCCCAGCGGTGCGAGCCAGCAAGGCGAAGCCTCGGAGGATCTCGACCGGGAACCCGAGGTCGCACAGGGCAGCACCGCAGGCACCGGCGCCGTTGAGTGGGAGTGTGCGGCCGAGCACCTCCGGGTGCACGCGTCCGATCGCCTGGAACAGCCGCAGGTGGGGACCCAGCAGCCCCTCCTCGTCAGCGACCCGGAACAGGACCGGGGTCCGGGGGTCCCCGTCCTTGTGCAGCGTGTGTCCGAGCCCGGGAACGTAGCGGCCGGACGCCTTCTGGGCCGTCACAGCTTCGCGGGCAAGCTCGTCCCAGCCCTCGTCGGAGCTCGGTAGCGGGAGGTTGCCAGACGTCTGGCTCGAGAGCGCATCGGCGAGGAAGCGTCCGCAGTCCTCGGTGACCCCGAGGAACCGGGAGCCGCCACCGAGAAGTCCCGCAGCGAGGGCGCCCTGAACCGAGTCGGGCGCTCCCGTGAGCGTCATCCGTGCTGCGATCACCGTCGGAGTGAAGCCGTGGTCGGCCAGGGCGACCAGAACCGTCTCGAAGACCCTGCTCTGGCCCGACGTGGGACGCCGCATCGCGACGAGCCAGAAGGCGAGCTCGGCGAACCCGACCTGGCCCATGAGCTCTTGCGCCAGGTCGTGGCCCAAGAGCTGGATCGAGGTCGCGTCGGAGTGACCGATCGAGGTCGGGTACTCGTTCATCATCGGGCCTTCGGGTCGGGGGACTGGTGGGCTTCGGCGTCGTACTCGCCGGGTGGGTGCCCGACGGGCAGTCGGTGCTTGGCGACTCTGGCGGTCGGGGTTCGCGGCAAAGCGTCCACAGCCTGCCAGAACCGGGGCACCTTGAAGGCAGACAGCTGCTGGCCCACCCACCGCCGCAGAACATCGAAGTCGAGCGTCTGCCCGGGAGCAGCGACGACGAAGGCCTTGACCTCGTCCTCGGACAGGTCAGAGGGAACCGCGACGACGGCAACCTCCTGAACGGCAGGGTGCGTGGCGATGGCGTCCTCGACCTCTGCCGGGGACAGGTTCTGGCCCCGGCGACGCAGGACCTCCTTCTTCCGGGCGACGAACGTGTACGTGGCGTTGGCGTTGACCGTGACCAGGTCGCCGGTGTGAAGCCATCCGTCGACTACCGTCTGCTCGGTCACCTCGGGCATCTGCCAGTAGCCGGGCGTGACCGTCGGGTTGCTCAGCAGCAGCTCTCCGGTCTGTCCGACCGCAACCTCGCAGCCGTCGTCGTCGACCACTCTGGCCCAGTTGACCGTGCCTGCTGCCGGGTGCTGCCGCGGCGACCCGAGCGTTCCGAAGGGCCGCGTGCCCTGGCGCCAGATCAACCCGTAGGTCGACTCCGACAGCCCGTACCCGCACACCACACGAAGACCGAACCGCCGCTCGAAGGCCTCCTGCCGCTCTTGGGTCGGCGATGGCCCGGTGTAGCACAGGCGCAGGTCACTCACGCAGTCGTCGTCGCGGACCGGTTGGCGCATCAGGATCTCCAGCATGGCGCCGATGGCGTTGAACTCCGTGGCCCCGTGTCGGCGCGCGGAGTCGAGGAACCCGCTCGCCGAGAACCGGGGGACCAGAATCAGCCCCGCACCGCACGCTAGCGAGCCCAGGGCCGAATAGGCGGGCGCGTTGACGTGGAAGAGCGGGAGGCTGGTCATGAGTCGGTCCGTGGCGTCCAGCTGCATCCAGAAGGGGAAGCCCTCGCCCGCCATCGCGTACGCGCGTTGCGTCTGCATCACGAGCTTGGACCGACCGGTCGTTCCTGACGTCGGCATGAGCACGGCCAGGTCGTCGTCGACGACGTCGATGGGCAGGTGGCCGTATGCGCCGTTGAGCGTGCTGGTCCAGTCGGGGACGAGTACGTCGACGTCGAGGAGGGCAGTTCCGGAACGTTCGAGCAAGCCCGCTTCGGACACCAGGGTCCTGCTGTCGGAGTCGGAGACCACGGCTACCGGGTCCACCTGGCCGACCAGGCCGGCCAGCTCCCCTGGAGTGCTCGACGGGTCGGTGGGGACGGTGACCGCGCCCATGGTCGCCAGCGCCAACCAGGTCAACAGGTAGGGGGGAGTCGTGCGCGATGTCACGACGACCCGGTCGCCCTTGGCGACTCCGGCTTCGGACAGCTTCTGCGCCAGCTGTGCCACCTGGGCGACCGCGCCGCAGAACGTCAGCGACCCGTCGTCGCTGCGCAACCAGACCCCGTCGGGGTCACGGTCGGCCGCCGAGACGAGCAGCTGGGGGATCGTCGAGTACATCAGGTCCAGTCGTTGGGGCTCCGCACTCCGCCCGGATGCCTACCC
>JBAPUB010000117.1:0-1896 GCA_049282455.1 Actinomycetes bacterium
TTCCGGTACCCCTCGGCCAGTCACGAACGCAGCCAGCGCTGCCCCGATCCACAGGACCGAACCGGTCGCCAGGAGTCCCGACAGCGCGGCAAGACCCAGGTTCGCGTAGTCCCCGCCGCCCCCAGCAGCGTGAACGCCGCGGGGACTCACCAACGACCGGCGGGCACGCGTCATCCGGCCACCGGCCCGAGGACGTCGACTGAGGAGGTGGCGGCTCGAGAAACGGCGACACCTCGTACGGCAGTCAGGTGCACGCGGCCGTCGGTCGCCGGCTGGGAGAGGACGCTGGCTGTCTCGCGCAGAGCCGAAGTGACGAGATGCCCCGTCTGGAAGACGTCGACGAGATCGATGCCCGGGTTGGCCGAGGCGGAGCGCAAGGCGCCCGCCGCACGGTCACCGGTGATACGCAGTTGGTCACAGGCAACGTTGCGCCCCAGATAGCGCGGGTCGTCGGCCACCGCGAGATCCGCCGCCTCGCGCAGTTCTCGGGTGCCCGGTCCTGGACCGAGACGCTGGGAGGTGCGGTGTACCTCCCACACGACGCTGACCACGTCGATGGGCTGCCCCAGCTCCGCCAGCTGCACCAGTGCGGCGTAGACGGGTCGCCACTCAGGATGGCTCAGCGCCTCGGGCCGCAACCAGGCGGCCGTGGCCCCGATGTGAGTGGGGTGCGTGACCAGGGACGCGACCAGGCGCTCCTCGTTCTTGCGCACCTCCGCGGGGTCAACCGGTGGATGAGCGCGCAACAGCCGGTCGGCACCGAGCGCGGTGTCGCGCTCACGCACCTCCGACCCCGAATCCATCCTTGGCCCGGTCTGTGCGCGACCACTGGTGGCCGCGAGCCAACGGTCCTCGGCTCGGGCAAAGGTGCCTTCGATCAGCGCGGTGATCTGCGTGACAGGCCCGCTCTGCTGCGACAGCGACGCAGACAGAGCCGCTGCCTGAAGGATGACTCCCTGGCAGGCGACCTCCCGACGCAGTGACGCCTCCAGCACCATGGACGCGTAGAGCCGCCCACGTGGGTGGGTCGGTGCCGCCTGCAGCAGGTCGACGACACGCGGCAGATCGGCCCTACGTTGCCCAAGCCGTTCAAGGAGAGCCTGACCCACGTGCCGCGGATCCATCGGGGCGCGAGCGACGTGGAGTTCGCGGATGGTTGCGAAGACCGAGCGGTGCCACGGGTGTGAGAAGTCCTCCGCGCGTAGCCAGGGCGAGATCGTGTCCGTCAGCGTCGGCTCAAGCAGCAGGCACCCAAGAGTCGCCTGCTCGGCTAGGTGCACGGCATTCATCACGAACCTCCCGTGAGGACCGGGCCGGGATCCCGCATGGCGGCGTCGGTGTCGAACACCGCCAGCTCGTCGACGTGGAGGCGGTGACGGACGACGTACGAGCGCCCGGAGATCTTCCACAGACCGGTGCCGCGCGGCAGGGCCGGCAGCAGGTCACGTTCGGTCGCCGTCAGCCCGAGAGCAATGCCGGTGGCGGTGAGCTGGTCAGTCTCCTGCCGGTACACCACGCGGGTGGAGCAGTCAGCGAGCAGTCCCTCGGCGATGGCGCGGGCTTCACTTCCGGCGGCGCCCACGGCGTCGAGGTCGGAGAGCCGATGGACCACGAGGAGATTCGCAATGCCGTACGAGCGCGACAACTTCCATTGCGCCTGCATGCGCCGGACCAGGGGCAGCGATCGAAGCAGCCGCCATGCCTCGTCATAAACGACCCAGCGCTGGCCGCCCGCTTCTGAGGTGAGTGCCGCCTCAAGCCACGACGAAGCACAGGTCATGGCCAGCGCTAGCGCGTTGTCGTCCGAGCCGAGCCGGGACAGATCGAGCACGACCATGGGTGCGGTTGCGTCTAGCTGGTCTGTGGACGGTCCATCGAAGATGCCCGCCAGGTCCC
>JBAPUB010000118.1:0-8509 GCA_049282455.1 Actinomycetes bacterium
TCCCTGGGAGATCAGCTCCTCGCAGGCGCGCCGGCTGCCCAACCCTGCCTGGGCCAGCACCTTCTGAAGGCGAGTCCCTGACCTTGTCTCACCGTCAGGTTGAGGTTCAGTCATAGGTCGGTGTCGAATCCCTCAAGGTCGGGCAGGTGTGGAGCCAAGTCTGGAAGCTCATCGAGGGTGGACAGCCCGAGCCGCTCCAGGAAGTACCCCGTGGTGCGGTACAGAATGGCGCCGGTCTCGTGATCGGTGCCCGACTCCTCGATCAAGCCGCGGTTCGTGAGCGTGCGGACCACGCTGTCGACGTTCACGCCGCGGACGCCGGAGATTCTGGCCCGGCTCACCGGTTGGCGGTAGGCGACGACAGCCAGCGTCTCCAAGGCTGCTTGCGTGAGTCGGGCCTGCTGCCCCTCCAGCACGAACCGCTGCACGACCACAGAGAAGTCCGGTGCGCTGTAGAACCGCCATCCGCCAGCCACCTGACGGAGCTCGAACCCCCGGTTCTGGTGGCGATAGCCCTCGGCAAGCGCCTGCAGCTCGGCCTCAACGGCATCGGTGGGCCGTTGGACCGCCTGGGCGAGCACCGTTGCGGTCACTGGCTCGTCGACGATCATCAGCACGGCCTCCAACGCCCCGGCCAAGGGCATCGCAGCGATCGCGTTCAGGTCGACATCGTTCGGGTCGCCTGCCTCGGCCTCACGACGCTGCGGCGTCTGGTCGGAGATCACCTCGAGGTCTTGCGCCTCGTCGACGTCTGCGTTCATCTGGCTGGCTCCTGTTCGTGCGGTTGAGCGTTGGTCGAGGGGGGCGGGACAGTCGAGACGTCACCTTCAAGGCCGTCCTCAGGCTCGTCGAACTCGTCGTGGACATCCAGCTCGCCGTCCTCGGCCCCGGTCCACCGAATCGTGAGCTCACCCAGCGGTGTCAGCTGCTCGAAGGCGACAGCACCTTCGCGGAACAGCTCCAGGAGGGCGAGGAAGCGGGCCACGACCGTGACGGTGTCCTCTGCGTCGGCCGACAGGCTGCGGAAGGTGGATGTCCGCGTGCGGCGCAGGCGGTCAACGAGCAGTGCGGCCTGGTCTCGGACACTGACCTGAGTTGCATGGATGTGGCCGATGTTGATCACCGGCTCCGGCCTCGGTGTCAGCGCTTTGGCCGCCAGCTCGGCGAAGGCCGCCGAGCCGAGTCCGATCAACACCTCGGGCAGGAGCTCCGCGAACTGCGGTTCCATAGCAACAGCGCGGGGGAACCGGCGTCCTGCCTCGGCCATCTGTGCGGCGAAGAGCCGTGAGACCTCCTTGTATGCCCGGTACTGCAGCAACCGAGCGAACAGCAGGTCGCGGGCTTCGAGCAGGGCCAGGTCGTCTTCGTCCTCCACATCGCCGGCCGGGAGCAGCCGTGCCGCCTTCAGGTCGAGGAGTGTGGCAGCGACCACGAGGAAGTGCGTGGTCTGCTCGAGGTCCCAGTCGTCCCCCATCGCCTTGATGTGGACGATGAACTCGTCGGTGACCTGGGACAGGGCAACCTCAGTCACGTCCAGCTTGTGCTTGGAGATCAGGCTGAGGAGAAGGTCGAACGGGCCCTCGAAGATCTCGAGGTGGACCGAGAACCCCTCAGGAGCGGCCGGGTCGGCGGACGCCGTACCAGGAACCGTGTCCGGTTGGGTCACGGCAGGCGTGGAGGTCACCTGCGAACGGTATCCGACCCTCGAGGGCGTGCGTTCAGTCGCCGGTCATCCGGCGGACCAGCACGCTGGAGGTCCCCTTGGTCTCCAGGTCGGACATGACCACCGCGATGGCCTCACGCACGATCCGGCCCCGATCACACTTCACGCCATGGTCTCGGTAGAGCAGTACCCGGGCATCCTCCAGGGCCATGAGCTCCTCGGCCGACAAGTACACGGTGATCTTCTCCTCGTGGCGCTCGCGACCCGACGGCTCCAGGGACGCCGACCGCACCCGGCGCAGCCGGCGCTTGACGGTGGTTGCCCCCGCCCCTGCGGTCGAGGCCGACTCTCTGGCCATCTGGTCGTCCGGCTCCGTGCTGGGGACCTGCGGGTCGGTGTCGGTGTCCAGGCCCGATCCCGTGGTGCGGAACAGCTCGTTGGCGCCGGGAAGGGCTGCTCGTCGGCTCATCGGGACAGCACCTCTCGGGCCAGCTCGCGGTAGGCCTGAGCGCCCGAGGACCGAGTCGCGTAGCTCGTGATCGGCTCTCCCACGACCGTCGTCTCGGGGAATCGGACGGTCCGCGCAATGACGGTGTGGAAAACCTTGTCCCCGAACGCCTCGACCACCCTCGCCAGGACCTCACGCCCATGCACCGTTCGACTGTCATACATTGTGGCCAAAATTCCCTCAAGTTCCAGTTGAGGGTTAAGCCGTTCCTGCACTTTGTAGATGGTGTCCATGAGCAGAGCGACTCCACGGAGCGCGAAGAACTCGCACTCCAGCGGGATGATCACCGCGTGGGCCGCCGTCAGCGCGTTGACGGTCAGCAGCCCCAGCGACGGCTGGCAGTCGATCAACACGTAGTCGTAGTCGGCCAGGACCGGAGCCAGGATGCGGATCAGGGTCTGTTCGCGCGCCACCTCCCCCACCAGCTGGATCTCCGCGGCGGACAGGTCGATGTTGCTCGGCAGCAAGTCCAGACCGACCACGTTGGTCTTGAGCAGCACGTCCTCAGCGCTGATCCCTCGGTCCATGAGCAGGTTGTAGACGGTCCGGTCGAGCTCATGGGGGTTGACTCCCAGGCCCACCGACAGCGCCCCCTGTGGGTCGAAGTCCACGAGCAGGACTCGACGTCCGAGCTCGGCCAGGGCGGCACCCAGGTTGATCGTCGTGGTCGTCTTGCCCACGCCGCCCTTCTGGTTGCACATGGCGATGACCCGGGCCGGCCCGTGCTCCATGAGCGGCTCAGGCTCAGGGAAGACCACCCGAGGGCGCTTGGTGGGCCCGAGGATCTCCTCGAGCTCGATCCCGTCCGTGCTCGCTGTCGGCACGGTGGCGGACGGGTGATCAGAGTCATTTGTCGACATGTCGCTCAATCGTCGAACCTCTCAGGAGACCTATCGTCATTTGTGCTGGCGACTCTAGGCGGTGTGTGCCGACGGGGGCAAGATCGGCTCATCCCCGCGCACGGGGATGAGCGGTCGCGTAGACCTCGCGCAGCCGGTCGACGGTCACCAGCGTGTAGGCCTGGGTCGTGGTCACCGAGGCGTGCCCGAGGAGCTCCTGCACCACGCGTACGTCCGCGCCGCCGTCCAGCAGGTGGGTGGCGAAGCTGTGGCGCAGTGTGTGCGGCGACACGGCCACGGTCAGGCCGGCCTGGTCGGCGGCCTGCTGCAGCACCGACCAGGCGCTCTGGCGGGTCAGCCGCCCTCCCCTGGAGTTCAAGAACACCGCCGCCCCCGACCGTGGCCCCACGAGTGCGGGTCGACCGCGCACCAGGTACGCGTCCAACGCGTCCGCGGCGAACCGGCCGAGCGGAACAATGCGCTCCTTGCTGCCCTTGCCCAGGACCCTCACCGTCCGCCCGGCCAGGTCGATGTCGTCGACGTCCAGGCCCACGGCCTCGGAGATCCGTGCTCCCGTTCCGTAGAGAAGCTCGAGCAGCGCGCGGTCACGCAGCTCGCGGTCGGTGGCTGGGTCTGCGGCCGCAGCCAGCAGCCGCTCGACGTCGGCCAACGGGATCGCCCGAGGAAGCCGCCTGGGGGGTTTGGGTGGGCGAACCTCGTGGGCCGGATCGGTTGTGGACAGCCCGTCGCGAACCGCGAACCGGTGGAGCCCTCGGACCGCCGCCAGGGTACGGGCCGCCGACGAGGCCTTGAGCGCTGCGGAGTCGGCGTCTCCCTCTCGCAGGGAGGCCACGAAGGAGGACACGTCGGCCGGGGTGACCGCGGCGACGTCTCCGACTCCTCGGTCCCGGCAGAAAGCCAGGTACCGGTCAAGGTCGCGACGGTAGGAGATCAACGTGTTGCGGGCCAGCCCTCGCTCGACGTTGAGGTGGTCCAGGTACGCCCTGACCGCGCGCTCCAGGTTTCCGTCCGCGGCGCTCGGCATGACATAACCCTAGCGATGAGTGAGGCGGTCGACACCGGGTCTCCCCGACGCGACCGCCTCAGCTCTGGACGTAGGCGAAGGACTCGCCGACTCTGCGGTCAGCCAATGAGCTCGTCGACGCGAACCCAGGGCATGTCGAAGGCCGAAGCGACAGCCTCGTAGGTGATGTGTCCCTCGTGCGTGTTCAAGCCGGGGCGCAGGACCGCGTTGTTCGCCAGCGCTCCCCTCCACCCGAGGTTGGCCAGCTGGACGGCGTACGGCAGCGTCACGTTGGTCAATGCGTAGGTCGACGTGTGCGGCACCGCGCCCGGCATGTTGGCCACGCAGTAGAACACTGTGTCGTGCACCTTGAACGTGGGGTCTGCGTGCGTGGTCGGGCGTGAGCCCTCGAAACAACCGCCCTGGTCGATCGCGATGTCGACGAGCACTGCACCCGGCTTCATCGAAGCCACCATGTCGTTGGTCACCAGCTTGGGGGCCTTGGCTCCCGGAACGAGCACTGCACCGATGACCAGATCAGCCTGCGAGACTTCCTGCTCGATGGCGTAGGAGCTCGACATCAGGGTCTGCATGCGCCCTTGGTAGATCCGGTCGATCTCGGCGAGCCGCTTGGCGTTGATGTCCAGGATCGACACGTTGGCACCCATCCCGACCGCGATCTGGGCCGCGTTGAGGCCTGAGACACCGCCACCGAGGACGACCACCTTGGCCGCCTTCACGCCCGGGACACCCCCGAGCAGGACGCCGCGCCCACCATTGGCCCGCTGGAGGGTCGCCGACCCGACCTGCGGCCCCATGCGCCCAGCCACCTCGGACATCGGTGCCAGCAGCGGCAAGGAGCCGTCTGGGAGCTCGACGGTCTCGTAGGCGATCGCCGTCACGCCGGAGTTCAGCAGCGCGTCGGTGCACTCGCGTCCGGCGGCCAGGTGCAGGTAGGTGAACAGCACCTGCCCCTTTCGCATGCGGTGGTACTCCTCGGCGATGGGCTCCTTGACCTTCAAGACCATGTCGCCCGTGGCCCACACGTCGTCTGCCGTGGGCAGGATCGTGGCTCCTGCGGCGACGAAATCGTCGTTGCTGATGGAGGAGCCGACGCCAGCATCGGTCTCGACGTAGACGTCGTGACCGTGGCGGGTGAGCTCGTACACGCCGGCCGGCGTGATGGCGACTCGGTACTCGTGGTTCTTGACCTCGCGTGGGATGCCGACCTTCACGGCTATCAACGTCCTTCGTGTCGAGACTCCGCCCCGGGTACCCCTGGGCGGCGCCGAGTGTATCCGCCGGGGCCTCCTGCTGCTTGCGAAGGGTCAGGAACGTTGGTGGTAGCGGTCGCTGCGCTCGGGCCAAGGGCTGTCGGCGGGTCGTAGGGGGACCCCCGCGAGCTCGAGCGCGTAGCGGGCCGCGAGAAGCCCCGCGACTGCCATGGCGTTGTGGACCTGCCCCGATGCCACCCTGGCGCATGCCTCGTCGAGCGGGACCCACACCACGGGCATGTCCTTTTCCTCGTCGGTCCGCTCGTGCCGCTCGTGAGTCGGTACCTCGGTGATTCCGCGGGCGAGGAAGACCCGGTACGCCTCTGAGGACATCCCCGGCGAGCTGAACAGGTCGACCAGAGTCGACCACTCGCTGGCTCGCACGAACGCCTCCTCGGCCAGCTCGCGCTCAGCAGCCAGCCGAGGGTCCTCCGTGGCCACGTCGAGCAGGCCCGCGGGCAGCTCCCAGAGCCAGCCCCCTACGGGATGACGGTACTGCTGGATCAAGAGAACCCGATCCTGGTCGTCAATGGCGACGACGCCCACGGCTCCCGGGTGCACGATCACGTCACGTCGGACCGCATGCCCCTGGTCCAAGACGACGGTCTCGGTCACGACGTCCCACTTCATGCCCTCGTACCGGACGACCTGGTCGCTCACCGGCTGCGCGGCCATGCGGTCGACGACGACCGGATCGCTCACGCGGGAGACGACGCTGTGCTGGGTGCGGCGACGGGCTCCACGTCGGTGTCGGGAAGCTCGACCTGCTCGGGCTTGAGCTGCAGCGCCGCCGCGACGAGACCGGCGAACAGGGGGTGAGCCCGGGTCGGTCGCGACCGGAACTCCGGGTGCGCCTGCGTCGCCACGTAGAAGGGGTGGACGTCTCGGGGCAGCTCAACGAACTCGACGAGCCGGCCGTCGGGCGAGGTGCCGCTGAACGACAGGCCGGCCTGCTCGAGCCGAGGCCGGTACTCGTTGTTGACCTCGAAGCGGTGACGGTGTCGCTCCTCGATGTACGGCTCGCCGTACAGCTCACGCACAACGCTTCCGTCGGCAAGCTTTGCGGGGTAGAGCCCGAGCCGCATCGTGCCCCCCATGTCGCGCTCACCGGCGACCACGTCGCGTTGGTCGGCCATCGTCGCGATCACAGGGAACGGTGTGCTGTCGTCGAATTCGGCGGAGTTCGCGTCGACGAGACCGGCCTCGTTCCTGGCGAACTCGATGACCATGCACTGAAGGCCCAGACAAAGACCCAGGGTGGGAATCCTGTGCTCGCGCGCGTACCGCAGCGCGCCCAGCTTGCCTTCGATGCCGCGGACACCGAATCCGCCGGGCACACACACGGCGTCCACTCCGGACAGCTGGCGCGCGGCAGCCTCCGGAGTCGCGCACTCGTCGGACGTCACCCAGCGCAGAGTCACCCGTGCATCGTTGGCAAACCCACCCGCACGCAGAGCCTCGGACACCGAGAGATAGGCGTCGGGCAGGTCGATGTACTTGCCGACCAGAGCGATGGTGATCTCATGGGCGGGGCGGTGAACTCGGCGCAGGAGGTCGTCCCACTCGGTCCAGTCGACGTCGCGGAACGGGAGTCCGAGTCGACGCACTACATATGCGTCGAGTCCTTCGCTGTGCAGCACCTTCGGGATGTCGTAGATGCTCGGCGCGTCGACCGCGGCCACCACGGCTTCGTCGTCGACGTCGCACATCAGGCCCACCTTGCGCTTGATGCTCGGCGGAACGGGTCGGTCGGCCCGCAGGACGATCGCATCGGGCTGGATACCGATGTTGCGCAGCGCAGCCACCGAGTGCTGGGTGGGCTTGGTCTTCAGCTCTCCAGACGGTCCGATGTACGGCAGAAGAGATACGTGCACGACGAACGTGTTGTCTCGACCGACCTCGTGGCGAACCTGACGCACCGCCTCGAGGAAAGGCAGCGACTCAATGTCGCCGACGGTACCTCCGACCTCGGTGATGACGACGTCGACCTCGGGTCCACCCATGCGACGGATGCGCGACTTGATCTCGTTGGTGATGTGCGGGATCACCTGAACGGTGTCACCCAGGTACTCACCCCGGCGCTCCTTTGCGATGACCGTCGAGTACACCTGTCCGGTCGTCACGTTCGCCGACCCGGCGAGCTCGCGGTCGAGGAAGCGCTCGTAGTGTCCGATGTCGAGGTCTGTCTCAGCACCGTCATCGGTGACGAAGACCTCGCCGTGCTGGAACGGGTTCATCGTCCCGGGGTCGACGTTGAGGTAGGGGTCGAGCTTCTGCATGGTGACCCGCAAGCCACGCGCCTTCAGCAGGTTGCCAAGACTCGAGGCGGTGAGCCCCTTGCCGAGGGAGGAGGCGACTCCACCCGTCACGAAGATGTGCCTGGTGGTCTGTGCACCGGCCAAGAGGGGCTCCCGTGGTCGTTCGCGAAACGGTCGGAGTTGACTGCGGGTCGCTGCTCGGGAAGGGCCGTCGAACGCTCTTCTAGTCGAGACCAGTCGAAACCAATCGAAACTGTTCGAAACTGCTCGAAACTAGTTGAGACTCGCCGACCTTCTCGTCACCGGTCCACGGGCCACCAGGCTATCAGTCCGTCACGGGCGGCGGACGACGGCGACGCGCCAGCGTCACCAGGTCGTCGCGGTCGATCATCGCGACAAGCCCGACGAAGACCGCGACGACAACCGCTGCGACGAGGACTGCGGCGCCCAGCGCTGCGGCCTTAGTCGTCCAGGTCAGCGCCTCGGCCAGGACGCGACCGGCGGCCAACGCCACCGAACCAGCCACGACGGACGCGACCGTGGCCCGCGGCAGTCCGCTGCGCCCGGTACCACCCGAGCGACGCCGAGCCCACAGCAGCAGTCCGACCCCGGAGACCAGCAGCCCCAACGACGTGGCCAGCGCAACTGCCGCCACGGCATCGGCGGTCGCGGACACCGCGGTCAGACCGGTGGCCAGTAGTGCGACCAGCAGCCAGCCAGCCAGGGTGGCCGAGCCGGCGACGACCCCCTGGTGCGCCGCGTACAGGACCCGACCGGCCACCGCCACCAGTGCGAACCCGATGACCCCAGGCGCAAAGCCGGTCAAGGCCATCGCGAGCTCGTCGACGCTGGGGCGCCCGGGCGCGCCCAGGACGAGGAACGAGGCAGCCGGCCTGGCCAGAGCAGCGACCCCGACGGCGCCGAGGGTGGCCAAGAGCACCGT
>JBAPUB010000119.1:0-1997 GCA_049282455.1 Actinomycetes bacterium
CATCTGGGCCGTCAACAGTGTCTCCGAGTGGGAGGCCGTGACCCTTCAGTACGACATGATGCTGAAGTTCAGCGACTCCGACCTCACCGCGGCTCCCTCTCTGGCGGAGTCCTGCGAGCCGAGCGACGGATCACGCGTGTGGACGTGCAAGATCCGCAGCGGCGTCAAGTGGAGCGACGGCGAACCGCTGACCTCCAAGGACATCGCGTTCACCTACCGGTTCGTCCAGGACAAGAAGTTCCCCTACTTCCGCAGCTACATCCCTGACGGCACGACGTTCGAGACCCCCGACGACCAGACCTTGGTGTGGCGCAGCGTCAAGCCCACTGCGGCCCCGGACGTCCCACCGTGGATCTACATCGTTCCCGAGCACGTCTGGGGCAAGTACGCCAACGCCGACATCAAGGACATCAAGGCCGCCGACGTGCTGCCGGTCGTCTCGTCGGGTCCCTACGTGATGACCAAGGCAACTCCGGGCCAGAACTGGACGTTCACCCAGAACCCGTACTTCTGGGGCGACAAGCCGACGTACGACACGATCCGGTTCCAGCTGTACACGAACCAGGAGGCCATGGTCCAGGGGCTGCGCAACGGCGAGATCGACATCGCCGACGACCTGACGAGCGACCTCCTGCCTTCGCTGGCGAAGCAGTCGAACGTCGCGGTTCAGAAGGTCACCCCGGACTGCTGGGTGAACCTCGCCTTCAACTTCGGCGGCCAAGCGCCTGAGTCGAAGCCGCTCCCGGCCCTTCAGGACCTCACGGTCCGGAAGGCCATCGCGCTGGCGATCGACAAGCAGGCCATCGTCGACAAGGTCTACCCGGGCGCCGGCCAACCCGGCGAGACCATCATCAGACCTCTTTCCAGCTACTGGCATCTCGACATCCCCGACGACGCCGTCATCCCGTTCGACCCGGCACAGGCGAACCAGCTGCTCGACGATGCGGGGTACACGATGGGCTCCGACGGGGTGAGGGTGGACCCGAAGACCGGCCAGCCGTTGACCATGCGCCTGCCCGTGTCCGGCGACACAGTCGGCAGCGAGGGCGCCGGCAAGCTGATCGCCGGCTATCTGAAGAACATCGGGATCGCCGTCACCGTGCAGCCGGTCACCGCCGGGAAGATGTACGACATCCAGCAGACCGGTGACTTCGACGGGTACATCTGGTACTGGTGCGGCGACCCCGACCCCGACTACCAGCTGTCGGTATTCACCTCCGGACAGTGCGGCGACCTGAGCGACGGGTGCTGGCAGGACCCCACCTACGACGCGATGTACACCAAGCAGCGTTCGACCTTCGACCAGGCGAAGCGCCAGCAGATCGTGAAGGACATGCAGCAGTACGTGTACGACCAGATCCCCGTGATCCCGCTGGTGTACCCGAACTCGATCGAGGCGTACCGGACCGACCTGGTGACCAACCTGACGCCGGCCCCGGGTGAGAACGGCTACCTGGTGCCGAGCTACGTGTACACCAGCTACGTGACGGCGCAACCGGCGAGCGCCTCTGCCGGCGCGGACACCAGCAACGGGCTGCCACCCTGGGTCTGGCTCGTCGCCATCGTGGTCGTCGTGGCGGGAGGGTTTGCGGTCTACCGTCGCAGCGGTCGGCAGTCCGACGAGGAGGGCTGATGTCGGGGACCGGCTGTCGGTCATGAAGGGGCGCTACATCGCGCGCAAGGTCGGCTGGGCCTTCCTGACGCTCGGGTTCGTGCTCACGGTGAACTTCTTCCTGTTCCGCGTCATGCCCGGTGACCCAGTCGCGCTGCTGGCGCGCAGCCAGCGGCTGAGCCCTGAGGCGATCGCGCAGCAGCGAGCGTTGTTCGGACTCGACCAGCCGCTGCTGTCCCAGTTCGCGACGTACGTGCGCGAGACGATGACCCTGCACTTCGGCTCGTCGCTGCTGTCGGGCACCCCGGTGACCGAGGTCATCGGCGTCCGCGTCTGGCCCACCGTCCTGCTCGTCGGGCTCGGGACGACGCTTGCAGTCGTGTTC
>JBAPUB010000120.1:0-4149 GCA_049282455.1 Actinomycetes bacterium
GTCGGGAGGAACACTCGGATCCTCCTCACCCCGGGGTGTACAGGTGCGCGGCCGGATCCGGATGCGCTTCAGGTCAGGCCATGCCGGTAACCGAGTCGGCGTTGAGGACGCAGAACTCGTTGCCCTCCGGGTCCTGCATGACGGCCCAGGTATCCGGATTGGCGAGCGTGTCCGGGTCCTGGCGCATCTCAAGCAAAGTTCCGCCTGCCGCAACCAGTCTCGCTACCTCGTCCTCGATCGGCCGGTTGGTGGTGATGTCGACATGAAGCCGGTTCTTCCCCATCTTCGCCTCGGGGACGTTCATGAAGTACAGCGGAGTGCCACCACTCGACGGGTCGCTGACCTCGTACTCGTGGGCATTTCGCTCCGACACCTGGTGGCCCAGGGCCCCGGCCCAGTACTTCGCCTGGGACAGGGAGTCGTGGCAGTCCACGACGATTGCCAGGAGTGACGTCGGCATTGATCCTCCCCTGCGCTCCAGACTCGACAGGACGTTCCTCACACGCTGCCACCGATGGCTAGGCCTGTGAAGAGCACTGGTCTAAGTGCCCTTGCCTCGCGTCCCTAGCAGGAGGAGGCTGGTCGCATGCGTCAGCGTGCGCTCGTTCTTGCCCTGACCGCTGCATTCGCGGCCTCCGTTTTCGCGACCCCTGCCACGGCGTCGACCACTTCGTCCACCGCAGGGAGCTTGTCCACCCCGGCCCCCGCGCGCTGCCTGAACTGGCACCTGGACGGCTGGGTGACCCGGCTGCGCGGAGACATCGATGGCGACGGGGTCGTCGACACCGCGCGGACGCAGGCCCGGTGGGTGGGACAGGACACGTGCAGGGCCCGCCTCGTCGTTCGTACGGCGAGAGGCACAACCCACATAGCGATCCCGGCCTTCCAGGGGCTGCTCATGAAACCCCCTGGTCTTGCCGGACTGGTCAGCGTTGGTCCCGGCCAGCGCCTCGACATTGCGGTCATCGTCCTGCTCGGTGCCAACACGGTCTGGCTTGACCTCTACGCCCTCCAGAGCGGTCGGCTGCACCAGGTCAACCGCACCGTCCTGGGGTATGGCGGCGGAATCGCGTACCTGTTCGGGACCGACTGCGCGCGCCACCACGGTGCCCGCCTGGTCTCGACCCGGGCGGTCTACGACTGGAAGGCCAACCGATACGCAGTTCGCCGGTCGTTCTTCGGGGTGCGTGGCGGACAGCTCGTGCGGATACCCCGACTGACCGAGCGGTACGTCGTGCCACCCCGCAGGCTCTTCCAGTTCCCCGAGCTGAACGCGGGTCGCCCCTTCCCGAGCTGCACAGTGGTTCGCGGCGTCTCGTGACTCCCAGGCCGCCAACGCGGACGTAGGCGAGTAGCTACGTCGCGACAGGCGTAGGCCCGTTCACTGGCCCGGCCCGATCTCCTCGGCGGGCAGCTGGTCAGGGCTATGGCGTCGGCGCCACTTGGGGATCAGCGCGATCAAGATCAGCAAGACCGGCGTGAGGACCGCGACCGGGAGAATGCCCCCCGGATTGGTGTTGGTGAACCCGTTGACCGTGAGGTGAACAGCGGGGCTCGCAACCGGCTGGGTCGTGACGCCCGGACCGCTGGGCTCGGGAATGACCGTCACGTACACCATGTAGCTCCCCTCCAGAATGGCGTTGACGGACCAGTCCTGCTGGCTGCTTCCACCTGGGCTCAGCGGCGCCACTGCCTGGGTCCGTTGCGGTGACCAGTCCTCAGGGTCAACGGGCTCCCCCTTGCCCGTCAGCACGATGTTCATCGCCATGGTCAGCGGGGCCGACTCGACTGCGCCCTGGTTCGTGACCTGGGTGGTAAATCTGATCGCATCCCCCACACTCACCGTCGCGTAGGCAAGGTCGACGGAGATCTCGAGCGGCGGGTGGGTGGAGTTCGAGGCTGGGGTCGCGGCCACGGCCTTCGGTGTCGACAACCAAGACAGCCCCACAAGCACGGCGGCGACTAGCACCACCACCGTGGCTGAATGCTCCCCCGCATGGCGACTGAATGACGACGCTTGCCCATCGACACGGAGCCGTGGCGCGGCGTAGACCAGCAGCAGGCCGAGGATGAGGAGGGCGCAGACCAGCACTGCCGTGAGGTAGGGCAACCTGTCCGCCACCGCACGTTGGCTGACCAGAACCTTCTCGAGGAACTCACTCGTCGCTTGCAGCGGGTTCAGCTCCTGGACCAGATACCCCAAGTCGCCCTTCTGCACGTTCGTCGGGAACTGCGTGGGGATGAGGAAGATGAGGTACACGGCGAGGCACACGAACAAGCTCACTCTGTTCGAGGGTGACCAGATACTCACCAGCATCGCGAACCCAGTGAAGGTGACCGTCAGCAGACTGCCCAGCACCGCACCCAATGCCACAGCTGGAACCAGGCTTTCGCTCCCCCGCGAGAGAACGACCAGGTAGGGGACTGAGACGACGAGCGCCACAGGCCATGGGGAGACCGCGGCGAGGAACTTGCCAACCACGATCTGCCGTGCCCTCACGGGGGTCAGCAGCAGCGGTTCGAGGGTCCCGCGCTCACGCTCGCCGCTGATGCTGTCCGCTCCGATGACCAGGCCGATGACCACGCCGAACGAGACAGCGTTCAGCACGGTCAGGAAGACCATCTCGGTCGGTGGGATGGGGTCCAACCGGCTCTCGATCTCGTGGAGGACCGAAGTCACCGACATCACCAGGGCGAACAGGACGAGCAGAAGGAGCACGCGTCCCCCGGTCCACAGATCGACGAACTCCCTCCTGAACACAAGCCACCACCCCGACGAGGCCACCCGTGGGGGTTCTGCGCCACGACTGCCCGCTCCTCCTGTGTTGCTTCGCGTCGTGCCGACATGCCAGCTGCTCATGGCGCGGCCTTTGCGGCT
This sequence comes from Actinomycetes bacterium, assembly GCA_049282455.1. Taxonomy (GTDB): domain Bacteria; phylum Actinomycetota; class Actinomycetes; order JAHEKZ01; family JAHEKZ01; genus JBAPUB01. The sequence goes on from JBAPUB010000120.1 coordinate 2,879, forward strand.
CTGATCCTTGCTCCCCCGCCGTCCAAGCCTCTTCCTGCCCGCAGCCCCAGGTGGGGCGCAGCGAACCAGAACAGGACCACCAGGACGAGACCCGTCACCACGACCGGCGCCACCATGAACGGCCATACCCGACCGAGCGGGCTGCCCTCCTGAACCGTTCTCGTCAGCAGCTGGGCAGCGGACTCAACCGGGTCCAGGACCCCCAAGACACTTCCCGGCACGGACTCCTGCAGCCTGACGGGCAGCTGCGAGGGGATCAGTGTCACCGCATAGGCCAGCAGACACACGAACAGGCTGGTCCGGGTGGAGTCCGACCATATGCTCACCAGCATCCCGAAGCCGACGAACCCAATCGACAGGACGGTTCCCGCCACTGCGCCCCAGAAGAGCGCAGGCCATAAGACAGCTTGGCCACGCGACAGCGTCACGACATATGGGATGGACAAGGTGAACGCGGCCGGCCAGACGGACAGCGCAGCCACGGACTTGCCGAACAGGATCTGACGATGGCTGGCCGGCGTCAGAAGCAAGGGCTCGAGTGTCGCCCGTTCCCGCTCACCGGTCACGCTCTCCGCGGCGATGACTAGCCCGACGAACAGGCCGAAGGTGATCGCTGCCGTCAACGCCACCACCACCGTCTGCTCCGGCGGGACCAGGCCGATCTCGTTGTTCGTAGCCAGCAGATAGGCCGTGATCGACATCAGAACACTGAACAGGACGAGCAGGTTGAGCGCTCGACCGCTCACCCACAGCTCGACGAGCTCCTGCTTGAGCACCAGCAACCACGCCCGTCGTGGCGATCTCGCAAAGTCATGGGAGTTGCGAGCCGACTGCGCCAGGTCGCTCACTGGATGGTCTCCGCAGTCAGCTGGAGGAAGACGTCCTGCAGGCGTCCACCGCCGACCTCGAACCCGAGAACGGGTACATCGGCATCGATCAAGGCCCGCAGGACAGCGTTTCGCCGTCTTTGGTCTTCGTCAATTGACCCTTCGTCAGGGACTTCGACCTGCAGCGTGAGCCACCCTGATGTCTCGTCGGCAGGCATCCTCGCCGTCACGTGGTTAACGCCCGCCAGGGCCTGCATGGCCGCGCCCACCGACCCCGCCGGCACGTGGAGCCGCACCACACCTGCCTGGCTGGGCTGCGTCTGCCCGACGACTTCTCCGACGGTCCCCTTGGCGACGACCTGACCCTCGTTCATGATGACGACGTCATCACAGATCTCCTCGATCTCTGACAGGAGGTGACTGCACAAGATGACGCCTGCGCCT
>JBAPUB010000121.1:0-5425 GCA_049282455.1 Actinomycetes bacterium
AGACCGAAGGCAACGGCCCGACAGCCACCCACGAGTAGCCCGACCGGGTCTCCTCGGTCAGTCTGAGGGCGGGGCGCCGGTCTTCCATTGGTCTGCCGTGACTGCGTAGATGACGGCATCGAACTCGATTCCCTCGTCGACGATCTGCGCACGGTGGTCGAACTCCATCCCGAGGCGTCGCATTACTCCAAGGCTGCGTCGGTTGCTCGGCTCGGTGATCGAGATGACCCGGCCGAACCCGAGAACGCCGAAGCCGCGCTCGAGCCACGCCGATGCAGCTTCGGTCGCATACCCGCACCCCCAGTACTCGTGCGCCAACCGCCAGGCGACCTCGACGTCGTCTGGGTAGGACTGCTGATGGTGGAGGCCGCACATCCCAAGGAACGCCCCGTCGGCTCGACGCTCGACGGCCAGAAGTCCGATTCCTTCGGAGGCAAAGAGGTCCTGTGCCCAGGCAGCGATGTCGTCGGAGTCCTCACGGCTCAACGGCTCGCCTCCGAGGAAGGCGTACACCTCGGGGTCTGCATTGAGTGCGGCGTACAAGGGCAGGTCGTCGGCCCGGAAGGTCCGCAGGATCAAGCGCGGCGTCACCGTGATCTCCGTGCCGTCCCAGTGGGTCATGACTGGGCCACCCGGTCTGGCCACCGGCCGCGGCCGGTGACGAGCTGCGGACTCGCCATGGGGAGTGAGGGTAGGCCATCACGAGAGCCAGCTCTGAGCTGGTGACTAGGCCATCCGAGGGTTTCTCTCGCCCGGCCGCTAAGGGTTGAAGGCGTCTGACCTGCGCAAACGTCGGCTCTCCCTTGGGAGGGCACTGTGGGTAGTCAAAAGTGACTACTGAGATTCCGATACTGCCCACGACCGTCGGACCGGACCGACGGATCCGTCGGGAGGAAGCCATGGGTCAAGGCGCGACCACTGCAGCGATCGACGCAGCTCCCCCAAGCGCGGCGCGCCACCGACGACCCGAGGTACGACGCACTCGAACGACCCGAACGGTCGTGCGATCCGGACGCCGCGCTACGGCGAGCAGGCGCGGTCGGCTTGGCGACGCGGCCGGGGTAGCGGCTGGCCTGCTGGGTGGGTTGGTGCTCGGTAGCACCTTCGTCGTCATGCGCCCCTTCTGGGGCACTCCAGGCGGACCGGCTCTCGTCGGTGGCACCCTCGCGGCCGTCGCCGGTACCTATCTGTGCCTCGTGCTCCTGGTGTTGATCTCGCGACTTCCCTGGCTCGAGCGTGAAGCTGGACACGACCGCATGGTGGCGTGGCACCGGGCTGCCGCCCCGTGGGCTCTTCTGCTGGTCGGGGCACACGTCGTTCTGACGACGGTCGGCTACTCGCAGGGAGCCGGGATCAACCCTTTCGCGGAGGCCTGGCGACTCGTCACGAGCTATCCGTGGATGATGCCGGCTGCGCTCGCTTCCGCGGCGATGGTGACGCTCGGAGTGGTGTCATGGCGCCCGATCAGGGCCCGGATGTCCTATGAGACTTGGTGGGTAGCACACCTGTACTTCTACCTCGCCGTGGTACTTGCGTTTGGACACCAGGTCAACACCGGTCTCCTCTTCACCTCGCACGCAGTACTGCGTGCCGGGTGGATCGCGATGTACCTCGCAGTCGGCACAACGATCCTGGTCTGCCGAGTTGTAATCCCGCTTCGGCGTTCGCTCCGTCACGGACTGCGTGTGTCGCATGTCGTCCGAGAGGCTCCGGGTGTTGTCAGCGTCTACATCGACGGGCGCGACATCGCGCGGATGAACGTATCGGGAGGACAGTTCTTCCAGTGGCGGTTCCTCACCCGGCACTGGTGGTGGCAGGCTCACCCGTACTCCCTGTCCGCCGTTCCCACCGGCGACCAGCTGAGGATCACCGTCAAGCACCTTGGCGACCAGTCCGGCGACCTGGAGCGTTTCCTGCGCCCGGGTACGCGCGTGCTCGCTGAGGGGCCGTATGGAACCTTCACTGCGTCGTCGCGTTCGAGTGACCGGATCGCAGCCTTTGCAGCGGGAGTAGGGATCACCCCTATTCGCGCCATGCTTGACGACCTTCCTGCCAGCTCAGACGTCACGGTCCTCTACCGGGTCTCGTCACTGGACGAGGTTGCCCTTCGCGGTGAGCTGGTGGCGCTGACAGCTGCATGTGGTTGGGGTCTGGTCTTCCTGGACGGGTCGCGTGATCAGCATCCGATCACCCTGAACTACCTGACCCGTCATGTGCCTGACCTAGCCGAGCGGGACGTCTACGTCTGCGGTCCACGCTCCTACGCCGACGCGGTTGTGGCCGCCGCGCGAACGGCACACGTACCCGCCGAACGCATCCACTGTGAGTCGTTTGCGTTCTGACCGTCCGCCATAGCCATCGAGAGGGCTCATCGTGAAACGTGCGTTGTTCGTCACAGCCGGAACGGTGGCCGGCGTCGTCGCGTCGGTGTCGTACGCACCGGCGGCGCAGATCCTGGCGAGTGCTCACCCAGGGCAGAAGCTGCGAGTGGCCCAGGCGGACAAGGCCGTGCGGGAGCACAGGGTCGGCGACCGACACACGAGTGTCGACAAGAAGGCGGCCAGGGTCTCGACGAAGAAGACGGAGAAGGATCCCAAGCCCAGGAATGTGGGCGGCGCCTCCAGTAAGCGGTCCGCGTCGTCCGGAGGCGGTTCCGTGTCCGCGGCGAGTTCCGGAACGGCGTCCACGAACACCGCCCCGTCAGGTGGCGACTCCGGATCGAAGGCACCGTCGAAGCCTTCCTCCAAGCCGGCGCCCAACCCGAAGCCGACGACCACGCACAGCTCTGCCCCCACGCCCAAACCCTCCCTTCCCGCGGTGGCCAAGACCTTTGTGGGCCAGGCGGTGTCGACCCCTTTCGGACCGGTGCAGGTCTCGATCGTCGTCCTGGACGGGCGCATCACCGACGCGGCAGCGTTGACCTATCCCAATGCCGACCCCAAGTCTGTGCAGATTGCGAACTCCGCGCTGCCGAAGCTCCGGTCCGAAACGTTGGCGGCCCAGTCAGCGAGCATCGCGACCGTGTCGGGCGCTAGCTACACGTCCAGCGGTTGGATCTCCTCCCTGCAGTCAGCACTGAGCAAGGCGGGACTGTGACGAGCGTGACCATTGCACCTGCCGGGCTGGGCGGTTGGGTGCGCTTCGTCCATGCGGAGCACGTGTGGGGCACGGTCGTGACCTTCGACGTGCGTGGACCTGAGGATCCGTGCGCGGACGAAGGCTTCGTGGGTGAGGCTCGTGAGGCGGTGTCCGAGACGGTGGACTTCCTGCACGACGTCGACGCGTGGTTCTCCACCTATCGTGTGGACTCATCAATCACGGCGCTACGCAACGGCCTGCTCGCGCTCGACGAGATGCCGGCGGTTGTCCGCAGCGTCCTCGACGGCTGCCGGCATGCCCGGGTGCTGACTCGTGCGGTATTCGATCCATGGGCCGTCCCCGGGGGAGTCGACCCGTCGGGCTACGTCAAAGGCTGGGCGGCCGACGTTGCGGCGGACATCCTGGTGCATCGGGGGTTCCCGAACGTCTCGGTCAATGCAGCAGGCGACGTCAGCTGTCGGGGCTTGCAGTCGCCGGGCCACGGTTGGACCGTAGGCATCCGTCACCCGGTGCATCCCGGCCAGATCATCCGAACATGCGTGGCCTTCGACGAAGCCGTGGCGACCTCGGGACGCTACGAGCAAGGTGAGCACGTTCTCGACCCCCGGACCCACCGGTTCACGGCGGCGCTCGACTCAGCCACCGTCGTGGGGCCCGACGGTGGGCTGGCCGATGCGTTGGCCACGGCTCTCCTCATCGTGGGGGCCGAAGGAGCCGCCTGGTTCGCGGACCTGGAGGGCTGGTCGGCCTATCTCGTGGCGGGGTCCGAGGCGACGTACTTCGGCCCTGCGTTCATCCCCTGAACCCAAGAAGAGTGAGGACATGATGGACCAGAACACCAAGCGGACGATGGCTGCAGCGGCAGGCGTGACCACCGTCGTGACGTCGGTGAGCGGGGCGGCACTTGGAATCGTTGCGGCCACGGCAGACGCGAGTCTTGCGCTCTCGGTTGTTGGGCAGGACATCAACAACGACTGGGGGCAGACACCCGAGGAGGTGGCAGCCGAGATACGGACGCAGGTGGCGGCCAGCGCCAAGGTCATGGACGCGAAGGCGACCTACGTCCACTGTCAGCATGTTGTCGATCTGCGCAAGGCTGCCGTGCAAGATGCGCTCAATGCCTACCACCATGCACTGAAGACCCGGTCTACCCTCGACGACCGACGCGCGAAGGCGAGACTCGCCGATACCCGCCACGCACTGGCCCAAGCGCTCGCAGCCCTCAGCGACGCGAAGAAGGCGCTGGACCACGCGCGTGCGGTTGCGACCGCCCGGATCACTGCACTCCACTACGTGCTCGACCCCAACCCGACCCCGACCCCCACGGACACGATTACCCCGACGCCGGTCAACGGCACGTTCCTGGGGCTGGCCAACAACTCCAACCCCTACGGCACCATGCAGGTCCAGATCACGGTGGTGAACGGCGTGATCACGGCCGTGACCACCCCGGTGTACCCGACGACGAGCGACTCCTATGACATCAACACCAAGGCGCTGCCGATCCTTCAGAACGAGGCGGTCGTGGCGCAGAGCTCGGTGATCGCGTCAGTGTCGGGCGCTTCGTACAGCTCGAAGGCGTTCAAGGAGTCGTTGCAGTCGGCGATCGTTCTTGCGGGCCTGCCAGGCTGACCGAACCAGGAATCTCCACTTCGGCCTTGCGCGGACCGTTTCGGAACATCTCTCGGGCCTGGCCCATGGTGATGGCGGTCAACACGATGAGGACCGCTGCCGACGCGGTCGCCGACCAGCTGGCATTGGTCATCCCCAGGTGAGCCAGGACGATGAGCATCATGCCGCGGCCCACGACGGCGATGGCGGAGATCACAGCTTCGTCGCGACGCGGACCCTGGTCGACCGCCAACACCCGAAGCAGCCAGAGGCTGACCGCAAGACAGACCAGCAACGTCCCAGCGAGGGTCCGCGTCGGGCTCTGCACGCCGAGGAGGATCACCAGGCTCCCAGCGACCCAGAGCACAGCGCTGGTTCGACAGGTGGCGGAGCGTCCGTGCCGAACGAGGAAGGTCCGCTTGCCGAAGAGCGCGTCACCGCGAACGTCGCGGAAGTCCTTGAGCAGTATTCGACCGATGAAGCCGACGTACAGTCCCAGCAGTAGCACGAGGTCGCCGGCCGAGAGCCCGCCCGTCGCTGCGAAGACGGCTAGAAGGTAGGGAACGGCCACGAAGCACGCCGGAAGGACGAGGGCGGCGACAGCTCCGCGTCCGCAGATGCGGGTCGGGGGCAGGGAGTAGGCCGCGCTGACGACGAGTCCGCAGCAGATCACGAGGAGCGCCTGCCACCCGACCGATGCGGCAGCAGCCAGGGC
>JBAPUB010000122.1:0-1641 GCA_049282455.1 Actinomycetes bacterium
ACGAGGGGGTCGTCCACCTCACGTTCGGCATCGAGCCCTCGGCTTCGTCGCTTGCCGTCACCAGAGCCCGGGAGCACCGGGCTGAGTCCGTGTCGGTCCAACGGCTGCTGACACCGCGGCGGGTGGCCGTCGTCGGCGCGGGCCGGGACCCGAGCTCCGTGGGGCACACGCTCGTGCGGCATCTCGTCGAGGGTGGCTTCACAGGCACGGTCGCGCCCGTCAACCGAGCGGCCACCGAGGTCGCCGGACTGCCCGCAGCCGCCACCCTGTCAGACGTCGAGGAAGCCGACCTGGTCGTGATCGCCATCCCTGCGTCAGGGGTGCTCGACGTCGTCCAAGAGGCTGCGGAAGTTGGAGCCCACGGTCTTGTCGTGGTCTCTGCCGGGTTCGCCGAGACCGGGCCCGACGGTGTCGACCGTCAGCGTGAGCTCGTGCGTCGGGCTCGTGCCAACGGCATGCGCGTCATCGGGCCGAACGCGCTTGGGGTCATCAACACCCAGCCCGATGTGTCACTCAACGCGTCTCTCTCCTCCGTCATGCCCGGCCGGGGAACGATCGGGTTCTTCTCGCAGTCCGGCGCGATGGGTGCGGCGCTGCTCGAGTCGCTCGTCAAGCGTGGGTTGGGACTGACCACGTTCGTGTCGGCGGGGAACCGCGCCGACGTGAGCGGCAACGACCTGATGCAGTACTGGGAGGAGGACGACGACACCGACGTCGTCCTTCTGTACCTCGAGTCCATCGGCAACCCGCGCAAGTTCAGCCGGATCGCGCGTCGAATGGGACGACGCAAGCCGGTCGTCGCTGTCAAGACGGGAAGGTCGTCGCAGGGGGTGCCCCTCGGTCACTCGGTTCGCTCGACGTCCCTGTCACAGGTCGCCGTCGACGCCATGTTCGAGCAGGCCGGCGTCATCCGCACCGACACGCTGGCGCAGATGTTCGACGTCGCGCAGGTGCTGGCCTTCCAGCCCTTGCCGCACGGGCCACGGGTCCTGGCCATGGGCAACTCCGGGGCGATGGCCGTCATGGCGGCCGATGCCATCGAGGCTAACGGGATGGAGCTGGCAGAGAGGCCGCTGCTGTTCGGGCCTGACGCCAAGGAGGCCGACTTCGAGCGGGCGCTGGCAGCTGCCGTGGACGACCCGGCCGTCGACTCGATCGTCACTTTGTTCGTTCCGCCACTCAACGCATCCGGCGAGAGTGTGGCGCGCACCTTGGCCCGGGTCGCCGGACGCGCCACCAAGCCGATCGTCGCCGTGATGTTCGCCGTGGAGGGCGTCAACGACATCTTGCGCCGCATCTCCGACGATGGAGTGACCGAGATGGGCAGCGTCCCGGTCTTCGGCGCTGTCGAGGACGCAGTACGAGCCCTGGGTGCGGTGACCCACTACGCGACGTGGAGACGGCGGCCTGTTGGCGCTCCGGTCGAGCTCGACGACGTCGACGTCGCCGCGGCCGAGCGGCTCGTGGAGGACTGGCTCCGGTCGTGCGCCCCCGCAGACTTCGTCGAGTTGGGTGACACCCAGGCGGCTGAGCTCATGTCCTGCTATGGCATCGAGGTCTGGCCGTCGGAGCTTGCCGTGTCGGCCCCCGAAGCCGTCGCGGCCGCCGACCGGCTGGGGTACCCCGTGGTCATGAAGACCC
>JBAPUB010000123.1:0-2927 GCA_049282455.1 Actinomycetes bacterium
CCCACGCCCTGTGCGCCCACCACCACCACCTGAAAACCCACGGCGGATGGACCATCGAACACCGCAACCACGGCGAAACCCTGTGGCGCAGCCCCAACGGCCACCCCATCACCAGCGAGGTCCCACCACCACTCGACCCCGACTGACCGAGCGTGACCGGCACGGCACCCAATGCATCCCAGCGAATGCGGCGGCCCTCAACCGACTGACCCGGTCAGCGCTCCGCCTTGGTCTCCCGGCTCATGATGCTGCGCACCATGTCCTTGGGGGTCATCCCCTCGTGCACGACGGCCACGACATGTTCAGCAATGGGCATGTCCACGTGATGGTGAAGGGCGAGGTCCAGCACGGCGCGACTGGACTTCACCCCTTCAGCCGTCTGATGGGTCGCCGCGGTGACCTCCTCCAGCGACATCCCTCGACCGAGGTTCTCACCGAACGTCCGGTTGCGGGACAGGGGCGACATGCAGGTGGCCACGAGGTCGCCGACCCCGGCGAGACCGGCGAAGGTCAGCGGGTCAGCCCCCATCGCCACCCCGAGCCTGGTCATCTCCGCGAGCCCGCGCGTGATGATGCTGGCCTTGGTGTTGTCGCCGAACCCCATGCCTTCGGCCATCCCCGTAGCCAGCGCGATCACGTTCTTGACCACTCCGCCGAGCTCGACCCCGACGACGTCACGGTTGGTGTAGGGGCGGAACGTGGCCGTCAGGGACGCCGCCTGGACGCGCCGAGCGACCGCCTCGTCGGTGCACGCCACCACCGTCGCGGCCGGCTGGTGCGCGGCAATCTCGCGAGCGAGGTTCGGGCCGGACACCACCACGACGAGCGAGGCGGGCGTCCCCAGCTCGGCGGACACCACCTGACTCATCCGCAGCCGGGACTGCAGCTCCAGACCCTTCATCAGGCTGACGACCGGCACCTTCTGGGGCACCGCCGGCCCCCAGTCACGCAGGTTGTCCCGGACCGTCTGGGACGGCAGGGCCAGAACCACCAGCTCGGCCTCGGCCAGAGCGCTCTGCGGGTCGGACGTGGCGGTGACGGCTTCGGGCAGCAGCACCTCCGGCAGGTAGCGGCTGTTCACCCGCCGGGTTGAGATCTCGGCGCACAGTTCCGCGTTTCGTCCCCACAGCCACACCTGGTTCCCCGCCTCGGCGAGGACCATGGAGTACGCGGTCCCCCATGAGCCCGCACCCATGACTGCGACCTTCATGGCCGCTTGTCCTGGTCCGGTCGCGGCCGGGCGGGATTCCCGGTCAAGGGGACGTGGGCCGTGCGCGGGTCGTACAGCTGGGCCGGCGCCGACTCACCCCGGATCCTCTCCATCAGACTCACGATGCCTGCCATGATCCGCGTGGTCGCGTTTCGAAGCACATCGGCTGTGAGGTCGACCTGTCGCAGGTCGTCGAGGTCGACCGGAGGGCCCGCCCAGACGTGCATCACCGACCGTGGGAACAGCTTGGGGACCCGGCTGTAGGGCGAGAGCACGTGCTGGGGTCCCCACTGGGCCACCGGGACGACCGGACAGCCGGTCGTCAGGCCGATGCGCGCCGCGCCGGTCTTCCCCGTCATCGGCCAAAGCGCGGGGTCGCGGGTCAGGGTCCCCTCGGGGTAGATCACGACGCACTCTCCGGCGTCCACTGCCGCCAGTGCCGCACGGTAGGCGTTGGCCGCGTCCTTGGTCTCGCGGTAGACCGGGATCTGGCCGGCAGCCCGGATGACCGCACCCGCGCCAGGGAGCTCGAACACCTCGGACTTCGCCAGGAACCGCGGCGCCCGACCCGCGTCGTTGACGAAGTGGGCGAAGGTGAACGGGTCGACGTGGGACAGGTGGTTGGTCACGACGACGCAGCCGCCGGACGACGGGATGTGCTCGATCCCTTGCCAGTCGCGACGTGTCATCAGCATCAACGGAGGCCTGAGCACGGCACGCGCGAACCGGTAGGCCGGGGCCTCGTGGTCGCTCGTCACCTGTTCTCCCTTCGCCGCGTCAGTCTCATCCTCGTGGGTACCCATGTCGAGCGGCCGCGCCCACGTGTTGGCAGGATCGGCCCGTGACGTCGCCCGCCCAGCCATGGACCGTGGTGATCCCTGTGAAGAACGCTCGGTCGGCCAAGACCCGAGTACGGCACCCGGACCGTGAGGCACTCGCCCGAGCCATGGCGCGCGACACCATCGACGCCGTGGCGCGAAGTCCTGAGGTGGCGGTGGTCGTCGTCGTGTCCGACGAACCCCAACCGGCCGGTCAGGCGGAAGAACCGAACCTGCGATGGGTGCCGGACCGGGGGGATGGTGACCTGAACCGGTGCCTGACCTTCGCGGTCGGTGACCTCCCCGGCCACACACCTGTGGCCGTCGTGGTCGCCGACCTACCGACGTTGCAGTCCCGTGAGCTCTCGCGCCTCCTGGCAGCTGCTGTCCAGCAGCCGTTCGGCGTGGTGGCCGACCGGGAGGGCCGAGGCACGTCGATCCTGGTCGCTGCCGAACCGGCACGGCTGCACCCGCACTTCGGTCCTGAGTCCTTCACCGCGCATCGCGACGCCGGGGCTGTCAACCTGAACCAGGCTGCTGGGCCGAGCCTGCGGCTGGACGTCGACACTCTGGACGACCTGCGGACCGCCCTGGTGCACGGAGTCGGTGCCGCGACGACCCGCCTGCTCGTCGACTCCCCTAGCCTGCTGGACATGGCAGACCGACGAACGCACGCCACGGTCGCACGGTTCGACCCGGCCACCCACAGCGGCACGGTGCTGCTCGACGACGGCCTGGAGGTTCCGTTCGACGCAGCGGCCTTCCGGGCCGGCGGAACCCTGAACCTGCGCCTGGGCCAGCGGGTGCAGCTGATGCACGACTCCCACGGCGTGATCTGCGCGATCTTCCTCGCAACGATGGCCCCCTGAGGCAAAGCCCAGGCACGACACGGCATCGGG
>JBAPUB010000124.1:0-2338 GCA_049282455.1 Actinomycetes bacterium
CACGGGAACGCAGCCCGGAATGTGCATGGGGCGACGTGTGGTCACCATCGACACGGAAGTGAGTGGTAGCCGCGCTGAAAGGTCAGCAAGGAGGCGCAGCGAGGCCTCGTCACCCCAGTGCAGGTCCTCCAGGACAAGCAGAGTCGGGGTGGCCGAGGCACAGAGCAGGTCGACGAGCAGTCGTCGTCCCAGCTCCGAACGCTGGTCGGCGGTCAGGCCGACGGTCGCCGCGGTCTCCCGCTCCTCCAAGCCGAGTAGCGAACCGAGGAGAGGAGCCAGGTTCTCATCACCCGGACGGACCGCTGCAATCGCAGTCGCAAGGTCGTGGTCGGTCACGATCCTGCGCAGTCCCGGCCGTTCGCGGACGAAGTCTGCGAACGGGCCGAACGGTCGGCTGACCCCGAAGGCCTCGAACGCACTCGTCCGGACCACCAGACCGCGGATCCGGGCCCGCCGGGCCATCTCGGCGGCCAGGCGTGACTTGCCTGACCCAGCCTCCCCGGAGAGGTGAAGCACGCCTCCGGCATGAGCGGCAGTGTCGAGCAGCCGCTCGCCGGCGATAAGCTCCGCCTCGCGTCCGACCAGGGGCGTCACAGCCTCGTCATCGAGCTCGAGGTACGAGCGGGACAGCTCGCGGAACCGGAAGGCCTCGATCGGCTCGTCGCGGTTCTTGACGGACATCGCGCGGGGTTCGTCAGTAGCGAGTCGCTCTCCGCCGGAAGTTGCGGTCGGACCGTCGAGCAGTGTCGAGCCAGGCTCGGCCGCCGACATCAGCCGCGCAGCAACGTTCGTGGTGTCACCGATGGCGCTGGGGAAGCCGCGTTGCTGGACGCCGAAGACGGCCGTGAACGCCAGCCCGGTGGAGATTCCCGCAGAGAATGACTGCTGGGTGGCTGTGCGGATCTGGTCCACGGCGTGAACGGCGCGCAGGGGGTCGTCCGGATGCGCGAGGGGAGCCCCGAAGACGGCGTACAGAACGATGCCCTTGTCGCCACCGGAGCACTGCACGACGTCGCCGCCGGCTTCGGCGATCAGGTCAGCTGCCCTCGAAACGAAGTCGGTGAGCGACGCGACGGCCACGCTGTCTTGGTCGTCCGTCGGGGGCAGCGACAAGAACGCACACGTCATCCGTCGGTGCTCGTCGGGCGGTTCCGCAGCAGAGGCGATCCGCGAAGCTGTGAGCGGATGGAACAGTCGGGGCGCCCAGACGGGCACGGGCCCCGCCATCTGAGCGCCTCCACGACGGGTTCCGCGCACGCCCGAAGCGATGGCCACGCTGCCGGTGGCGGTGTACCAGTCATCGTCGATCACCATGCCGTTGCGGGCTGCGATAGCGGAGGCGTCCGCTGCTCGGTCGAGGCCGGGGCCGATTTGCACCAGGACGTCTCGCAAGCGACCAGGGCACAGCAGTGAGGTCACCCGACCCCCCGAGATTCCGATGCGCACCGTCACCCCGACTGGGCCTGCGAGTGTGTCGGTTCCGGCGACCGACTCGAAGAGCGCAACGATCTCCGCGGCTGCCGCCTGGGCGTTCTCCCACACCGAGTCCCGGGCGGGGAACTCGACGGTGATGGCGTCGCCGCCGAAGGCCAGCGCGTCGCCTCCCCAGCTGGCCACGATGTCGAGCGCCCCTCCGATGGTCTGGCGGAGGATGTCGCCCACCTGTTCGGTTCCGGCCGTGCCAAACCGCGCGAGGCGTTCGGACAGCGTCGTGAACCCCGCGATGTCGGCGAACATCGTCACCGACTGACGCGTGAGCGGCTCCCCGGAAACCACCGCTGTCTGCCTGGCGACATCCGGGAGGTAGCGGCTGAACTGCGCGAGAGACGGTCTGTCCCTGTTCACAGCCCCATTGTCTTGTTAGCGTCCACCCCAAGCCAGAGACGGGGAGTTCGCCATGAGAGCCAAGGCGCTGCTGACGGTCGTTGCGACGCTCGCCCTGCTGGGTGTTTGGGTCCCGTCCGCTTCCGCCGTCAAGTGGGCCTTCGGGAACGGTCAGGCGGACCTCTCGGTGGACGTCGCCCCGGGAACCACGGGGGCCGTGTGCGGGACACACATCACCGGGTTCGCAGGGGAGGGGACCAGCGTCGACCCTGCGGTGACTCCGCCCCCAGCGCCGTCGACCTCGGGGTTCACGGTGGAGCTGTACGTCGGGGCGAACGGCACCCTGGGTGGGGCTGAGGTCGTCGCCGGGGGGCTGAAGCTCCTCGACGACACCGTCGTCGAACCGCTACAGACCGTCACGACTGCGCCACCGACCGCGCTGGACCCGCCCGACGAGTACACCGGCTTCGACCCGACCGACAAGATCTGGGAGTACTCGGCTGCACCCTTTACC
>JBAPUB010000125.1:0-2340 GCA_049282455.1 Actinomycetes bacterium
CGACCCCCTCGTCGATCGACGAGGCCGCGTCGTACCCGGCCTGGCGGAAGATGTCGAGCATCCGGACGTTGTCTGGAAGCACCTCGGCCACGAAGCTGCGGACGCCTCGTTCGCGTGCGGCCTCGGCGATGTGCTCGAGGAACACCGTGCCGAGACCGCGACCTTGCTGGTCGTCGCGGATGACGAAGGCCACCTCTGCAACCTCGGGCTCGATCCGGTCGTACCGAACGACCCCGATGATCTCCCCGCCGATGGTGGCAACCAGGGCTACCCGATCGATGTGGTCGACGGTCGTGAAGCGGACGAGATCTCGATCGGTCAGCTGCGGGTAGGGCGCGAAGAAGCGGTAGTAGATCGTCTCTGGGGACAGCCGCGCGTGGAACCGGCGCAACCGGTCGGCGTCGTCGGTGGTGATGGGTCGCAGATGGCAGGTGCCACCGTCCTTGAGGACCACGTCGGCTTCCCAGTCGTCGGGATAGGTCGCCGCGCCTGTCTCGCTCACCCAACCCACGCTAGTGCTCACACCGGAAGCCGGGCCTCGGCAGACAGGGTGCGGCGGGGCCGGGTAGCGTCCGGTCATGCCGCCTCGGAGCTTCGCCGCACCCGTGCCCGGTGGCTCCCTGGTCGGGCAGACCGCTGGAGATGGACCGCCAGTGGTGCTGCTCCATGGCGGCCCCTCGTTGTCCGTCGACTACCTGGACCCGCTCGTCGACGAGCTGACCTCTGGCTACGAGGTCGCCTGGTACCAGCAGCGCAGCCTCGAGCCGTCGACGACCGTTGGTCCCTTCACTGTGCAACAGCACGTGGCCGACGTTCTGTCCGTGGCCGACGAGCTGGGGTGGCGCCGGTTCATCGTGGCTGGCCACTCGTGGGGTGGGCATCTTTCGATGCACGTGAGCGTGACCGGTGCCGACCGCGTGCTCGCAGCGCTAGCGATCGACCCGCTCGGTGGGGTCGGAGACGGCGGCGGAGCCGAGTTCGGAGAGACCATGTACCAGCGAATCCCCACCGACGTCCGCGACCGAGCTCGGGAGCTCGAGGAGCTGGGTGACTCCCCAGAAGGAACAGCGTCCGACGTGCTGGAGTACCTGCGACTGGTGTGGCCCGCGTACTTCTCCGACGTGGCGCACGCTCCGCCGATGCCGGAGGCCATGAAGCTGTCACTCGCCGGCTTTCAGGGCACCTGGAAGTCGGTCATAGACAGCCTGCCGGCGTTGTCCGCGGCGCTCCCGGATGTGGTGGTCCCCTTCACCTTCGTGCACGGTGCCGACAGCCCCATTCCGGTGTCGGCGAGCAGCGACACGGCGGCTCTCATCCCAGGCGCCACCGTCGACGTCGTACCCGGCGCCGGCCACTTCATCTGGTACGAACGCCCTGGTGCCGTACGTGCCGCCTTGGACCGGCTCGCTGCGGTCGCAGGCCACCCGTGACCGGGCGGCACCGGCTGGAGGTCGACCCAGAAGTTGCCGAGACCCTCGCTGAGGGTCGCGGTGTCGTCGCGCTGGAGTCCACGATCATCGCCCAGGGGCTGCCCCGACCGGAGAACCTCCGCGTGGCCCGTGACGTCGAGGCGACGGTTCGCAGGTCGGGAGCCACTCCGGCAACGATCGCAGTGCTCGATGGTGTCGTTCACGTCGGACTGACTGGGCCGCAGCTCGCGTCCATCGCCGAGCGTGAGGACGTGGCCAAGCTCAGTACTCGGGATCTCGCACCGGCCGTCGCTGCCGGAGTCACCGGTGCCACGACGGTGGCCGCGACGGCACGCATCGCACGTCTGGTCGGGATCGAGGTCATGGCCACCGGTGGCCTTGGCGGAGTGCACCGCGAAGCGCGCAGAACGTGGGACGAGTCGCCCGACCTCGTGGCACTTGGCACGACCGGAATCACGGTCGTCTCGGCCGGCGTCAAGTCGATCCTCGACGTCGCCGCGACGCTCGAACGTCTGGAGTCGCTGAACGTGACCGTGCTCGGCTACCGAACCAACAGGTTTCCCGCGTTCTACCTCGTCGACAGCGGCCTGACCGTCGACTGGCGGATCGAGAGTGCCGAGGAGGTTGCTGCGATCTTGAGGGCGCGGGTGGCGTTGGGACTGCACCACAGCGCAGTCCTCGTCGCCAACCCGGTTGCCAAGGACGTCGCCCTCGATGTCGAGACCCACGACTGGGCCCTTCGGTCCGGGCTCGAGGAGGCCGAGCGGCAAGGTGTCCGCGGGAAGGCAGTCACGCCGTTCCTCCTTGAGTGGCTGCACCGTGAGACCGCGGGCGGGTCCCTGCGCGCGAACGAGGAGATCATCAAAAACAACGCCGAGCTTGCCGGACACATCGCCACGTCGTTGAGCTC
>JBAPUB010000126.1:0-22193 GCA_049282455.1 Actinomycetes bacterium
GCGTCCTCCCCACTCGGCATCGACCAGCATCGCGTCGACGACACCGGTCAGGCGTTCGACCTGCTGAAGCGCCGCCGCAGCCTCCTCGTGCACCGCCCCCAGGTCTTCGCCACGGCTGATCTCCTCAAGACGCATTGACAGTGCAGTCAGCGGCGTCCGCAGCTGGTGCGAGACGTCGACGACGCGCGCACGGGAGGCCTCGGACGTTCGGCTGATCTGCGCGGCGCTCTCGTCGAGGGCGTCAGCCAACCGGTCGAGCTCGGCCATGCCAAAGCGCTGGTCGACGGGTCGAAGGTCGCCCTCACCGAGTCGCGACGCCCGATCCGCCAGCTCGGACAGGGGCTGGGTCAGCCGCCGTGACTCACGCAAGGCGACGAGCAGCGCCACGACCCCCACGCCCAGCACGATGCCCACGATGGACAGGGTCGAGATGAGCTGGCTCTGCTGAACCCGTTCGGGGGACTCCAAGACCGTCACCGATCCACCTCCGGGGACGGTGAGCTCAGCCTGGGCCGAGATTGCGCTGCCGGAGATCGGCTCCCCCGCGGTCACCGTCGACCCGTCGGGCAACAGGATCTGGACCTCACGATCAGCTGGCACGGAGTCATCGGTGAAGGCCTGGCCGACCGGTAGCCCGGCGTCGATGCGCTGGTGCACGACGGCGGCGATCCGAACGGCCTCGGCGTTGAGGCGGTCCTGCGCCTCCCCGCGGATGCCGTTGCTGCTCGCCGCAGCCATGATCACGGCAAGGACGGACATCCCGATGGCGACGAGGAGCATGGTGGATCGCAGGTAGCGACGACGCACGTCAGCCCTGCTCGAACCGGAAACCGACCCCGCGAACGGTGGTGATGTAGCGCGGCTTCGACGCATCGTCGCCGAGCTTGCGCCGCAACCATGAGACGTGCATGTCCAACGTCTTGGACGACCCCATCCAGTCGGTGTCCCACACGTCGCGCATGAGCGCTCGCCGGGTCAGCACCGACCCAGCCTGGCCGGCGAGCGCGACCAGCAGGTCGTACTCCTTGTTCGACAACGTCAGCTCGTCGTCGGCGACCCAGGCCCGGCGAGACCGCACGTCGATCTGGACGTCCTGCACGTCGATCGAGTCAGGCGATCCGGAGTGGCGACGGAGAAGCGCGCGGATGCGAGCGAGCAGCTCGCCCAGCTTGAACGGCTTGGTGACGTAGTCGTCGGCACCGGCGTCCAGGCCTACCACCGCGTCGAGCTCCTCCGAGCGGGCCGTCAGGATCAGAACCGGCAAGAGGTCGCCGCCGGCCCGCAGCCGACGGCACACGTCGATGCCGTCCACATCGGGCAGGCCGAGGTCGAGCAGGAGCAGGTCGGGTTGGACTGCCTCGGCCCGCGCGAGGCCCTCCGTGCCGGTGCTGGCGACCTCGACGTCGTACCCCTCACGCCGCAAGGCCCGCGCGAGAGGTTCCGCGATGTCGGTGTCGTCTTCGACGAGCAGAAGGCTGGTCACCTGACGATCGTAGGCGGCGCCGGCCGCGACCGTCGGTCATTGGCCGTTCAGTCCATCGACCGGCCGTCGCGGCGCCGGCGCTCGTCGTCGACCTCGTGCAGTCGGAAGACCTCGCGCTGGACGAGCTCGACGTGGGGCACGGCAGCGATGACCAGCTGCCCGCTCTCACCCGCGGACTCGACGATGAGGGTGCCGCAGCCCAGGAGCCGCTCGAGCACCGTGTACCTGAAGTGGACGTCGTTGACCCGGGCCAGAGGCATGTCCCGCCCCTGACGGGCGACGACTCCGCTGCGCACGATGATCCGTCGGTTGGTCAGGACGTACTGGCTGGTGGCCCAGCGCAGGAACGGCGCCACAACCCAGAGCATCAGAACGACCACGAAGGCGATGACGATCATCCAGTCCAACCAGGGCTTGCCGTCACCCCACCGAGACAGGCTGTACATGCTGGCGAAGACCACGACGAACAGGACCAGCACCGGGATCACGAGGATCCGCCAGTGCGGTCGCATCTCGCGTTCGATGTGCTCGCCGTCGGTCAGCAGCTTGTGGGGGTAGGGCACTGCTGAATCGTTCCACGCGACGTCATCGGACGTGCCACACCTCGCCGGAGGACAGCGCCACCGGGCCGCCGTCGCCGTCGGGCTCGACCAGCAGCCGACCCGACGCGTCGACGTCGACGGCACGACCGAGCACGTCGGCGACCCCGCCGGGCAGCATGACCCGTACCTCGCGTCCGATGGTTGAGCACTGCGCGCGGTAGGCAGCCCTCGGGGACTCACCAGCGCTCCAGCTGCGGTAGCGCACCTCCAGCGAATCCAGGTATGCGGCCAGCAGCGGCCGTCGGTGGCACGAGACGCCCTCGGCCAGCAACGACGTGGCCGAGGGGACCGGCAGCAGGTCGCGGGGCAGCGAGACGTTCAGCCCGACGCCGACCACGGCCGCCGGCCCGAGCTCGGTGTCCACACGCTCCACCAGGACACCGCCGAGCTTCTTGTCGCCCACCATGACGTCATTGGGCCACTTCAGGCCGATGGACAGTCCGGTCTGGTCGGTGACAGCCGCGGCGACCGCGGAGCCGACGAGCAGCGGCAGCCATCCCCACTGGGCCGCCGGCCGGCTCACGGGCCTCAGCAGCACCGACACAGCCAGCCCGCTGCCCCGAGGCGCCGTCCAGCTGCGTCCCAGGCGACCGCGGCCCTCGGTCTGCTCATCGGCCGACAGCACCAGCCCCTCGGGCTCGCCGGCCAGAGCTCGCCGTCGGACGTCGGCATTGGTCGAGCCGGTGGACCCCACCCACTCGGGGTCCGCCCACAACGACCCTGACCGGGCGTCCCGGCTCAACGAGTCGTCCTGCGCTCGTGCGACTCCGGTAGCCCGCGCACGGCCGCGCGGCGCCGTGCCCGCCACTGCGCCAACCGGTGCGCCGACGCCCGCGACTGAGGGTGCGCCGGGGATGCACGACCGGCAGCCTGGTGAACAAGCGCGGCCCGAAGCCCGACGACGTCGGTGTCCGACGGTGTGCCGCGCACGACGTCGAAGTCCTCGGCGGGGCTGCCATCGGTCATACGGGTGGTACCCCGTGCCGCCGGTCGCTGAAGTGCCGCGACCGACCGGTCGCGTACGCCAGGCGAAGCGTGATCTGCCGTCGCAGCTCGCCCGGCTCGACGACGGCGTCGACGACGAGGTCTGAGGCCAGGCGGAGGAGCTCGACATCGGCCAGGTACTCGGTCTTGCGGTCTTCGACGAACCGCTTCGCCTCCGTCGGGTCGTCGATGGCCGCGATCCGCTTGGCGTAGACCGCGTTGACCGCCGCGTCCGGGCCCATCACCGCGATCCTGGCCGTGGGAAGCGCCAGGGTCGCGTCCGGACCGAAGCCCGGCCCACCCATGGCGTACAGCCCCGCGCCGTAGGCCTTGCGGAGCACGACGCAGATCTGCGGCACGGTCGCCTCAGCCACCGCGCTCACCATCTTGGCGCCGTGCCGGATGATCCCTTGTCGTTCGACGTCCTTGCCGATCATGAACCCCGGCACGTCAGCGAGGTAGACCAACGGAACGTTCAGAGCGTCGCACCAGGTGATGAACCGCGTCGCCTTGTCGGCACTGTCGACGAACAGGACCCCGCCCTTCTCCGCGCTGTTGTTAGCCACGATGCCGACCACCTGACCGTCGATCCTCGCGAAGCCGACGACGAGCTCGGTCGCGTACAGCGGCTTGACCTCGAAGAAGGTGTCCGCGTCGACGAGCGCGTCGATCGCGTCGTGCACGTCGAAGGGCTCCGACTCGCGGTCGGGGACGATCGATGCGTCGAAGCCACGGACGGGAGGCGAGGCGAGGGTGTCGGGTGGCGCCTCGCGCCAACAGGTCGGCAGGTAGGAGAAGACGAGCCGGGCCTGCTCGATCGCGTCGGCGTCGTCGACCGCGAGGTTGTCCCCGCACCCACTCACCGTGGCGTGCATCCGGGCACCCCCCATCTCCTCGAGGGTCACCTGCTCACCGACCACCATCTCGGCCATCCGAGGGCTGCCGAGGTACATGGACGCGCGGCCCTCGACCATCACGATGAAGTCGCAGAAGCTCGGGATGTAGGCGCCACCGGCGGCGCTGGGACCGAACAGGCAGCACAGCTGCGGGACCCTGCCCGACAGGGCGACCTGGTTGTGGAAGATCCGCCCGGCACCACGGCGCCCCGGGAACATGGCCACCTGGTCGGTGATGCGGGCGCCGGCCGAGTCGATGAGCCAGAACACGGGAAGCTCGTCACGAAGGGCGCCCTCGGTGGCTCGCACCATCTTCTCGACGGTCCGCGCCCCCCAGGACCCCGCCTTCACGGCCGGGTCGTTGGCGATGACGACCGCTGGCCGACCGTCGACCAGCCCACGTCCGGTCACGACGCCGTCGGCGGGGTAGCCCGGCTCGAGGGCGTGTGCGAGCTCGCCATCCTCGACGAACGTCCCGTCGTCGACCAACAGTGCCAGCCGGGCACGCACGTCCAGCCGCTCCGGCAGCTGCGCTTCCTCACCACCCATGGGACGCACGCTAGTGGCCCCGGGCTCAGTCTGCGGCGGCCTCGGCGACAGCGACCAGCGCCAGCACCCGGATCGCCGACAGCACGTCGTCGAGCGAGCCGCTCATCTCGTCACCGAAGACCTCGAGCAGCCACCGCCCGGCGACCGCGGAGCCCGACCCCACGACGGCCACGGCCACGGCCCCCATCCCGTCGAGGATGGCGACCTCGGCCGGGTCGGCACCCGGCTCGCTGGCGTGCACACAGTGTCCACCGCCTCCGAGCAGCGCAGCGGTCAGTGGGTAGTCGGCGAGCTCGAAGCGGGCCCCGACCGCCCCGGCCTCACCCAGGCCGGTGGAAACACCAGGGTTGGAGCGGAAGAGCGCGAACTGACAGGTCTCCACGTAGCTGGCACCCTCCGGAGCCGACGACAGCCACCAGCCCAGTGCGTCGACCTGGTGCCCGACAAGGTCGCCCAGCGCGGCCAGCCGCTCCTGGGCGGTTCGGTCACGCAGGTCGTCCAGCACGACGAGGCCGAGGTCGACCAGCCGCCCGCCGTCGGGGGTCAGCCGGCCCCGGATGCTGCGCCGCTCGTGCAGCGGATGTTCGGACAGCCGGACCGCCGTCTCGGCGGGCAGCGTGCGACCGGCCACCACGGGTCGGGCCGACCGGCTGCGCTTGGCGCGGTACTGCGCGGCGTCGGCCAGTCGCAGGAGTCGTGCGGGGTCGGTGACCTCGCCGACGTCGTCGCCGGTGGACACCACGCCGCAGGAGACTCCCTCCAGCGGCGACCGTTGCACGGCCCGGCACAGCTCCTCAGCGGCGGCCACGACGTCGTCTGGTGAGGCGTCGGTGACGACCACGCAGAACTCGTCGCCACCGAGCCGCGCGGCGAGCGCCCCAGGCAGACGGGCTGCGGTGGTGCTGAGCAGTCCGGCGAAGCGCACCAGGGCCCGGTCCCCGGCCTCGTGCCCCTGCTCGTCGTTGAGCCGCTTGAGCCCGTTGAGGTCGCACACGATCAGGCTGATGGGAGCCACGGACTGGCCGTGGGGCGCGAACGCCTCGTCGAGACGGTCGTCGAAGGCGCGACGGTTGGCCAGTCCCGTGAGCGGGTCGGTGCGCGCCAGTCGCTCGACCCGGTTCAGATGCTCGGCGGTGGCAATGGCCGCGCCCACCTGGGCCGCGACAGCGACCGCCAGGTCGCCGTCGGCCTCGGAGAACGGGGGCTGGTCGAGCGTGCGGGTGACGAACAGCTCGCCCCACACGCGACCGTCCAGCGGGATCGGGGCCGCAACACAGCTCCCCTTGCCGAGAGCCTGCAGCATCTTGACGTAGCCGCCACCGTCGTCGTCCTGGTCGATCACCACGACCAGCGCCGCCTGGTCCTCGATGAGGACCGACAGGTGGCGGTACTCCAGCAAGGTGTACGTCTCGTCGAGCGGCTCGGGCTCCTCGATGGCGCTGAGGTCACCCTCGTTGATCAGGCAGCGGACCAAGCCGTGCTCCGGCTCCCACCGGGACATCGACACCGATGCGCCGTCGAGCGCCTCGCGAGCCGCGCGGGCGATGTCGCGCAGAAGGCTGGTGCCGGTGGCGGTCGTGGGAACCCGGGCGACGGCGGCCAGCGCCCGGAAGCGCGCCGCTGTGACGTCTCGACGCGAGCTGTCGACACGTTCGCCACTCGGTGCGGACATGCGCCCTCCCGTCCCCATCATCGCCTATCGGGATCGGCGTCGCCCGGCTTGAGGCGGGCGACTCAGCGGGCCGGCGGCACCGGGGGGTGGAGCGCGGCCAGGACGAGCACCCGAAGCAGCGGCGGAAGCTCGCGGACCGAGCCGCTCAGCGAGTCGGTGAACAGCTCGAGCAGCCAGCGGTCCCCCTCCTCGTCGGCGCCACCGGCCCCGACCACCGCAGACGCCGAGAGACCGTCGAGCACGGTGAGCTCGCTCGGGTCGGCCGTCGGGTCGTCGGCCCGGACCACGAACGCCTGACCACCGAGGGCCACCGCCGAGAGCGGGAAGGCATCGACCGGGAAGACACCGCCGACCTCGGCGGCCAGCTCGTCGGCAGACAGTCCAGGAAGCTGACGGACGAGGGCGAACTCGACGGTGCGGATGGTGGGCTGGTCCGCCGGGGCGATGGACAGCCACCAGCCCACGGCGTCGACGTAGTGCGCGACGACGTCACCGACCAGGGCCAACCGGGTGCGGACTGACTCGTCAGCGACCTGGTCCAGCGCCCGCAACCCTGACTCGACGAGGTGCGCGGCATCACGGCGTCCCTCGGCTCGCACGAGCCGCCGGTCCGGGGCGAGCTCGTCATCGGGGATCAGGGCTGCCTTCGCGTCGTCCGGCAGGGCCCGCCCGGCCACGATCGGACGCCGCGACCGGGTGCGCTTGGCCCGGTACTGAGCGGCGTCGGCGAGACGGAACAGCCGTGCGGCCGTCTCCACCGGTCCGGACTCACCGCCGGTGACCGCCACACCGCAGGCAACTCCTTCCGGGAGGACGTCCCAGCCCCTCTCGGTCAGCCGCTCGGCTGCGGACACGACGACATCGGTCTGCGCCCCGGAGAAACCGAGCATGAACTCGTCGCCACCGAGCCGCGCCACGAGCGAGGCACCGAACCGCTCGGCCGTCGCGTTCAGCTGGGTCGCGAAGGACACCAGCAACCGGTCTCCCGCGTCGTGGCCGTCGGAGTCGTTGACCTTCTTGAGCCCGTTGAGGTCGCACACGACGAGACCGACCGCGACCCGGTGGTCGCGCCACTGCACCAACGCGTGGTCGATCCACTCGTCGACGCCGAGCCGGTTGGCCAGCCCCGTGAGCGGGTCGGTCCGGGCCAGGCCGGACACCCGTCCCAGGTGCTCGACGGCCTCGAGCGCGGCCCCGACCTGAGCCGCCACCGCCGCACCCCAGTCGAGGTCGCCGTCGGTGAAGCGGGGCTGGTCGCCGGTGCGGGCGACGAACAGCTCGCCCCACCACTCACCGGCGAGCAGGATCGGCAGGCTGATCGACCGCGCCTTGCCCAGGCTCTCCAGGAACTCGCGGTCGTCGTCGGGCAGCAGCGGGTCGTCCTCGTCCAGCACCACGCCGAGGTGACCGTCGGCCATGCCGGCCAGCCAGGTGCTCTGGTCCGCCGGGTACGTCTCGTTCGTCGGATGCTTCTCCTCCCAGTCGGCGAGGGCGCCCTCGTTGATGACCGTGCGCAGGTGCTGCGCGTCGGGCTCCCACACACCCAGCGAAGCCGAAACCCCGCCCATGGCTGCCCGGGCACTGCGCACGACCGCCTCGAGGGCGTCGTGCGGGGAGGACGTCATGGCCGCCCGGCCGATCTCGGTCAGCGCCCGAAGGCGCGACTCGGCGAGGTCACGGTGGCTCGAGGGCGCCGGCAAGCGCCGGGCGTCGGGCTGCGCCACGGGCTCACCTCGTTTCGGGCGGTTTCGGGCTGTTTCGGACTGTTTCGGGCGGTTTCGGGCAGGTCGACCCGACCCCGGCCGGTCGAGACGAGGTCGTGGTGACATCTTCGACCGGTCGAGGGCCCGAATTGACCCCAAAGTGACCGCAATGGTCCAACTCTGAACCGATCGTTCGCGCTCGTTAGGCTACCGACGCAGCAGGCGAACCAGAAACGAAACCGAACGAGCAGCCGAACCGACACCGAAGCCAGCACTCGAGCGACGTCCGTGCGCCGCAGGGCGTCCGAGAAGAGGGAACCGATGGCCGCCGAGCCCGTACCCGTGCCCACGGGCATCGATCTGCACACCACCGCCGGCAAGCTGGCCCAGCTTCAGCACAAGGTCGACGAGGCCGCCCACGCCGGGTCGCAACGGGCCGTCGAGGCCCAGCACAAGCGCGGCAAGCTGACCGCCCGCGAGCGGGTCGAGGCCCTGCTGGACGACGGTTCGTTCGTCGAGCTCGACGCGCTGGCCCGTCACCGGACCCACAACTTCGGGCTTCAGGACAAGCGCCCGTACGGCGACGGTGTGGTCACGGGCCACGGAACCGTCGACGGCCGCCTGGTCTTCGTCTTCGCCCAGGACTTCACGGTCTTCGGTGGGTCGCTGGGCGAGGTGTTCGGCGAGAAGATCGTCAAGGTGATGGACCTCGCGCTGAAGACGGGGGCTCCGCTCGTCGGGATCAACGACTCCGGCGGCGCACGGATCCAGGAAGGCGTCGCCTCGCTGGGGCTGTACGGCGAGATCTTCTACCGCAACGTCCAGGCTTCAGGGGTCATCCCGCAGATCTCGCTGATCATGGGGCCGTGCGCGGGCGGCGCTGTCTACTCACCGGCCATCACCGACTTCATCGTGATGGTCGACAAGACCTCGCACATGTTCATCACCGGCCCCGACGTCATCAAGACCGTCACCGGTGAGGACGTCGAGTTCGAGGAGCTCGGCGGCGCCCAGAGCCACCAGGCCAAGAGCGGCGTGGCCCACTTCGCCGCCGTCGACGAACCCGACGCCTTCGAGATCACCCGTCAGCTGCTGTCGTTCCTGCCGAGCAACAACCTCGAGGACCCCCCGGTCTTCGCTTCCGACGCCACCGACGCCGTGACCGACGAGGACCGTGCCCTCGATGCCTTGATTCCCGACTCGGCCAACCACCCCTACGACATGCACACAGTCATCGAGGCCGTCGTCGACGACGGCGACTTCTTCGAGGTCCAGCCGCTGTACGCGCCCAACATCCTCACCGGGTTCGGGCGGGTCGAGGGGCATCCCGTCGGTGTCGTGGCCAACCAGCCGATGCAGTTCGCAGGAACCCTCGACATCGCCGCGTCGGAGAAGGCCGCCCGCTTCGTGCGCACCTGCGACGCGTTCAACGTCCCCGTTCTCACGTTCGTCGACGTCCCGGGGTTCCTTCCGGGCACCGACCAGGAGTGGGACGGCATCATCCGTCGAGGCGCGAAGCTGATCTACGCCTACGCCGAGGCCACCGTGCCGCTCGTCACCGTGATCACGCGCAAGGCCTACGGCGGGGCCTACGACGTCATGGGGTCCAAGCACCTCGGTGCCGACGTCAACGTGGCCTGGCCCACGGCACAGATCGCCGTCATGGGAGCCCAAGGTGCCGTCAACATCTTGCACCGCAAGGAGCTCGCCGACGCCGCGGTCCGAGACGACGTCGAGGGCGAACGAGCCCGGCTCATCGAGGCCTACGAGGACACGCTGCTGAACCCCTACCTCGCGGCCGAACGCGGCTACATCGATGCCGTCATCGAGCCGTCCCAGACTCGACAGCAGGTCATGCGAGCGCTGCGCATGCTTCGGACCAAGCGCGCCAGCCGGCCGCCCAAGAAGCACGGGAACATCCCGCTGTGAGCGACCTGCCGACGCTTCGCTTCGTCAAGGGCCAGCCCACCGCAGCCGAGGTGGCAGCGCTTGTCGCCGTCGTGGCGGCCGCGCCCTCGGCGCACCCGACCGACGGCGCCCCTCGCACGCTGTCGGTGTGGTCGTCGCGGGGCCGGCTGGTCCGGCCGCCGCTGCGTCCTGGCCCTGGCGCGTGGCGCGCCAGCGCATGGCCACGGTGACCGAATCCGGGCGCGCGGCCACACGGTCGGTTCGCTTCGTGCTCGCCTCTGCGTCACCGGCGCGACTGGCGCTGCTCAGGGCGGCCGGGGTGGAACCGGAGGTCGTCGTGAGCGGTGTCGACGAGGACACCGTCGCCGGTCCTCCTGCCGAGCTGGCCCTGGTGCTGGCCGAGCACAAGGCACACGCAGTCGCCGACCGGCTCGCCCTCACGGCCGGGTCGCCCCAGGACCCCGACACCACCACGCTCGTCCTGGGCTGCGACTCGGTGCTGGAGCTCGAGGGTCACGCCTTCGGAAAGCCGCGCGACGCCACCGACGCCGTGCAGCGCTGGCGGGACATGCGTGGTCGCGAGGGTGTGCTGCACACCGGGCACTGCCTCGTGCAGCTGAGCCGGTCCGACGTCGAGCACCACGCGGTCTCGGCACTGGCCTCGGCGGTGGTGAGGTTCGGGACACCCACCGATGCCGAGATCGACGCCTACGTCGCGACCGGTGAGCCGCTGCGCGTGGCCGGCGGCTTCACCCTGGACCGCCTCGG
Source organism: Actinomycetes bacterium (assembly GCA_049282455.1). Classification (GTDB taxonomy): domain Bacteria; phylum Actinomycetota; class Actinomycetes; order JAHEKZ01; family JAHEKZ01; genus JBAPUB01. The sequence continues at coordinate 10,566 of JBAPUB010000126.1, forward strand.
CGGCTGGTTCGTCGAAGGAATCGACGGTGACCCGGGAACGGTGCTCGGGCTGTCGCTGCCCCTGCTTCGGCGGCTGCTGGCCGATCGTCTGGTGCCCGTCATGGCTGTGTGGTCCGACGGTGGCACCGGCGCCGCTACTTCGCGGTGAGCGTCGACGAGATGCCGTCGCCGGTCTGTCCCGGCTTGCACGTCACGGTGTAGCCGCCAGCCTTCAGCGACACGTCGAACTGCGCCGAGGACCCGGGGGTGATGTCCTCCTTCTCGCCCACGATCGAGTCCCCGTCCCCGTAGACGTAGACCTCGGTCACCGTCTGGCCCTGGTTGGACACGTCGACGGTGACTGAACCGACCGGGACGGTCGGGTCGGACAACGTGCACGCGGAGTCGGTCGCCGTCACGGCCACCGTCGTGGCGGGCTGGCCGGAGTCACCCGCGCCGGCGCACCCGCCCAGGACGGCGACACCGGCGGTCAGGGCGACCCCAGCGGCCACCCGGACGTTCGAACGGGCACGCATGTCTCTCCTCAGGTTGTCTCTCGGGAAGTTAGGTTAGGCGTACCTTACTTCATCCTGCCTCCCCATCCGCGAGGGGTCGTCCCTAGACTCACGGGCGCCCGCCGAACTCCAGGAGTCACTCGTGCGCAAGGTCCTCATCGCCAACCGGAGCGAGATCGCCGTCCGGATCGCCAGGGCGGCCCGCGACGCCGGGCTCCCGTCCGTCGCGGTCTACGCCGACGCGGACCGCGAGGCCCTCCACGTCCGTGAGGCCGACGAGGCGTACGCCCTCGACGGCGACACTCCTGCGCAGACCTACCTCGACGTGGCCAAGATCCTCGACGTCGCCAACCGCTCCGGGGCCGACGCCATCCATCCCGGCTACGGCTTCCTGGCCGAGAACGCCCGCTTCGCCCAGGCCGTGATCGACGCCGGCCTCATCTGGATCGGTCCCCCGCCCACGGCGATCGACGCACTCGGAGACAAGGTCCAGGCCCGCCACATCGCCCAACGCGTCGGCGCCCCCCTCGTACCCGGAACCGCCGACCCGGTGACCGGAGCCGATGAGGTCGTGGTCTTCGCCCGCGAACACGGACTGCCCGTCGCGATCAAGGCGGCCTACGGTGGCGGCGGACGTGGGCTGAAGGTGGCGCGCACCCTCGAGGAGATCCCCGAGCTGTACGACTCAGCGGTCCGCGAGGCCGTGTCGGCGTTCGGGCGCGGCGAGTGTTTCGTCGAGCGGTTCCTCGACAAGCCCCGTCACGTCGAGACGCAGTGTCTGGCCGACCAGCACGGCAACGTCGTCGTCGTGTCGACGCGCGACTGCTCTTTGCAGCGCCGTAACCAGAAGCTCGTCGAGGAGGCACCGGCGCCGTACCTGACCAGCGACCAGGAGACCGAGCTCCGTCGAGCCAGCAAGGCCATCCTGCGTGAGGCGGGGTACGTGGGTGCAGGCACGTGCGAGTTCCTCGTCGGGCAGGACGGCACGATCTCCTTCCTCGAGGTCAACACCCGGTTGCAGGTCGAGCACCCGGTCACCGAAGAGGTGTCCGGCGTCGACCTGGTCCGTGAGATGTTCCGGATCGCCGACGGCGAGGAGCTCGGGTACGACGACCCGCCCCTGCGCGGACACTCCTTCGAGTTCCGGATCAACGCCGAGGACGCCGGTCGCAACTTCCTTCCCGCTCCAGGGACCATCACGCACATGCGCCTCCCTGGCGGCCCGGGGGTTCGCCTCGACGGAGGTTACGAGAGCGGCGCCACGGTGCCTCAGGCCTTCGACTCGCTCATCGCCAAGCTCATCGTCACCGGTCGCAACCGCCAGGAAGCCCTGGAACGGTCACGCCGCGCGCTGGCCGAGTACGAGATCGACGGCATGCCCACCGTGATTGCGTTCCACCGGGCGGTGGTCGCCGACCCGGCGTTCGCCACCGATGACCAGACGCCGTTCTCGATCCACACGCGCTGGATCGAGACCGAGTTCGACAACACCATTCCCGCGTACCAGGGTCTGGTGGGAGAGGCGGCCGAGGCGCCACCGCGTGAGCGGGTCACGGTCGAGGTCGCAGGCAAGCGCCTCGAGGTCGTCCTGCCGGCCGGGCTCGGGGCCCACGCAGGCCCGGCCCTCGCCGGCCGCCCAGCCCCGAAGCGCGCCGGCAAGCGCAAGACGGCGGCTGCGGCCTCCGGCGACTCACTGACGAGCCCCATGCAGGGCACGATCGTGAAGCTGGCTGTCGCCGACGGCGACCAGGTCCAGGCCGGGCAGATGATCGTCGTCCTCGAGGCGATGAAGATGGAGCAGCCGCTGAACGCCCACAAGGCAGGCACCATCACCGGCTTGTCGGCCGAGGTCGGTCAGACCCTGTCCAGCGGTGCTGTGATCTGCGAGATCAAGGACTAGTGCGCGAATCGTTCGACAACCCCGACGCGCACGACGTCGAGGAGCCGCTCGTCAGCGAGGGCGTGACTCCAGGGATCGTTCGCGTCGGTGACACCGTGCGACGTCCCGTCCGCCCCTTCACGGCAACGGTCCAGGAGTTCCTGTCCGCCCTGCATGCCCGAGGGTTCCACGACGCGCCGGAACCTCTCGGCTACGACGACCAGGGGCGCGAGGTGCTCACGTTCGTGGCCGGTGACGTACCGCGGGAGCCGATACCCAAGGAGTACTTGGGCACCGACGTCCTCAGCTCACTTGCCGACCTGATCCGGCGACAGCACGTCGCGTCGTCGACCTGGAAGCCGCCGGATGACGCCGTCTGGGGATCGCTGCCCGGCGACGACGCACCAGGCGTCCTGCCGTTGTTCGACGAGCCAGAGCTCGTCGCGCACATGGACTACTGCCCCGGAAACGTCGTGTTCCGCGGCGGGCTGCCTGCCGCGCTGATCGACTTCGACCTCGCACGACCGACCACTCGACTGCTCGACGTCGTCAATGCCCTGTACTGGTGGGTGCCTTTGCTCCACCCAGTCGACCGGCCCCCGGCGCTCGCCCACTCAGACATGGTCGACATCGCTGAGCGAGTGGCCGTCTTCGCCGACAGCTACGGGCTCGATGGGGTCGGCAGGGAGCAGCTCATGCCGCTGGCGCTGCGCCGCGTTCGCAACGGCCTGCTCAAGTCGCGCAGGGCCGCCGAGGTCAGCCCTGCGTTCCGCCGGATGTGGGACAACGGGGTCCGGGAGCGAATGCCCCGGGCGCAGGAGTGGACGGCTGAGGCTGTCGAGCCGATCACCCGACGACTCGTGCGCGACCAGTGACCGGTCAGCTCGAGGCGTAACCCGCCAGCGCCTCGGCTGCGGCTCGGCGTCCGGTTCGAAGGGCCCCCTCCATCAGGCCCGCCCAGTCGCCGGCCGTGTGCTCTCCGGCGACGTGCACCCGACCGAACGCCTGGGCCACCAGCTCGTCGTCTTCGCGGTGCACCTGCAGGGTGGTCGCGGAGTACGACTCACCGGCCCACGGGTCATCGTTCCAAGTCGTGAGTACGGCACGCTCGAGGTCGACGGACAACTCCGGACGCAGTGCGGCCACCCGTCGGGCCCAGGTCTTCGGGCCGTTGGCCACGTCAAGCTCTGCCAGCGCCGACTCGGTCCCCCCGAAAGCGTGAAGGACCGGCTGCACGTCGCCGGAGCCGTCGGCGGCCGTCCAGGTCCAGAAACGCTCGGGAACGTTCTGCACGGCTCCGGCACCCGTCTGTGTGAGCAACGGAACGTGAAGCTTGGCGTTGTGCCCGATCCCAGCGCGCGCCCATGCCTCCCGCACGCGGTCAGGCACGGGTGAGATGTCGAGAGTGCGCAGAACGGCCATCGGGACGCACACGATCGCCGCATCGGCAGTGACCACGCCGGTTTCCGTGGAGACCACGACCTGGTGGGCGTCATGACGGATGGCCAGAGCGGGACAGCCCAGGTACACGACGTCACCGAGCCGGCGAGCGAGCCCGGTGGCGAGCTGTTGGTTGCCCCCGGCGACGCGCCAGGATGGCTTAGGTTCGAACGCGCCGGTCACCTCCTCAGCTCCCCACGCGGCAAGTCGGCTCGCGTCGACACCGCTCGTGACCGACACCCGTGAGAGAAACGCGGCGCTTGCCGCCGGATCGGCTCCCAGACCCTCGACGACATCGGCAATCGACCGGTGCTCGGCCGCGGAACCGGCCGCACGCGAGAAGTTACGGGCGACCTCGGCCATGGCCGCGTGGCTGGTCGGCGAGCCTCCGACCGGTCGGCGCTCGTAGTACGACATGCCCATGTCCGCCAGGTCGAGCCCCAGGTCGGCCAGAGTCTCGCGCATGACGAGGTAGCCGTCGAGCACGAACTCAGCGCCGCGCTCGATCACCGTGCGCGGGTCACCTTCGACGAGCTCCTCCGACCAGACCCGGCCGCCGACCCGGTTCCGCGCTTCGAGCACGACGACGTCGTGTCCGAACCGACGAACGTCGGACGCGGCCATCAGACCGGCGAAACCTGCTCCCACCACGACGACGCGCATGCCGACATCCTGCCGTGCCAGGCTGGGCCCATGACAACACCTCACCTGTCCAGCGCCGAGCTCGTGGACCACCTGGTCAACCGCATCGGCGAGGAGGCCGAGCTCCGGGCGGTTCTGTGCACCAACCCCGATGCCATGGCCGAAGCCATCGCCCGAGACGGTGAACGGCGCGACGGACGGGTGCGCGGTCCTCTCCACGGCGTCCCCGTCCTCGTGAAGGACAACATCGACACCGCCGACCTCGACACGACCGCCGGGTCGTTGGCCCTCGTCGGCCATCGGCCGCTGCACGACGCACCCATCGTCACCCGGCTCAAGGAAGCCGGGGCGGTCGTCTTGGGCAAGACCAACGTCAGCGAGTGGGCCAACATCCGCTCGCCGCACTCGACAAGCGGCTGGAGTGCCGTGGGCGGTCTCACCGCCAACCCGTGGGCCCACGAGCGCAGCGCCGGAGGGTCGTCCTCGGGGTCCGGTGCGGCGGTCGCCGCAGGGCTCGCTCCTCTCGCGGTGGGCACCGAGACCGACGGCTCGATCGTGTGCCCGGCGTCCCTCAACGGCGTGGTCGGTGTGAAGCCGACGGTGGGCCTGCTGCCAGGAGACGGGATCGTGCCCATCAGCCACAGCCAGGACACGGCAGGGCCGATGGCCCGCACGGTCGGCGAGGCGGCGACCCTGCTGGACGCACTCGCGCTGTCGGACGGCCGCTTTGCCGCCGCGTGCTCCGCACCTGATGCGACTACCGCTCTGGCCGGGCTGCGCATCGGCGTCGCGCGCGCGTACTTCGGCGACCACCCGGCGACCGACGCCGTCGCCGAAGACGTGCTCGCGCTGATGTCCCGGACCGGGGTCACCGTGATCGACCCGGCCGACGTCCCGACGCTGCCGTCGTACGACTCCGGCGACGACGAGCTCGTGGTGCTGCTCCACGAGCTGCGCCGCGACCTGGCCACCTACCTGGCGACTCGCCCTGAGGGGTGTCCTCGGACCCTGGAGGACGTCATGGCGTTCAACCGTGAGCACGCCGACGTCGAGATGGCCTGGTTCGGTCAGGAGTTCTTCGAGCGGGCGCTGACCGACCCCTTCGACGACGACGAGGCGTACCGGCTGGCCCGCGAGCGGGGCCTGCGCGCGACCACCACCGACGGCATCGACGCGGTCATGCGCGAGCACCGCCTCGACGCACTGGTGTCGCCCACCTACGGCCCGGCCTGGCTCAGCGACCTGGTCAACGGCGACCAGGTGGCGGGTGGCCGCGTGACGGCCGCACCGGCGGTCGCCGGGTACCCGATCTTGAGCGTGCCCATGGGGTTCGTGCACGGCCTGCCCGTCGGCCTGGCGATCCTCGGGACGGCCAACAGCGAGCAGGTTCTGCTCCGCCTGGCTCACGGCGTCGAGCTGGCCCTCGGGCTGGCCGCCTCAGGGGCGCTCGTGCCCTGACGGCGACCGGGTGCTGCGACTCGACGGTCAGTCGTCGCGAGCGATCCGCAGCTGCCGGGCGGCCTCGGCGACCGACCCCGACAGCGACGGGTAGACCGTGAAGGCATCGGCCACCTGGTCGGCCGTCAGGCCATGACGCACCGCCAGGGACAGCGGATGGATGAGCTCGCTGGCCCGCGGAGCGACGACGACGCCGCCCATGACGACTCCGGTGCCCGGCCGGCAGAACACCTTCACGAACCCGTCGTTGATGCCCTGCATCTTGGCGCGGGCGTTGGTCGCCAGCGCCAGCTTGACCCCGACCGCCTGGACCTCGCCGGTGTCGACCTGACGCTGGCTCCATCCGACGGTGGCGATCTCCGGGTCGGTGAAGACGTTGCTCGCCACCACGCCGAGGTCGAGCGGCTGCACCGCGTCGCCCATCACGTGCCGGATGGCGATCCTGCCCTGCATCGCCGCCACGGACGCAAGCATGAGGACCCCGGTGACGTCCCCGGCGGCGTACACGCCCGGTGCCGTCGTGCGGGAGACCCGGTCGACCACGACGAACCCTCGGTCGTCAGTGCGCACCCCGGCGTCCTCGAGCCCGAGCCCACGCGTGTTCGGGACCGACCCGACGGCCATCAGGACGTGGCTGCCCTCGACCGTCGACCCGTCGGACAGCGTCACGACGACCCCGTCGGAAGTCCGGGCCGCTGCTACCGCCCGGGATCGCGGCAGCACGGTCATCCCGCGGCGCCGGAAGACCCCCTCGAGCACCTCGGCGGCGTCGGCGTCCTCGCCGGGGAGTACTCGCTGGCGCGAGGAGACCAGGACGACGTCGCTTCCCAGCGCCTCGTACGCGCTGGCGAACTCCGCCCCGGTCACACCCGACCCGACGACAACCAGACGGTCGGGCAGCTCCGCGAGGTCGTAGAGCTGGGTCCAGGTCAAGATCCGCTCACCATCGGGGACTGCGTCGTCGAGCTCGCGCGCCCGCGCTCCAGTGGCGAGCAGCACAGCGTCGACGTCGTAGGTTTCGTCGCCGACGTCGGTGGCGGCGACGACACGGTGGGGACCGTCCAGGCGACCGGAGGCGTGCACGACGGTGACGCCGTCCCGGGAGAGGTGGCGCTCGACGTCGGCCGACTGGGCGGCCGCGAGCTCCTTGACCCTCGCGTTCACCCTTGCCAGGTCGACGCCCACCCGTCCGTCGAAGGACACCCCGAGGGCGCGGGAGTCGTCGACCTCGTCCATCACGTCGGAGACGGCAATCAAGGTCTTGCTCGGGACGCAGTCGGTGAGGACGGCTGACCCGCCCAGACCGTCGCGGTCCACGAGGACGACCTGCGCCCCCAGCTGCGCAGCCGCCAGCGCCGCCTCGTAGCCGCCTGGTCCCCCACCAATGATCCCGATGCGCGTCACGCGTGCATTCTTCCGTACCCCTGCTGAAGGGAGCACAAAGCCTCTCGGCGCACGACGGCGAGGAGCGGACAATGGAGAGGCGAGAGGAAGCGGGTGAGGACGATGACCGACACCCTGCACACCCCGACCATGCAACCGAAGTCGTCAGCGGCCAGCTGGCTGGTCCTGGCCTTCGGGACGATCGTTACCTTCGTAGCCGGTGCCGTCGCGCAGCTCATGGCCTACGTCGTGTTCGGCCTGTGCACCGAGGCCGACCAGGCGGCCTGTGCGCCCGGCACGTTGCCCACGACCTGGCAGTGGATCCTGGCCACGGTCCCCAGCTACCTCCTCTGGGTGGCTCCCTCGGTGATCGCCGGAGTGCTCGGCTACCGGGTCCTCCAGTCCGGCAACCGGGCCGGAGGCGTCGTGATGGTCGTCGCCGCGATCCTGGCCGTGCTCATCACCATCGCGTGCACCGCGATGTGGTGGCTGTAGCCGTCGGTGAGAACCTGGGTCACCCATCCCACGGGAGGAGATTCTGTGGCCCCCTCTGATGTCGACGCCTACCTCGACGGCGTTCCGCAGCCGCAGCGCTCGACCCTGGTGAGCCTGCGCGCGCTCATCGCCAGGATTCTTCCCGAGGCCGAGCAAGGCATCGCCTACGGCGTCCCCTGCTTCAAGGTGGACGGGAAGGGAGTCGCCGGGTTCGGGTTCGCCAAGAACCACTGCTCGTACTTCCCGATGAGCGGGACGGTGACGACCCAGCTGGCAGACGACCTCCGAGGCTTCGTGACCTCGAAGGGCTCGGTCCAGTTCTCCAATGATGTTCCTCTGTCGGAGGATCTCGTCGAGAAGCTGGTTGAGGCCCGCAGGCGCGAGATCCTGGCGCACGAGCGATAGCCGACCGGTGCGGCCTCAGTAGCTGAAGGTCACGGCACCCTCGTCGCCGATCCACTGCCACATCGGGACGGTCCCGTTGACCTCGGCACCGGCGATGAGGTTCGTCTGGTCGAGGCGGCGGGAGTCCATGCAGATCGGGCATGCGAAATAGCGACCACCAGCCGCGGCGTAGCGTTCCACGAGCGATGCGAGCGAGGGACAGCCGTCGCACCCGACGCCGGTCGCAACGCCTGGCTGGGCGAGCCGCACAGCCTCCTTGGTCAAGAACATGAGCGTCTCTCGACCCGTCTCGGCAGCGCCAACCGCGACGAGGAACGCGACCGTCACCTTCTCCACGTCCTCGAGACCCGTCGTCAGACTGACGACCGCCTTCTGCGCCATAGGTCCTCCTGGTCCGGCCCCGTTGTGGCTGATGTCCGCGAAGGTACGAACACCGGCTAATGACGTCAAGGAGCGGGCGGTCTTGCGCCAGAACCTGCACACGGACCATCTAGGCTGAGCGGCCATGGCCCGCTATGCCGCGTACGGCAGCAACATGGACCCGCGGCAGATGCAGCAGCGCGCCCCGCACTCCCCCATGACGGGCACCGGGTGGCTCAGCGGCTGGCGTCTGACCTTCGGCGGTGAGGACCTCGGCTGGGAGGGATCGCTCGCGAGTGTGGTCGATGACCCCAGCGGCAGCGTCTTCGTCGTCCTGTACGACCTGACCGATGACGACGAGCGGGCCCTCGACTCGTGGGAGGGCGCGCTTGGCCTCTACCGCAAGGTTCGGGTCCGGATCGACACCCTCGAGGGCGAGTCACTGGCCTGGGTCTACGTGCTCGACTCGTGGGAGGGCGGGCTGCCGTCGGCCCGGTACCTGGGCATCATGGCCGATGCTGCGGAGGCCGCTGGTGCCCCTGGCGACTACGTCCGCGAGCTGCGCACGCGGCCCTGCCGGTCGACCCTCGGCTGAGGCATTCACCCGATTGGGCGAATCGGGGCTCCCATCGGCTCAACTTCGATCCAGGAACCCCCGATGAGCAAGCATGGCCACAGCGACCCGTGACGACGTACGCATCATCCGTCCCGCTGCCGTGCTCGACGAGCGAGCCGCAGGGCGGGTTCTGGTCGAGCTGCAGCGCCTCGACGTGGGGCACGGCGGGGTCTGGAACGCGACCTCCTCCCTCTGGCAGCGCTACGACGTCCCCTGGGACGGCCCCGGCGGCACGCGCGGCAACGCCCGCCTGCTCGGCTCGGTCGCCGTCATGTACGACGCCCCGAACCGCCACCAGATCACGATCTACAAGGTCACCATCACCCCCTACGGCCTGGACGCCGGCTGGGTGGTGTAGACGCTGACCGACGACGCACTCACCTGGGCCGGCCTCACCCTGGCGACCTGCCCGCGCGCCGAGCTGAAGGACCCACCCGGTCGCGACCCGTTCCGCGCCGGCATGGTGGGCGCACCACCCGCCTGACGACCCGTCAGGACTAGCGTTCGCCGGGTGACCGACGACGCCACACCGTCCGCCCAGCGTGCCGCGGGCCGGATCCATGCCCTGCTGGCGCAGGCGTCGCGTTGGCTGGCCGACGACCCCGACCCATCGACGCGGGACGAGCTTCGCCTGCTCATCGATGCGACGTCCGTTGGAGACGACTCCGCGGCCGCCGAGCTCGCCGAGCGGTTCTCCGGGCGTCTGCAGTTCGGCACCGCTGGACTGCGAGGTCCGATGGGTGCCGGTCCGATGCGCATGAACCGGGTCACCGTCGGCCGGGCCGCTGCCGGTCTGGCGGAGTGGATGGTGTCGCACGACCGTCGTTCGGTGGTCGTCGGGTACGACGCGCGCACCGACTCCGACGTGTTTGCCCAGGACACCGCGCAGATCATGAGTGGGGCCGGCATCGCCGTCATGCTCCTCCCCGGGCCACTCCCGACCCCGCTCCTGGCCTTCGCCATCCGTCATGGCAGGGCCGCTGCGGGCGTGATGGTGACGGCGTCCCACAACCCGGCGGCCGACAACGGCTACAAGGTCTACCTCGGTGACGGCAGCCAGATCGTGCCTCCGGCCGACGCCGAGATAGCCGCGTGCATCGACGGCGTCGCTGCACTGCGCGACGTCCCTCGCGGTGACGCGTGGAGGCTGCTCGACGACATCGTCTCCTGCTACCTGTCACGGGCGTCGTCGATCGTGCGGGCCGGTGCCCCGCGTGACCTCGTCGTGGTCACGACCGCCTTGCACGGCGTCGGCGGTGCCCTCATGTCGGAGGCCTTGACGGCGAGCGGCTTCGCCGCGCCGCACGTGGTCGGCGCCCAGCAACAGCCCGACCCCACGTTCCCCACCGTGCCGTTCCCGAACCCGGAGGAGCCGGGAGCCCTCGACCTGGCCCTCTCGCTGGCGGCCTCCGTCGGCGCTGACATCGTTCTCGCCAACGACCCCGATGCCGACCGTTGTGCCGTGGCCGTCCCCACCTCCTCGGGGCACTGGCGCACCCTGACCGGAGACGAGGTCGGAGGATTGCTCGCTGAGTTCCTCGCGTCCAACGGGGTCAGCGGGACCTTCGCCACGACCATCGTGTCGTCGACGCGGCTGTCCCGGATCGCCGCAGCACATTCACTCGAGTACACAGAGACACTCACTGGGTTCAAGTGGATCGGACGCGTGCCAGGACTCGCCTTTGGCTACGAAGAGGCGATCGGCTACTGCGTCGACCCAGCGGCGGTCGCCGACAAGGACGGCATCACTGCCGGCCTGCGGGTCGCCGAGCTGGCTGCCCGGCTGAAGGACGACGGGCGCACCCTTCTCGACGCGTTGGACGACCTCGACCGCGCCTACGGCGTCCACCTCACGTCGCAGGTCTCTGTGCGCAGCGACGACGCGCACGCGTTGCAAACCCGCGTGGACGCATTGACCTCCGCGCCACCGACGCGGATCGGCGGGCTGGCGGTCGTCGAGGTGAACGACCTGTCGCGCGGGTTGGGCGGCCTGCCACCAACCGCGGGAGTTCGGCTGGTGCTCGCCGGCCACGTCGACGCCGGGAGCGCGCGCGTTGTCGTCCGCCCGTCGGGAACCGAACCGAAGCTCAAGGCCTACCTCGAGGTGGTCGTCCCCGTCACCGGCAGGACGCTTGACGCCGCTCGGGGGATGGCCAGCGATGCGCTGGCCGCGATGCGTGCTGACGTCGAGGAGCTGCTGGAGCCAGGTGCGTTCAGCGGCGGACCGTGAGAGGCACCTTCGACGCTTCGCCTACGCGACTGCTCGGTACAGATGCCACTGCTCCGGGACACCTTTGAGGTGATGTTCGCCCGCGTCGTCGAACGAGATGCCGGACCCGGTCGTCAGGTCCTTGACCGTCTGCGACGTGAGCACCTCTGACGGGCCCGCCATCGCACCGATCCGGGCCCCGATCACCACAGCGATTCCCCCCAGCTTCCCCGCGACAAGCTCCACC
>JBAPUB010000127.1:0-3574 GCA_049282455.1 Actinomycetes bacterium
ACCTCTGGGAGTCTGCAGCACCTTTCCGGCCCCGCAGATCAGCTGCCGGGTGACGAGAAAAGGGATGAGGATGTCGGCCATCCGACTGAACTCGCCCTGACGGCCGACCAGGTAGTTCTCGTGACAGCCGTATGAGTTGCCGGCCGAGTCGGTGTTGTTCTTGAACAGGTAGACGTCGCCGGCGATCCCCTCCTCGTGCAGTCGGCGTTCGGCGTCGACGAGCAGGCCATCGAGGATCCGCTCCCCCGCCTTGTCGTGGGCGACGAGCTCCTCGATCCGGTCGCACTCGGCCGTCGCGTACTCGGGGTGGCTGCCGACGTCGAGGTAGAGCCGAGACCCGTTGCGCAGGAAGACGTTGCTCGAGCGGCCCCAGGAGACGACGCGGCGGAACAGGTAGCGGGCGACCTCGTCCGGCGACAGCCGCCGCTGCCCGCGGAAGGTGCAGGTGACGCCGTACTCCGTCTCGATCCCGAAGATGCGGCGGTCCATGTTCGGTCTAGGCGCTTGAGGTCGACGTCGAGAGCAAGTCGTCCAGGGCGCTCCCGGTGACCCGCTTGAACTTGCGGCCCTGGACCCGGGTGCGGTCGAGGACCGCGACCTCCAGGTGGGCGGCCTCGAGCTGACGGGTCTCGTCTCGGTCGTGCGCCAGTGCGTCGACCGCCATGTGCAGGGCCTCGCCGAGTCCGGCGTCGGCCTCATAGTGCTGGGCCAGGTGGGTGCTGATGGTCTCTGCCGACCCACCCATCACCACGTACCCGTGCTCGTCGGCCACCGAGCCGTCGAACGTGAGCCGGTACATCTGGTCTCCGGAGGTGTCGTCGCCGACCTCGGCCACGACCATCTCGACCTCGTACGGCTTGTTCGTCTCGGTGAAGATCGTGCCCAGGGTCTGCGCGTAGGCATTGGCCAGGTTCCGTACGGTCACGTCACGTCGGTCGAACGCGTAGCCGCGCAGGTCTGCGAGACGGATTCCGGCCACCCGAAGGTTCTCGAACTCGTTGTACTTGCCGACGGCGGCGAACCCGATGCGGTCGTAGATCTCGCTCACCTTGTGCAGTGCCCGCGACGGGTTCTCGGCCACGAAGAGGATCCCGTCGACGTACTGGAGGACAGCGACCGAGCGCCCCCGGGCGATGCCCTTGCGGGCGTAGTCGGCCTTGTCCTTGATGATCTGTTCGGGAGAGACGTAGAACGGCATCGACACGGTGGGTCCTCAGTGGTCAGGTGAGTGGGGCCAGAGGCCCGTCGGGCCGGTCACGCCGGCCGTCGAGGATCCGCTGGACGAGGGCCGACATTTCTTCGTCGTCGAACACGCGATGGCCGTCGCTGGTGATCACGACGACGATCGGGTATATGCCCCGCATGACATCGGGACCACCCGTCGCGGAGTCGTCGTCGGCGGCGTCGTAGAGCGCCTGGACGCACGCGATGGCAGCGTCCTCGGGCCCGAAGTTCTCGCGGTAGAGCTTGCGCAAGGAGCCTCGGGCGAACAGGCTGCCCGAGCCGACGGCGTGGAAGTCGTGCTCCTCGTAGCGCCCGCCCGTCACGTCGTAGCTGAAGATGCGCCCTGAGTCGGTCTCGGGGTCATAGCCCACGAACAGGGGGACGACGACGAGCCCCTGCATCGCCATGGCGAGGTTGCCACGGATCATCGAGGCGAGCCGGTTGGCCTTGCCCTCGATCGACAGCACCGCGCCCTCGATCTTCTCGTAGTGCTCGAGCTCGACCTGGAAGAGCCGGACGAGCTCGAGTGCCAGGCCCGCAGTCCCTGCGATGCCGATGGCCGAGTAGTCGTCGGTCGGGTGGACCTTCTCGATGTCACGTTGGGCGATGACGTTGCCCATCGTGGCGCGTCGGTCTCCGGCGATCACGACGCCGTTGGCGAAGGTCGCCGCCACGATGGTGGTGCCGTGCGGGACGTCGACGGAACCGGACCGTGAGGTGGTGAGCTGTCCGCCGGGAACGAGCTCCGGGGCGTGCTGGGCGAGAAAGTCGACGAATGAGGACGAGCCGCTGGTCAGGAACGCCTGGGGCAGACTGGCACTGGTTCCGGCCGGGGACGTCACCTACTGCCCACCCTTCTGGACGAAGGCCCGGACGAAGTCCTCGGCGTTCTCCTCCAGGACCTCGTCGATCTCGTCCAGGATTGCGTCGACGTCCTCGCTCAACGCCTCGTGCCGCTCGGCGACCGTCTCGGTCGCCGACTGGCCCGACTCGCTGGTCGGCTGGTCCTGAACCTCGTCGGTCGAGTCGCTGCGGCGGCTCGCGTGCTGTTGGCCGCCCCGCTGCCCGCCGCTGTCGCGGGTGCTCATCGTGCCTCCCGTGGCTGTCCGTGGAGTTCTGACCCTACTTCGATCGACCAGAGGAAGCGCTTCCTGCAGCCCGTGGCGCCCCCGAAACCCTTATCCACCGCTTAGCCCGTTCCATGCCCCCTCCTGAGGTGGGTCCGTCGATGCTGTTCTCAGCACCAGACAGGACCTGGCTGGACCCAGCTCAGGCTCGACCCCGAAGGCAAGCGAAAGCGAGGCACCACGGTGAACACGCGGTGGACACCCGGAACGGCCCAGACGACACACTCCGTGCTCCGTCGGGACCGTGCGCAACGGTGGGTCGTGGGCCTCACGGCCGCGGTCGCCGTGGGCGCAGTCTCGGCAACGGCCGGAATTGCCGCGGCTGTGGCGGCCACGCCTTCGGCCACGGCCAGCTCCGCGTCGCAGAACGGCGCATCCCGGGCCGGCAACGCGCCCGTCGCTTCTCAGGCTCTGCGGCCCCCCAAGCAGTCCCTGGCCGGCGCACCCCAGACCGGCACGCAGCAGGCCCCGGCCGCGACGACGACCGGTTCGTGATGACCAGCCCCCACCCGTCGCTGACGTGGTCGCAGTGGAGCACCACGGTCACCGTGGTCACCCGCGGCGACGACCTCGAGCGTGTGGTGGCGGCGGTCCGCACCGAGCTGGCCGCCGTCGACACCTCGTGCAACAGGTTTCGGCCCGACTCCGAGCTCTCGGTCATCAACGCCTCGGCCACGGGGAAGCCGGTCGCCGTCTCGCCGGTCCTCCAGTGCTACCTGCAGTCCGCACTCGCGATGGCTGAGGCGACCGACGGGCTGGTCGACCCGACCCTGGGAGCGACCTTGCGGCGGCTCGGCTACGACGCGGACATCGACGAGGTGCGTCAGGCCCCGCGACGGGTGACGCCGACGATGGTTGCAGCGACCAAGGGGACGTGGCGCGACGTCGAGCTCCTCGAGCGCGACGACGAGCCTGGGGCGTGGCTGCGGCTGCCCGCCGGGCTGGAGCTGGACCTCGGGGCGACTGCGAAGGCCTTGGCGGCCGACCGGTCCGCTGCCGCGGGCCATGCCGTGAGCGGGCAGGCGGTGCTCGTCTCGTTGGGCGGCGACCTGGCGATGGCGGGCTCGGGAAGCGAGCCCTGGCTGGTCGACGTCTCCGAGACCGCCCACCCGATGGACGACGGACACAGCTCGCCCGACCAGGTGGTCGTCGGCGACGGCGGCATCGCGACCAGCACGACCCTGGCGCGTCGCTGGCTCACGGCCCGCGGCACCGCCCACCAC
>JBAPUB010000128.1:0-13513 GCA_049282455.1 Actinomycetes bacterium
TCCGGCCAGACCCAAGGCCGAGTCCGACTCAACCGCGGTGGCGACCGCGACGCCAACTCCGCGCTCTGGCGCATCGCGATCGTCCGGATGGCCACCGACCAGAACACCCGCGACTACGTCGCCCGCCGCCAATCCGAAGGCAAAACCAAGAGCGAAGCCACCCGCTGTCTCAAGCGCTACATCGCCCGCGAGATCTTCAACGCCCTACCCACAACAGCCATCGTTTGACAGTAGGAGCATCACTTCGGTGCGGGGTGGGTCAACTTCGGTAGGCCCGGCTGGTCCCAACCAGCACCAGGGCCAGACAAGGCTCGGGTAGCGCGTCCCCGCGGCGCACCCGAGCGCCTGTCAAGGCGGTGTCGCGGTAGGCGCTTGTTACAGGCTCATCCTCAGCGGCTGCGACCACTACGCCTGCGCCTTCTTCGCCATCAATCCCTCAATGACCTTGGCTTGTGCGGCCAGTGCGCCACTGCTGCTGAACTGGATGATCTCGGCCCCTTCATCTGAGATGAAGTTGTGCGGAGCCGGCCAGTAGCACACGTCGCCGGCCTTGCACACCTCAGTGGTCCCGTCCTTGTAGATGACACTCATCGAGCCGCTGATGACGTAGGCGTGGTGAGGAACCCCGCACAGACCGTCCGGCATTGGCGCCAGCAACTGCGTGAAGTCAGTACCTGGCTCAAAGTGGTGGTAGGCGCACTGCATGTCGCCCCAGACTTCCTGCCAGATCTTGAGGCCCGGGGTGTTCTGGGTGACGAAGTCGTCAACCGGTTCCATATCCGCCAGTTGGCTTCTCATGGTCTTGCTCCTCCTTGTGCCTCACCCGACCGGCGGTGATGCCGAGTTGTCCGAAACCAGACCCGGTCGCCTGGACCGTGCGATGAGCAGCCGACCTTGGTTCCGGTCGCCCAATGAGTCGATTATCGAGGGTGGAGCGTCCGTCGGATCGTAGCGCCCATCGGGTTCACCCGGGTGAATGCAGACGGATGGGCGAGTTGAATCAACTTCGGCGTCATGCCGCCCTGCGCCCGTCGGTAGGATCCCTCAGCACTGAGCACGACGTCCGCTCGGCTCGCTGGGATTCCTCATCGAAGGGTTCGTGATGTTCAACGACAACGGCTCGTTCCTGCTGGCGCTGTTCGAGTTCTTTCTGTTCTTCGCTTGGTTCATGTGTCTGTTCTGGGTCTTCGCGGACATCTTCCGCAGCAAGGATCTCGGGGGTGGAGGAAAGACGATCTGGGTGCTGTTTGTCATCGTGGTCCCCTTCCTGGGCGTGCTCGTCTACCTCATCGCACGTGGGAGCGGTATGCAGGAGCGACAGCTGGAGCAGGCCAAAGAGGGGCAGCAGGCACAGGCCGCCTACATCCAGTCCGTGGCGGGCGCTTCAGGCAGTGCCACCGACCAGATCGCCTCGGCGAAGGGATTGCTGGACAGTGGGACCATCAACCAGGCCGAGTTCGACCAGATCAAGGCGAAGGCACTCGCCGGCTGATCGATGACTGGCACCTGGGCGGAGTCTGAGGCGCGACACTGCGGGCTCCTCCCCGGTGAGGTGGAAGCGTCGGCACCGGGATCCGATGGAGCGTGTGGTCACGAGGCCCCGTCGAGGTCTTCAGGGGCATGGGTGGGATCGTCTCCGGGGGCCGACTCCTCCTGGATCCCGCTCACCGCCATATCGATGGTTGGGTAGACGTGCTCGCGCGTGAACGTGGCGAACAGGCCGTACTGCTCGAGGAGTTCCTCGATGCGGCTGCGCATCTCGACGAACACCACGTAGACGCCCTGGTCGTTCAGCTCCTGGTCCAGGCGTTCCAGCATGTCCGCTGCGGTGACGTCGATGTCGGTGATCGCCGCGCACTCGAGCACGACCCATGTCGGCTTGCGTTGTCGAACGAGCCTTCGGATCTCCTGGCGGAAAATGCCCGCGTTCGCGAAGAACAGCGGCGCCTCCCACCGGTAGACCACGACTCCGTCTGCTTCCTCGGCCCGCGGGTATTGCTTCGTGCTGTGCCACCCGTCGAGCTCGCGGACGCGACCCAACACCTCACCTTCGGGCCACCAGTTGCGCCGGAAGAACAGGAGGATCGACAAGATCACGGCGATCAGAATGCCCTGCAGAACGCCGAAGAGAATGACGCCGAGCGACGTGACCAAGGAGATCACGAGCGCCGACCTCCGCATGCGGTAGTACGTGCTGAGGATCCCAAAGTTGAACAGTGACAGCGCAGCTGCGATGACCACCGCCGCAAGGGCAGGCTGCGGGAGGTTCTGTAGCAACGAGGGCAGGAAGAGCAGAAGGATCGCCACGATGCCCGCGCCGGCGAGGCCTGTGACCTGCGACTTCGAGCCGGACTGCTCAGCCACCGCCGTGCGCGATCCGCTCGCGGAGATCGCGAAACCCTGGAACATGCCCGCGGCGACGTTGGCCGCTCCCATCCCGATCATCTCCTGGTTGGGTTCGACCTCATCCCCTCTACGAGCGGCGAAACTGGTCGACGTGGCGATCGTGTCCGTGAGCGAGACGAGCACGATCCCGAACGATGCCGCCAGCAGGGGCCCCAGACTGTCCAGCGGCACCGACGGGAAAGCCGGCTTCGGGAGCCCCTGGGGCAAGGCGCCGACGACGTCCACTCCCTTCGCAGACAGATCGAGAAGGCCGGTGACCACGGTGGCGCCGACCACCGCGACGAGCACCGCTGGGACCTTCGACGTCACGCGCGGGAGGATCAAGAGCACGGCCAGCGTGGCCAGGCCGATCGCAAGGGCTGTCGTATTGGTCTGATCTAGTCCGTCGAAGAAGGCCTTCACCTCGTTGACGAACCCGTCCGCGTCAGTCGAGAAGCCGAAGAGCTTCGGCAACTGACCGACGATGATCGTGATCGCGAGGCCGTTCATGTATCCGACCTGCACCTCCTTGGAGAGCAGGTCCGCCACGAACCCGAGCTTGCCGAGACCGAGACCCACCTCGATCGCGCCCACCATCAGCGCCATCATCGCGGCGAGCGCGACTGCCTCGGCGGGGTCATCGGTGACGAGGAGCGGGGTGATGGCCGCGAAGATCAGCGGAGCCACGGACGAGTCCGGCCCGAGCACGAGGATCCGGGAGGGGCCAAAGACGGCGTAACCGACGAGGCAGGCGATCGTCGTGTACAAGCCATTGACGGCCGGGACGCCGGCGAGCTCGGCGTAGGCCATGCCCTGCGGTACGAGGATGGCTGCCAGGACCACACCGGCGATGAAGTCGTTGCGCAGCCACGAGCGGCGGTAGGTCCGCAGCATCCCGACACCGGGCACCCACCGCTGGAGGGGACCTGGCTTCGTGCTCGCCGACGTCGCGCTCATATCAGCCTGACGATAGCGTGCTGGTCCGTTGGAGGTGCCGCCGGACGCGGGGCTCGGGCATCTCGATGAGCTCCGGCAGGTCGTCGGGTCCAGAACGGATCTTCGCGCCGTAGTTCGCAGAGAGCGGCCGGGCGGTGAGTCCGTGCAGGACTACCGACAAGAGGATCGTCCACGTCGCGACCTGGAACAACGGGGTGTCGATCTTGGTGCCTTGGAGGTCTTCGACGGCAATCAGCGTGAACACCACGGATGCGAGCCCACGCGGGCCGAACCACCCCATGAAGCCGCTCGTCAACGTTCGGAAGCCAGTGCCCAGCAACGCAACTCCGACGGGCACCATGCGGATCAGCGTCAAGCTGAGCACGGCGTAGACGACCGCGGAGGTATCGAAGTCGCCGGCAAGCACCGGACCCGCGAAGTAGGAGCCGAAGATGACCCAGACCAGGAGCGACGCGAACAGCGCGACGTCCTCCGTGAAGGAGATCGCGGCCCGGTTTCCCTCATCTACCGCGCCGAAGACCAAGCCGGCGACAAACGCACTCACGAACCCATTGCCGCCGAGCTCGACGGAGCCGACGTAGGCGACAAAGGCCAAAGTGAGGACGAACAGCTGCCTGGACGTGTGCGACGACCACGATCGCTTCGTCACCGCCACGAGCACTCTGCCCCCAAGAACACCGACCACGACCGCTACGACTACTGCGATCGCGATCTGCCTGAGCGCATCGGCCACAGGCGAGCCGCCTTCCGCCGTCACCTCGCCGACGACCACGGCGAGGAAGACCGTGACGAACGGTGTTGCGATGCCGTCGTTGAGGCCGCTCTCGATATTGAGCGCCCGTCGGATCCGGACGGGAACCGCCTTGTCCGTCACCACCGCCATACCGAGCGCCGCATCTGTCGGAGCCAGCACAGCGGCGATGAGGGCAGCCTCAGCCCAGGTCACGCCCGGTACCACCAGCATCGCCACGAGGGCACCGAGGCCGAGGGTGAGCAGCAGCCCGACGCTCAGCAGCCGCACCGGCACGTTGGCGTCACCTTTCAGGTCCTGCAGCGGCACCGTTGTCGCGTCGGCGAACAGCAGCGCCGCCAGCGTCAGCTCCGTGAAGGAGAGGACGACGTGGCTTCCGCCTTGCACGTCGAGCAGGTCGGCTCCTTCAGGCCCGAGGGCCAGACCGGCGGCCACGAACACCATCGGGGCGCTGATCCACAGTCGGTCGAGGCGCCGCGAGAAGGCGCCGTAGCCCACGGCCACGACCAACAGGATCAGCGCACCCACGATTCTCCTCCGGGGAAGCGACTCCAAGCACCACAGCAGTCGCATCTTCGCAGCATGAGCGCCGAGCGCAAGGGACCGAAGGCCCGGGAGCGTCAGCCGGTCGTCCTCGATGCGGCGTCCGGGGCGCCCGCCTTGGGCGCCGTCGCGTCTGAGCGGTGCCTGCGGCGTCGACTGGTTGCCCTGGCTCGACTGAGGCTGCGACAATCCCACCGCCATGAGGACCGCAAAGAGAGCACCCCACCCACCGACGACAGGCTGGGTGTCTGGGTGACGCTCGTGGACGCGAAGCTCGCGGCGCCGAGTCTTCGGCATGACGTTGTCGAGCGGCCAAGGGTCACGCGGGCGCTCGAGCAAGGCGCGGATGCCCGGGTGACGCTGTTCGAGGCCCCGGCAGGATACGGGAAGTCGACGGCGATCCGTTCGTGGTGCGCGAATCAGGATGCCGGAGTGATGTGGGTGACACTCGACTCCGGTGACGACGACCCCGTGCGGATGTGGACCTACATCGCGACCGCCGTCGAGCGGATCCGGCCGGGCGTGGCGCACTCGGTGCTGCAACGCCTCGAGATCCAGGGTCTGAACATCGAGCAAGCTGTGGACGAGCTGTTGACGCTCCTCGGTCGGTCACGGAGTCCGGCGATTCTGATCCTCGATGATCTTCATACCGTGACCAACCACGACTCACTCGCATCGATCGACCGTGCGCTGAGCCATTTGCCTGACAACCTCCGCGTGATCATTGGTACCCGCGTGGATCCACCGCTTGCGATCCCGCGGATGCGAGCTGCGCAACAGCTGACGGAACTGCGCGCCAGTGATCTGGCATTCGCCGTGCCAGAGGCGCACTGCCTGCTTGTCGACCACTTCGGGCTCAACCTGTCGTTGGACCAGACCGCAGCGCTGGTCGAACGGACGCAGGGCTGGCCCGCGATGCTCGTGCTCACCGGCATCTGGCTGCGCGGCGTCGACGACCCGGAGAGCGCAGTGGCGAGATTCAGCGGTGCCCAGCAGTTCGTCGCTGACTACCTGAGCACGGAGGTGCTGGCGGCGCTCGACAATGAGCGTCACAGGTTCTTGCAGCAACTAGCTGTGCTGGGTCAGTTCACGCCAGCCCTGTGTGACGCCGTGTTGGAGCGCACGGATTCGGAGAAGTTGATCGAGGACCTCCGACACTCCGGACTCTTCGTGTCACGGCTCGACCAAGGAAACTGGTACCGCATCCACCCGCTCTTCGCCGAGTACGCAAAGCTCGAGCTGGAGGCGACGGAGCCGGGGGGTGCGACAGTGGTTCACCACAACGCCGCGCGCTGGCTGGCAGATCGGTGGCCGGTCGATGCAATGGGGCACGCATCGGCGGCGGATGAGCCGGCCTATGTGGCAGAGCTGCTGGCGGAGCACCATCTCAGCCTCATCCGAAGCGGGTCCGGACGCACCCTCCTTCGCTGGGCGGGCACACTGCCCGACGATGTGCTGATCGCGCACCCTGAGGTCGCCGTGGCGTCGGCGATCGCGACCCTTCTCCTGAGCGCCAGCACGGTGGATCGAAACCGCTACCTGGGCCTGGTGGACAGGGCGATCGACAACGATCTCGCACCGGCAGACGGCTACGTGGCGTCCGCCGCACTGATCGCGCGCACGCTCGCGCTGGAAGGGGGCGTCACCGACGCGGTCGAGACCGGAAGACGGGCCGTCGGGTTGACCCAGGCCATCTTCGACGACCTCTCCGATGGTGCCGAAGCAGCGACTGGTCGCGCGCTCTACTTCGCGGGAGCGGTAGACGAGGCTCGTGACATGGCGTTGCGGGCCTTGCAGAATCCCGATGCGACGAGGCGCCCGCCGACGCTGATTCACGCGCACGCCACACTCGCGCTGGTCGCCGTCGAGCAGAGCCGACTCTCGTCAGCACGAGGTCACGCCGACACGGCGAAGGACCTGGTTGGTCGGATCGGCACCAGCCGCAGCTGGTTGGGTGCGAACGTCGTCGCGGCCCGAGGCGCGCTGCTGCTCGCAGAAGGACAGCATGCGGAGGCCTGCCGGCAGCTCGCCACGGCCGAGCACTTCTTTCGCGACGACGTTGCGAACGTGCACCACACCTGGATCCTCCTGCTGCTGGCCAGGGCATATGCCGGCCGCGGGCGTCTGGACGAGGCGTCGCAGACGGCGCAGGTCGGCCGTGACGCGCTCGCCGAGCTCCCGGACGCCGGCATCCTGCCGGGGCTCGCGGACGCCGCGGACCTGGACATCGTACGAGCGGGCAAGCGTGCCCGCGCCGGGGCCATGCTCTCCGCACCCAGCGACGCGGAGATGGCGGTCCTTCGGCTGATCGCCGAGGACCTCTCGCTCCGGGAGATCGGTGCGCGCCTGTATGTGTCGGAGAACACGATTCGCACTCACCGGCGCGCCTTGTACCGCAAGCTTGGCGCGCACTCGCGCGAGGAGGTGATCGCACGGGCGATCGCACTGCAGCTTCTGGGCGAGCAGGGGTCACCCGGCGAGCACTGACTGCGTTCGACCAGGTCGAGAGACCGGCTGCGACTGCACCGAGGGCTCGTGCGCACTGGTCGGAGCGACGACAGCCCTCGGGATAGGCTTTGGGCGAAGTGCAGTGCGCCTACCCAGAGGAGGGCGCGTCCGACCCGCGAGGAGATTCCAGATGCTTGAGTGGCTCGAGAGGTTCTTCGACAAGCACTTCCTCGGTTCTGGAACGACGTCGATCAGTCCAGAGGACGAGGTCGCTGAAGCGATCAGGGACGGTGCCATGATCCTCGACGTCCGCCTCGGTTTGGAAGCGAAGCGAGGGATGGTGCCGGGAGCGAAGAACATCGACCTGCTGGTCCTCGGTCGCCACCTGGACGAGTTGCCGCGGGACCGGACAATCGTGACCTACTGCAAGTCGGGCGGGCGTGCCGGCAAGGCCCGGGACATCCTTGCTGACAACGGTTTCATGGTGGTCAACGGTGGGACCTACGACAGGGTCCTGAAGATCGCCCAGAAGAACCAGCCTTCGGCGGGGTAGGCACGCCGGTGCGTCCGCGCAACGGCGCTTGAGCCTTTGCGCCCCGAGTCACCCGGGTGATTCGCTGTTGGAGCCGAGTCCCGCACCGGTGAAGATGTCATCGTCAAGTCATGGGCTCATCAAGGCAACCCGCGGAGACCCCGCAGCGAGTGCCAGGCCCAGGCGCCAAGCGTGGGCTGGGCCGCGCGAACGCCTGGCGGATCATCTCGACCGCCGTAGCCTCGTCGCCCGTTCTCGTCCGGGCCTTGATCCGGCCCACGGTGTCGCGGGCGCTGCGTGAGAAGTTGATGCTCGAGGTCAGCGCCGTCAATGACTGCCGGTACTGCCAGTGGGGTCACACATATCTTGCGGTCTCGCAGGGCGTTCCCCTGGAGGAGATCAACCAGATCTTCGGCTACCAGAACGAGGCTCTCCGTGCTCGCGACGCGGCCGAGGCGGCGGCGATTCTGTTCGCCCAGCACTACGCGGAGCGTCTCGAGGAGTACGACCCGGCCGCGATGGTCGACTTGCGCCAGTACTACTCCCAGGCGCAATGCACCGAGATCCTTGCCTACTTGCGCGCGATCACGCTCGGGAACCTGACCGGGAACACCTTGGATGTGATCGTGGGTCACTGGTCCCCACGGCGCCGGGCACGCCGATAGTCTGGCTCGGCGAGGCTGCCCCACTTTGGGGCCGTCGGGGAGGGGAGGCCAAGGTGCCACCAGAGGACACCGAGCGGTCAATCGCCGTCGTGCCGCACCACGACCCGGCGACGCTGCGATGGGGTCCGATGACCGTGAACGGGCGCCACTATCCTTTGCTGGGCCAACGGAAGTTCGGTGCGGGCTTGCCGTTGCTCCGGCGCCGACGTGATCTCTGGGCGATCTACCGCCGCCAGCGGCTTGCACCCCAACTGCGAGAAGAGATCATGCTCGCCGCAGCGGGTGCCGACTCAAGCCGTCAGTGCAGTTACGCCCACCGCCAATGGGCCGAGTCCGTTGGGGTCACAGAGGGCGAGCTCGCCGCGTTGGAGAACCTCGACTTCACCACCTTCGACCGGCGTAGATGGGCGGCCTTCGCATGGGCCCAGGCGTATGCGCGCAACGACCTCGGCACGGTCCCCGATGATGTAGAAGCCGCCTTCCGCCATTACTTCGACGCTCAGGAGCGAGCGGACATCGAGCTTGCCGCGCGTACGATGTACTGGCTCAACGAGACCAGCAATAGCGTCGACGCACTGCTCTCGCGCTTGCGCCGTGAGCCCCTCCCCGGAAGTACGCTGACGACCGAGCTTGTCGCGTCGTTGCTGTATGCGATTGTCGCACCCGTCCTGTTCACCTGGTTGAGCATCCGGCAGGGGTATCGACCCATTCGGATGTTCCGAGGCATGCGTCCGTTCTTTCGCGAGTTCGAGACGCGTGGGCCTCACACAATCTCAGGGCCAGGCGTGCGGTACAGCGGCCCGATCTCGTAGCAGGTTCACCCGGGTGAGGTAAGTGCGCAACCTGGCCCTTCCTACCGCAAGGGGCAATGCTTGCAGCATGGGTGTGAGGATCTATCGCCTGACCGTCGAAGGTGAGCTCAGCGACAGCATGGCGCGAGCCTTCCCCGGAATGATCCTCACGCGTCGCGACGGATTCACCACCCTCACCGGCGAGATCGTCGATCAGGCAGGGCTGCAGGCAGTGATGCGCCGGCTGTCCGACCTCGGGCTCACCCTCCTGGAGTCGAAGGCGGTCGAAGGCCCCCCGATGCAGCCACCCGCGGCGTCGTCCCCCACTAGCGCAAGCGGGTAGTCAAATGGTCTGGGCAATTCTTCTCCTGCTCGGCCTTCCACTGTGGTTCATCGTGGTGGGAATCACGGTCACGTTGATTCGTGGGCGGAACCTGCGTCGTCGGCAAGGCAACTTCCCGGCTCGGTTGAAGCGACCTGGCAAGTCGCGTTGGACTCGCGGAAACGCAATCTGGGTCTCGGACGTGTTCGCGTTCCGCGGCAGCCCGGCCGCTTGGAGCGAGGACATCGTCCACGTGGTCAGTCTTGCCCTTCGAGAGCCGTCCGACGAGGAGATTCACAGGCTCCGCCGACTGGGAGACCGCCTGCAGATTGCCACGCTCTCGATCGCTGAAGGCGATCCCTACGAGGTTGCGACGGGGTCCGAGCGCCGTGTTGCGATGGTCGGACCGTTCACTGCCGAGGCACTGCCCGGAAGAGCGCAACAGAGCAAGCACAACAACCAGAACGTACTGAATGAGGAGGTACTGTGATGAAGCTCAAGACCGGGCTCGACCCGACTCAGCGGGTGCACGTCAAGGACTCGCGCGGCCTGCGGTTCTGTGGGTTGGGCGCCTTCGTCGGCGTACGACAGATGCAACGAGCGCACGTCTACACGGCGGCGACATTCCCTGTGACCCCCGAGACGCACCAGCAGATCGACCCGGAGAGGCTAGCGCGCGAGCTCGAGGTCGACATGTGCGCGGTCAACAGCGGACGATTCTGGATGATGGACGAGTACGAATACACGGGCAGCGACATCGTGAACTTCCACGGGGTAGAGATGCGCTGGGCCGGCGACATGACCGGCGCGGAGATGATCGCCCAGTTCAAGAGTGCGTACTCGCCTTCCCTGATCAACCGCAACACGAACTGGGTCTGGCACGCGGGCAAGCCCGTCTACCTGCTCCGTGAGCCAGACGGCGCCGCTGTTTGGGTGTTGCAGGAGTTCACGCAAGAGGTCGACTCCACCCTGGAGGCGGACAACCTCGACCAACTGGGCGCCAAGTACAAAGACCTGCCGGCGGGTTGGACCTTCGAGACAAAGGTCCTCGAACGGGAGCTCTCGCTGGACACCTCTCGCGCGGGCGGTTGGGCCGCGATCATTCGTGACGAGTTCGGCTGTACGTACCAGGGCTGCGGGTACGGCTCGGACGTCAGCGCAAACTACGTGCCCTAATCAGGGTCGAGAGGAGGCCGAGATGGCGACAACGACGCACCACGGGCGCCCGATAGTAGAGCAACGGCAGACCAAGCTGGGACTCTACGTCACCGCCAAAGAAGCATTCGAGATGTGGCAGGCGGACCCCGAGGGCGTGAAGATTCTCGATGTTCGGACACCCGAAGAGTGGGTCTTCACCGGCCACGCACCGATGGCCGCGTTGATCCCGTTCGCCTTCATGGCCTACGTCTGGGACCAGGAGAAGCAGGGATTCACCTGGTCCCTGAACCCCGACTTCCTCGAACGGGTCAAAGAGCGGTTTGGACCCGAGGACACGATCCTCGTCACGTGCAGGTCCGGAGGACGAGGGGCGATGGCCATCAACATGATGGCTGCGGCGGGATACACGAACGCCTACAACATCCTCGACGGGATGGAGGGCAGCCAGGTCCACGACGCCGACAGCGTGTTTGACGGCATGCGGCGCAAGAACGGGTGGGTCATGTCCGGCCTGCCGTGGACGTATGACCTCGACCCAGACGTAATGGCGATCCCAAAGCGCGAAGAGGCGGGCCCGCTGCACCCGGGCAACTCCGAGGACTGACCCGGCGCGGGGGCGGTGAGATCCCTCCGCCCATCACGGGTGACAGGGATCTCTCTCTTGAGGGAGGTGTGTTGTCACGAGCCAAGTGAGTTCGGCCACGCGCGCGAGCCTGCGGACCCCCCGCTCGGCCGGTGTCGCCGGGATCATCTTCTCGGTGCTGCTCGGCTCGGTGTTCTTGTTGATCCGTCTGTCGGTCCCACCGAGCGAGGCTGCAAGTACCACGTGGCTGACCGATCCCGACAAGCAGAAGGCGGTCTCACTGGCGCTCGGCCTCGTGCCGTTCGCGGGGATCGCGTTCCTGTGGTTCATCGGCGTGATCCGCGACCGGATCGGCGAGCACGAGGATCGGCTCTTCGCCACGGTGTTCCTGGGCAGCGGCCTGCTCTTCATCGCCATGCTGTTCGTCGGCACCGCTGTGGTGGGCGGGCTCCTGAGCGACCCGGCGGTGCAGGGGGGCAGCGCACCCGACCCGGTGCTGTGGGACCTGCAGCGACGGATCACGCTGGGCTTGATCAACACGTTCGCTCTGAGGATGGGGGCGATCTTCATCTTCTCGACGAACGCCATCGGCCTGCGCACCGGGATCCTTCCTCGGTGGCTCACGATTGGCGGCTTCATTGCCGGAGCAGTCCTGCTGCTGGGGGCCAACATCAGCCCATGGATGAACGTCGTCCTGCCCGTCTGGGCGTTCGTGCTGAGCATCCACATCCTGACCCACAATCGCAGGATCGAGGAAGCCCGGCCGGCGAGCACTGGCCAATGATCCGCCCGGGCGCCGGTCAGTGACCGCTCATCGAGTTCTTGACGAGCGCGACCCCGAAGCCCACAGCGAGCACGGCCGCGCCGAGAACAAGGCTCCTCAGCCGAGAAGCACCACCCGCCCGACCCGAGGAGTAGCCACCGGCGCCGAGCAGCGCACCGAGCAGCAGGCGAACCATGTCGTCCTCGCTGGGCGAGGGGAAGACCACGACCGGGACGGTGCACAGCATGGCGACGGCCGTGGCACCGCCCAGCTGCGCCGCCGCGACCTTGAGATCTCCCCGATCGAAGGAACGCCCACGGACGAGCCGGCTGGACACCCGGAACGCATACAGATGGGCCAGCGCCAGCCCGAGCGTCGTGCCCCAGATCACCTCGAGGAGCACGCGCTGCGTCGGATTCGGGGAGCCCCGGAGCGCCACAAGCGCGGCGAGGAGCACGACCGAGACGTACAAGGCCATCGTGCTCGCTTCGAGCCTCGTCTCGACCTGCTGCCGTTGTCGCGGCTCGGCGTCATTCGTGTCCGGCACGGGCTGGTGCCTTTCGACGGGCGGGCGGGAGAACCTGAACGGCCCGAAGCGTATCCCCTAGGCCCCGGCTGGCAGGAGTCGCGTCTTGCTTCTGCGCGGCACGAGCACCCGGGCGCGCGCCCACGATGTCTCGGGACATGCTGGCCGCATGGCACCGTCACACCAAGAGCTCGTTCCCCCATCGTGAGGCGACGGGGGCGGCGCGTTCGCGTTCCAACAACGAACCTGAAGGAGTGGCGATGACGATGACGAGTGGCGAGGGCAAGGTCGTGCACGAGACGCGGGCGCAGCGCGCGTCTGCAGGTAAGGCTGCCCGGAGGAGGGCGGCGTTGACCGATCAGCGCTGGTTCGAGCCGGACGCGACCCGCGACCCGGTGGGGATGCTTCTCGACCAGGCACAGTCACGCGTGCCGGAGCTGGTGCCGGTACGGCACGGCCGCATGCTGGTGTCGCCCTTCACCTTCTACCGCGGCGCCGCCCTGCCGATGGCTGCGGACCTCGCTACGACGCCGTCGTCGGGGCTGAGAGTCCAGCTGTGCGGGGATGCCCACCTGGCCAACTTCGGAGCCTTCGCTTCGCCGGAACGGCGGCTGGTCTTCGACGTGAACGACTTCGACGAGACCCTGCCCGGACCGTTCGAATGGGACGTCAAGCGGCTAGGCGCCAGCCTTGCGGTGGCTGGGCGAGCGAACGGGTTCACAGCCAAGGAGCGGCGCGCGATCGCGCTTGCCGGTGCAACCGGCTACCGAAACGCGATGCGGGAGTTTGCCGAGCAGTCGGTGATGGCTGTGTGGTACGCCCACACCGACGTCGAGCAGGAGATTCGGCGGTTCCGGGCCGAGATCCCGAAAGCCCGGTTCAAGGCAGCGCAGAAGATGCTGGCCAAGGCGCACACCCGCGACAGCATGCAGGCCCTGAGCAAACTGACCGAGGAGACCGACGGCCAACGTCGCTTCGTCGTCAACCCACCGCTCATCGTCCCAGTCGAGGAGGTGTTCACCGAGTTCGATGCCGACACCATCTACCAGTTGGTGCATCAGGTGCTTCGCGGCTACCGCAGAACGCTGC
>JBAPUB010000129.1:0-3795 GCA_049282455.1 Actinomycetes bacterium
CTTCGTGTCCGTGCTGAAGCTGGGCCTGGAGACCTACCTGCGCGACGGTCGGCAGCTGGTCGTCGACGTGGCCGAGCAGACCGGACGACCGGTGTTCTTGGACCTGAAGCTCCACGACATCCCGAACACGGTGGCCGGTGCCGCTCGCTCGGTCGCCGATCTTCGTCCGGCCTTCTTGACCGTGCACGCCTGCGGCGGCTCGGCCATGATCCGGGCGGCCGTCGATACGCTGCCTGACACCAAAGTCACCGCGGTGACCGTTCTCACCTCGCTCTCCCCGGCCGACCTGGACGCCGTCGGCCTGCGTGGGCCCGCGGCGCAGGCTGTGCTCCGGCTGGCTGCACTGTCGGTGGCTGCGGGGGCGACCGCGCTGGTGTGCTCCCCTCTGGAGGTCGCCGCCGTTCGCGCCGAAGTCGGTCCAGACATCACCCTCATCACCCCGGGCGTGCGGCCGGCGACCCGCGTGGCGGCTGCCGACGACCAGGCGAGGACGGCGACACCGCAGCAAGCGCTGGCGTCCGGGGCTGACCTCCTCGTCGTGGGTCGCCCGATCACCGCAGCGCCGGACCCGGCGGACGCCGCCCGCCAGCTTCGCGACGACCTGCTTCGGTGAGCAGTCGGTCGGCCCCACTTCGACCGGCGGGTGGCGTCGGGCCGCTCGAACTCGCTAGGTTCAGCCCGTTCCCTGCCGATTCCCGTCGGGTCGCTCCGTCTGGTGGCCCTGTCGAGATGTCCCGCCGAACCATAGAGGTGTCCCGCGTGGCCCTGCCGCCCCTGAGTCCCGAGCAGCGCGCAGCCGCGCTCGAGAAGGCCGCCGTGGCACGACGTGAGCGGGCGGTGGTGAAGAACCGGCTGAAGCACTCAGGTGCCTCGTTGCCGGAGGTCCTGCACGAGGGGCAGAGCGACTCCGACTCCGGCCGCATCATCGGCAAGATGAAGGTCACGGCCCTGTTGGAGTCCATGCCCGGCGTCGGCAAGGTGCGGGCGCGCCAGATCATGGAGCGGCTGGCCATCTCCCCGAGCCGACGGGTCCGGGGCCTGGGCGCCAACCAGATCGCCGCGCTCGAGCGCGAGTTCCCGACTGCCTGAGGTGGCCGTCGACCCGGCGGGTGGCCGACCCCGCCTCGTGGTTCTGTCCGGACCCAGCGGTGTGGGCAAGAGCACTCTCGTCGGGTGGCTGCGCAAGCACCATCCCGAGATCTGGGTGTCGGTGTCCGCGACGACCCGTTCGGCCCGGCTCGGTGAGGTCGACGGAGTCAACTACCGGTTCGTCAGCTCCGAGACCTTCGACGAGCTGGTCGGTGACCGAGCCCTTCTCGAGTGGGCCGAGTTCGCCGGCCACCGCTACGGCACCCCGGCGGCCCCGGTGGACAAGCGGCTGGCGAGCGGGGTTCCCGTCGTCCTGGAGATCGAGCTCGAGGGGGCCCGCCAGGTCCGGCAGGCCATGCCGGAGGCGTTGCTGGTGTTCTTGGCCCCGCCTTCGTGGGAGGTGCTCGAGCAGCGGCTGACCGGGCGCGGCACCGAGCCTTCCGACGTGATCGCCCGTCGGCTGGAGCGGGCTCGGGTCGAGATGGACGCCGCTGAGGAGTTCGACGTGGTCCTGGTCAACGACGATGTCGAGAGGGTCGGGCAAGCCTTGGTAGGCTTGCTCTACCCGTTCGACGACCCTGCATGACCGATCTGCATGACCGACCTGCACGAACCATCCGCTCAAACCCTGGGAGTTCCCCTTGTCCGGAGTCCACGCAGTCCCCGAGGGCATCACCAACCCGCCCATCGACGAGCTGCTGACCAAGGCCGACTCCAAGTACGCCCTCGTCCTGTACTCGTCCAAGCGGGCCCGCCAGATCAACGCCTACTACTCCCAGCTCGGTGAGGGCCTGCTCGAGTACGTCGGCCCCCTCGTTGAGACCCACGTCCAGGAGAAGCCGCTCTCGATCGCCATGCGCGAGATCAACGCCGACCTGTTGACCCTCGAGAAGACCGACGGCGAGGTCTGACGCCTCCGGCCGCTCCCGGCTGCCCGCCCGTCAGGAGACGTGATGGCGTCGATCGTGCTCGGAGTTGCCGGTGGCATCGCGGCGTACAAGTCCTGTGAGCTGCTCCGCCTGCTGAGCGAGGCCGGCCACTCCGTGCGAGTCGTGCCGACTCCCGCCGCGCTGCGTTTCGTCGGCGCGGCCACCTGGGAGGCCCTGTCCGGCCAGCCGGTCACGACCGAGGTCTGGGAGCGAGTGCCCGCGGTCGAGCACGTCGGCCTGGGCCAGGGCGCTGACCTCGTCGTGGTGGCACCCGCGACGGCGGACCTCCTGGCTCGCGCGGCGGCCGGTCTGGGTGACGACCTGCTCACCGCCGTGCTGCTCACTGCTCGCTGCCCGGTGGTGATGGCGCCCGCGATGCACACCGAGATGTGGCAGCACCCGGCCACCGTCGCCAACGTCGCCACCCTTCGTGCACGCGGGGTCCAGGTCGTCGAGCCGGCTGCGGGCCGACTGACCGGAGCCGACTCTGGTCCCGGGCGGCTGCCCGAGCCCTCCGACCTCGCCGCAGTCTGCGCAGCGGTGCTCGACCGCGCCGCGCAGCCGCGTGACATGTCGGGACGTACCGTGGTCGTGTCGGCGGGTGGCACCCGCGAGCCGATCGACCCGGTGCGGTTCCTGGGCAACCGGTCCTCGGGTCGCCAGGGCCTGGCCCTGGCTGAGGCGGCGGCCGACCGCGGGGCCGCCGTCGTGCTCGTCGCGGCCAACGTCGAGCTGCCGAGCCCACCCGGTGTCCAGGTCGTCCCGGTGTCCACCGCAGCGGAGCTCCGCCAGGCTGTCCACGACGCAGCAGCTGGTGCCGACGCCGTGGTGATGGCGGCCGCAGTGGCCGACTTCCGACCGACTGCGCAGGCCGCGTCGAAGATCAAGAAGGACGACGGCCCGGTCCCAAGCATCGACCTCGAGCGCACCACCGACGTCCTGGGCGAGCTCGTGGCTCATCGCCTCGTTGGACAGGTGGTCGTCGGGTTCGCTGCCGAGACCGGCGACGAGAGTCACTCCTGGGCCGAGCTCGGGCAAGCCAAGCTCGCACGCAAGGGCTGCGACCTGCTGGTGGTCAACGAGGTCGGTGACGGTCTGGCCTTCGGCACTGCCGACAACGCTGCTCTGCTGCTCGGGTCCGACGGGTCGCGCACCGAGATCCCCCTAGGGCCCAAACGCGTGCTCGCGGACCGGGTGTGGGACGCCGTCGTGAGCCGATGGCCCGATCGCTAGGCTGACCGCACCTCCTGCCGGGGCCGTCCCGGCGTCCCTGCCGCTAGGAGATCTGCATCGTGTCGAGACGACTGTTCACGTCCGAATCGGTCACCGAAGGACACCCCGACAAGATCGCCGACCAGATCAGTGACTCGATCCTCGACGCGCTGCTCAAGGACGACCCGACCAGCCGCGTGGCCGTCGAGACGCTCGTGACCACCGGGCAGGTGCACGTCGCCGGCGAGGTCACGACCCGGGCCTACGCCGACATCCCGACGATCGTGCGCGAGCGCGTGCTGGAGATCGGCTACGACTCGAGCAAGAAGGGGTTCGACGGCGCGTCGTGCGGGGTCTCGGTGTCGATCGGAGCCCAGTCCGCGGACATCGCCCAGGGGGTCGACGACGCGTACGAGGAGCGCCACGACCACTCGCACGACCCGCTGGACCGACAAGGCGCCGGGGACCAGGGTCTGATGTTCGGCTACGCATGCACCGAGACCGCCGAGCTCATGCCGCTGCCGATCATGTTGGCTCACAAGCTCGCCAAGCGGCTGGCCGAGGT
>JBAPUB010000130.1:0-11932 GCA_049282455.1 Actinomycetes bacterium
GAGCTATGCCGATCGCAAGCCGTTCGCGTTCACCGGGACGATCAAGAAGGTCGTCTTCGACGTCAAGCCCCACCTTTCACACGAGGACGAACATGCGGTGCACCTGGCTGGGCAGCACGGCCAGGCGCTCCACGCCGTCTCGGGCTGAACCGGACATCCCAGGAAGAGGTCTTCAGCATGGCGTTCGACGACGAAACGATCGACGTCCTGATCGGCGGCTACCTGTCCAAGGAGGCCGCCATGGAGGACTACGAGTCAGTCCTCGGTTGCGGCGGGTATCTGCACGGTGCGGTCGTGGTGAGCAAGAGCCTCGAGGGTGAGCTCGAGGTGCAGCAGACCGACCACATGGTCCGCGAGGGCGCGGAGGGCCTTGGGGCGGTCGGCTTCGTCGTCGGCTTGTTCGCGCCCCCGCTGCTCGCCGCCACGGCGATCGGCGCCGTCATCGGAGCTGGGGCAGGCAAGCTCCTGCACCACCGAACCGCGGAGAAGCTGGAAGCGCAGGCAGGGGCGACGATCCCCATCGGCGGCGCCGGACTGATCGTGGCCTACCCACACTCCGCAGCCGCGACGGTCGAACCCGCCGTAACCCGGGCCGTCACGCGAGCGGTCGGTGAAGCGGAGGGCCACCATGTGCAGGCCCTCAAGGCCGCAATCGCCGACGCCCAGACGAAGTTGGCGCAGGCCCAGGGCTGAGCGAGGTGTCATGGAGTCGACGGAGTTAGGCGCAGGTTGCGCTGACCTCCGGCTCTGGGCAGGTTGCCGAACCGGGACCGCGAGGACCTACGCGCAGGTCAAACGGAGTGGGGGAAGGAAGGGAGAGGCCCGCCAACGGCGGTCAAGACCCGGACAAGCCCCGCACGCGCGGCCTCACCCTGAATCAATCCCGTGGCTGCACCGGCGAAGTCTGGGACACCGCGGCGCCTCCCTTTGCTCGCCATCCTCGCTCCACTCACCACGCTGACACCGCGGTCAGCTGGCGCACGAAGAAGCTAGCTCGGCGCGTGGGTTACGACCTCGCTGCCCCGTGGTGATTGGTACCCACAGGCTCGGCGTCTCTTAGGAGTGCCACAAGCGCGCCGATTGTGGAGATGTCCTTCTCCAGGTCGTCAAAGCCCCTCTCAGTCACATGCAGCGGCTGGAAAGTTCTTCCATGTGTGTCGTACTGGGTGGCGTCGTTGCACCATTGCTTCAATCGACGTCATTTGGGGTCGCCGTCGACGTCCTCCAGCCCCTTGGTTTCGACAATGAGGACGGTTCTAGGATCCGTTCGCACGATGAAGTCTGGGTAGTAGTGGGCGATTTCGCCGGAAGCGCTAACGTATTCGATGAAGAAGTGAACGCTTCGCA
Source organism: Actinomycetes bacterium (assembly GCA_049282455.1). GTDB lineage: Bacteria > Actinomycetota > Actinomycetes > JAHEKZ01 > JAHEKZ01 > JBAPUB01. The sequence goes on from JBAPUB010000130.1 coordinate 1,348, forward strand.
GGTTCTTGGCGAACGCTTCGACGCCGTTGTCCTGATGGCCCAGGAAATCAGCGAATCGTAGTTCAAGACTTGAATCGCCACGACCTTACTGAAGACGGTCTTGGCAGAAGTGATGTAGGGCTGATTACTGACGACCTCAGGCCGAGTTTGGTCAGCTTGCTTTCGCTGACGACATGGGTCACACCTGAGTCCACGATCGTCAACTCATTGACTGCGGTCGCGAACGTTTCCAGCAGGGCGCGGCCGGCCAGCGGTTTGGAAAGGTTGCGAAGAACATTGAGATCATCGAGGTCCACAGGGTTCCCAAACAGGTAGTCCCGAATGAATGCCTTGATCTTTCCGTAGAGAACTTCTTGACCGCCAACCATGCGCAGCCGCCTCATCAGCTCTTGTGTTACGTAGGCGATGTCAGCCTGAGGTGTGGCGACAACAGCTTCGCAAAGGTCGGTTGCCCACTCCGCCTTGTCCGTGTCCAGGTTCTTGAAGACGATTTCGCGCTGCTGAGCCTCTGTGAACGCCGGAGCTTGATCGCGGGATGCTTCATGGACGCAGGATCGAGGTCATCGAGGTGATCGAGGAAGTGCAACTCCACCGGAGCGGGAGAACGAGCGCCCGCGTCGTTGGCCGCCATCTTCGGCGACTCCACCCGATGATGGTTAGAGACACGCCAGAAGCCGGCATCGCCTGTACCTTCAAGCCACGGTGCTGGACCATAGGCGGTATGTGGATTGCACAGCTGCGTTACCCCGGCTCTTTTGTGGATGGGCTCGCAGGACCAGGCGCACACAACGCGTTCATTGCTGCAAACGGCAGAGAGCTCCTTAACGGATGCCGCCCTGTCCTTGACACTCTTCGAAGCGTCACGGGCCATCGACCGTGGGCCGGAGACTTGGGCTCGACGGCGGGAGCGTGAGCAGGAGTTGCGGTGCCGAATCGAGACCAGGTATGCCGAAGAACTCGGGCACCTTCCTCAGCAGCAGCGGACATCCGGCGTGGCAAGTTACGGGGTCTCGCAACTACGAGCCTGGCCGCATCCGATCGATGAGCGACGCCAGCGCACGCTGGGGAGCACTTGGTTGGCGCCCTTCCTGCATGGCTCGCTCGAGGCCGTTCAGACCCCACCCGACCGCGCGGACACCTAGGTACCGAATCGGCTCGGGTGGCACACGCCGTATCGGTGGGCCGACGACCGGTAGTGAAGTCCATTCGTCGGCGGCACCGAGCACCAGTGAGGCCAGGATTTCGCCTCCGATTCGGGTTTGGGTCAAGCCATGGCCGGAGAAGCCCAGACCCGCGTGGACGTTTCCGGGCGGTCTGGTCTGAAAGAACGGGACGAAAGACGCGGTCTGGTCGATCGGTCCGCCCCATGCGTGCGTGAAACGCACGCCCTGCAACTGGGGGAAGAGCCACAGCAACCCTTCGGCGGCGGCCTGCGCCACCTTTGCATCGTGCGTTGCCGCGCGACCGTCCGCTCGCCCGCCAAGGATGAAGCCGAGAGCGCCTCCTCCGATCACGATCCGGCCGTCGTCTGTCGGCCGGAGGTAGAAGAGGTCATCTCGCGAGTCCCCGATTCCGGTCATCGACGTCCAACCGATCTCGGCCAAACGCTCGGGGATCGGTTCGGTCGCCACGACGTAGTCGGCGATGTTGGCGAACGCGGTACGAAAGCCCGCCCAGGAGGCCGCCCAGGCACCATTGCTCAACACAACCTGATCGGCGCGGACGGCACCGCTGCCGGTGTGAATCACCGCCGGCACGCCGTGTTCGATCTTGCGAGCCTTCGTGTTCTCGAAGATGTGTACACCGCGTTCGAGGGCCACCCGGCGCAGGCCACGCGCCAACCGGGCGGGCTGACAGATCGCGCAGTCTGGCGAGAAGGTGCCAGCGACCCACCGCGGCGACTCGGCGATTCCTCGCGCCTGCTCGGCCGTGAACGGCACGATGACGTCGGGGACACCCAAGCGTCGCGCGGTATCGACGTCGTCGTCGTGATTGCCGCGCTGCCATTCCTCGGCCTCTCCTATGAGGCCGCCCTCTTGGTGGTACCAGCAATCCACGTTGTGCTCGCGAACCCAGTCTCCAATCCAGGAGACCTGATCGGCGACCAGTTGTGCGTAGCGCAAGCCTTCATCTTTGCCGAACATGCCTACGAGTCCTGCGATGTCCCACCAAGACGATGCGACGAAGCCTCCGTTGCGTCCGCTTGCACCCCCACCGCAGATGTCCGACTCGAGCAACACCACGCGCATCTCCTGTTCGCGGTCCGTGAGAGCGATGGCGGTCCAGAGCCCGGCGAAACCGCCACCGATAACGCAGACATCGGCAGATATGTCAGAACGCAGCGGCGGGCAGGGCTCCCCAGGGTCATCGGCAAGGGCTTCCTGCAGCCAAAAGCTGCGTGCGTGTCCTGGCACTGGGATGTCGACGGCCACGCGCCGCAGGCTAGCAACAGCGAGGGAGTGCTGCGGAAGGGGCTTGTCCGGGTTTTGACCGCCGTTGGCGGGCGTCTCCCTTCCTTCCCGGTCAAACGGAGTGGGTCGCCGGGGGATCGAACCCCGAACCCGCGGATTAAAAGTCCGCTGCTCTGCCAGTTGAGCTAGCGACCCGAATGAGGACATCCTTCCAGATCCCCGGCCTCCGAGAGGAGGGGCCGAGGTCGCCGCCCGCCCCACCGGTGATCGGGCTAGACGCTCCAGGTGTGAACAGGTTCGTTGGTGTGCATGTTCTCCACATAGCGCAGCGTCATGAACCGCAGTGCCTCCAGCCGAGACATCCCTCGACCCTCTGCCTTGCGCACGACGTCGGTCTGCCATGTCGAACCAGTGCGCCCGGTGATACAGCGTTGCTCGATGACATCGAGCAACCGATCGCTCACATGTGAGTTCACACCCCAACGCGCGAGGCCCTCGTGCGCCAGCGGAAGCAACGAGCGCAGGGTCAGCTCGCTCAGCGGTACCGCGCCGTAGCCAGGCCAGAAGACCTCGGTCTCGATTCCGTGGATCGCAGCGTGCGTGAAGTTCTCCTCCGCCATCGCGAAGGACAGGCGCGACCAGACCGGACGATCCTGCTCGGCAAGCATCCGGGCCGCCCCGTAGTAGAAGGCACCGTTCGCGAGCACGTCTACGACTGTCGGTCCGGCGGGAAGCACACGGTTCTCGACCCGCAGGTGCGGGACGTCGTCGACGACGTCGTACACGGGACGGTTCCAGCGCCACACGGTCCCGTTGTGCAGCCGCAGCTCCTGTAGACGAGGTGTTCCGCCGGCGTCGAGAACCGCGACGGGGTCCTCAGAGTCCACGACGGGGAGCAGCGACGGGAAGTAGCGGATGTTCTCCTCGAACAGGTCGAACACGCTGGTGATCCATCGCTCGCCGAACCAGACCCGTGGCCGCACACCCTGGGCCTTCAGCTCGGCCGAGCGGGTGTCGGTGGCCTGGGTGAACAGCGCGATCCGGGTCTCGCTCCACAGCTGCTTGGACATGAAGTACGGCGAGTTAGCGCCGAGCCCGACCTGGACCCCAGCCAGGCACTGCGCCGCGTTCCAGTAGTCGGCGAAGGCGTCCGGTCCAACCTGAAGGTGGAACTGGACGCTCGTGCACGCTGCCTCTGGCGCGATGGAGTCGGCAAACGTTTCGAGCGTCTCAGCACCCTCGATGTCGATGTGCAGGTCCTCACCGCGTGCGGTGAGCAGCTGCTCGTCGAGCAGCCGGTACCTCGGATTGGCGCTGATCGACTCATGGGTCATGTGCTCGGGCATGAGCGTGGGCAGAATGCCAATCATGACGAGCCCGGCGCTCTCCTGCCGCGCACTGTCGTTCGCCGCGTTCAGCTGAGTACGGACGTCCGCCTCAAGCGCATCGACACCCGTACCCGCAAGCGGCCGCGGAGGAACGTTGATCTCGAGGTTGTAGAGCCCGAGCTCGGTCTGGAAGTCAGGGTCGTCGATCTCACGCAGCACCTCGGCGTTGCGCATGGTCGGGTTGCCGTCAGCATCGATCAGGTTGAGCTCGATCTCCATGCCGGTCAGCGGTCTCTCGAAGTCGAACCGAGTCTCGGAGAGCATCCGAGTCAGGACGTCCAGGCACCGGTGGACCTTCTCTCGGTACTCCTGGCGGTCCCGCCGGGTGAACTCTTGGTTGTCGACGTCGTCGCCCATGTGGCCCAGCCTGCCGCAACGACGCAGCCGCGTACACCGAAAGCGGTGATCTGAGAAGAGGCTCCGGCGGTGCCGTTTGGTCCAGGGACGCTTCTGCCGTACAGTCGACCGAAGCAGCCCGCTCAGTTCTGCCTCGGGCTGCACCTCATGTCGACCCCCATGCGCTGCAACCGCATCGGTTGCGCCGGGCAGGACGACCCTTCAACACTCGGAGTTCTTTCATGGCGGCTACCCGCCCCAGCTCAAGCACGACCACATTCACCCAGCTCGGCGTCCACGACGCGCTCACCACGCTGCTTTCGCAGCGTGGGATCGACGAGCCCTTCCCCATCCAGCTCGTGACCATCCCCGACGCGATTGCGGGCCGTGACGTCCTCGGTCGCGGCCGGACCGGCTCAGGGAAGACCTTGGCGTTCCTGCTGCCCCTTCTGACCCGTCTGTCGACCAGCGGCAAGCACCGGCAGCGAAGCAGTCCTCGCGCCTTGATCTTGGCGCCCACCCGAGAGCTGGCCAGCCAGATCGAGGCCGAGGCGGCACCTCTGGCCCGAGCCCTGTCCATGCGCACCATGACGGTCTTCGGCGGCGTCGGACACAAACCACAGATCTCGCGGCTGGACGCCGGCGTCGACCTGCTCGTCGCAACGCCTGGTCGACTCGAGGACCTGATGAAGGGCGGCCACGCACGACTGGACGCCGTCGAGGTCACCGTCCTCGACGAGGCCGACCACATGGCTGACCTCGGCTTCCTCCCGGCCGTCAAGCGGATCCTCGACAAGACCCCGCAAGACAGCCAGCGGCTGTTGTTCTCGGCCACGCTCGACGGCGACGTCAATATCCTCGTTCGTCGCTACATGAAACAGCCCGTGACCCACCACGTCGACCCCGTCGAGTCACGCACCGCCGACGTCGACCACCACGTCCTGCACATCGCCAGCGAGGACCGGTTGGCGGTTCTGGTCGACCTTGCCGCAGCACCCGGACGCACGGTGGTCTTCACTCGGACCAAGCACGGCGCCAAGACTCTGGCCCGCAAGCTCACAGCTTCGGGTGTTCCCGCGGTCGAGCTTCACGGGAACCTCGCGCAGAACGCGCGGGCCCGCAACCTCAAGGCCTTCACCGACGGCACTGCGATGACGCTGGTCGCCACGGACATCGCCGCTCGCGGCATCCACGTTGACGACGTCGGGCTCGTGATCCATGCCGACCCGCCGGAGGAGCACAAGGCGTTCCTGCACCGTTCCGGCCGCACAGCGCGTGCGGGTGCCTCGGGCACGGTGATCACGATCATGACCGACGCGCAGGTTCGTGACGTCCGCGATCTCACGCGGCGCGCCGGCATCAAGCCGACGACCACGCGACTTCGCCCCGGTCACCCGCTGCTCGCAGAGCTGGCACCCGGAGAGCGTGCCTTCGTGACGCCCAGCGCCCCAGCGGCTCAGCAGTCTTCACGGCCTTCTCGCAACAGCCAGCAGCGCTCGCGTCGGTCCCCGGGACGACGGACGTCCGGGCGCGCCAGCCGCTGAAACTCAGGTGAGTCTGGTGAGGGCCACCTTGCTTGTCGCTGCACCCGCCTCGGCGTAGCGTTCTCAGTAGGGAGCGTTGCCAGCGGGCGAGGTGACCATGGTTACTGTCGTTGCCACCCGATCGACGAGGCTCCAGCAGTTTCCTGGGCTAGTTGTGGCATGCGTGCTGGGGCTCGCACTCGCCACCGTGCCGTTAGGGTCGGCTCAGGCGGCCCACCAACCTTCTGGAGACGTGACCGCATCGGTCGAGACCGACCCCGTCCTCTCCACCGGTGACGCCGCGGACGACCCAGCCATCTGGGTGGATCCGACCGACCCGGCACGATCGTTGGTTATCGGCAACGACAAGCAAGGGGCTTTGGAGGTCTACGACCTCGGGGGCAGCCGGATCCAACGCATCAGCGAAGGGGCGTTCGGAAACGTCGACGTTCGCCAGCACGTGTCGACGGGCACCGGGATCGTCGACATCGCGGTCGTCTACCGACAGGGCGTAAGGATCTACCGGATCGACCCGGACAGCCGAACCCTGAGCAACGCCACTGACAGTGCGACGGGCAGTGTCGGCACAGGCATCGGTGGTGAAGGTCTGTGCCTGTACCGCAACCCGCTCACCGACCAGACCTACGTCTTCGTCATCAACCGCTCCGGAACGATCAAGCAGTTCGCTCTCATGGACAACGACCAGGACGGGCTCATCGAGATCCGAGGGCTGCGGACATGGTCGATCGGTTCGGAGGCCGAAGGCTGTGTCGTCGACGACGAGCTCGCACGCCTGTACGTCAGCGAGGAGCACGTCGGCATCTGGAAGTACGGAGCCGATCCTGCCGCCTCGTCCCTTGAGCGCACCCTGGTGGACTCGACGACGGCCCTCGGCGGGAGGCTCACCCCTGACATCGAAGGCCTCACCCTCGTTGACCAACCCAATGGGACGGGCTACCTCATGGCTTCCTCGCAGGCAGCCTCCAACACCAAGAACTTCTTCGCCGTCTACGAGCGGCAAGGTGACAACGCGTACGTCCGCAGCTTCAGAGTGGTCTCCGGCACCGCTGCCGACGGCTGCGGTAAGACCGACGGAGTCGCAGCCTTCGCCGCAGACTTGGGTCCCACCTTCCCGTTCGGGGTGTTCGTCTGTCAGGACGACCAGAACACATTGCCCGGTACTTCAGGGAACCAGGACTTCAAGCTCGTGCCGTTGCAGAACGTCGTGGCTCTCGACGGGGCGCCTCCGATTCCCAACGCCGCTCCCCTCGCCGTCATCCAGTACAGCTGCCTCGACCTGACCTGCTCGTTCGACGCCACCGGGTCGAGCGATCCCGACGGGACGGTCACCACCGTCGGCTGGAACTTCGGCGACGAAATGTCTGGCGCGGGCCTCACAACCACCCATACGTACGCAGCTCCAGGTACATATGACGTCTCGGTGCTCGTAACCGACGATGATTCTGGAACTGGTACCGCGCACGCCACGGTGAAGGTGGGTACACCCGCGACGGCGATCGACTACGTGGGCACAGGCGAGGTGAGCGGTGTCCTCAAGAACCCCACGGCCATCGTGCCCCTGCGAGTGCAGGACGGCGATGGCCTGCTGCTGCTTCTGACGATCAGCTCCACGAGCCCCACCGTCAGCGGCCCCCTCGGAGCCACCGGGTGGACGCCAATCGCGAACTTCGTCACGGGGACGGAACGCACCATCGCGTGGCAGAAGGTCGCGACGTCCGGTGACGCGGGCGCCAGCGTTCAGCTCACACTCAGCGCATACGCCAAGACCACGATGCAGGTCCTCGCCTATCGAGGGACATCCACCGCTCTGCCCGTGTCAGCGTGGAGCCAGCGCTCAGACCCCTACTGGGGGACTGCCCACACGACGGCAGCTGTGCCCGTGACCGAACCAGGCTGCGTGGTGGTCTGGTACTGGGCGGACAAGTCTGCGACCACGAGCAGCTGGGTCGAGCCAGTCGGATCGACCCAACGCAGTGAGCTCTACACCACGGGGACAGGGCACGTGTCGTCGCTCGTGGCGGACAGCGGTGGCCAGGTTCCCACAGGCACCTCCGTCGGTCGGACAGCGACCACGAATGCGGGTTCACGAGCCGCGATGCTCGGCCTGGTACTCACCCCAGCCAGCTGAGCGCGGTGCCCTCAGTCGCCAAGCGTGGCGACCATGACGGCCTTGATCGTGTGCATCCGGTTCTCGGCCTGGTCGAACACGATCGACGCCGGCGACTCGAACACCTCGTCGGTCACTTCGAGGGCTGACAGTCCCGTCTTGGCCTCGATGTCAGCGCCCACCCGGGTGTGGTTGTCGTGGAATGCGGGCAGGCAGTGCATGAACTTGCAGTGCTCGTTGCCCGTCCGGCCCATCAGCTCAGCGTTGACCTGATAGGCGCGTAGCAGCTCGATCCGCTCGTCCCACACCTCCTTGGGCTCTCCCATGGAGACCCATACGTCGGTGTAGACGAAGTCGGCGCCGTCGACTCCAGCGCTGACGTCGTCGGTCACGGTCACGCGGGCGCCTGTATTCGCAGCGACTCGGTTCGCGTCGGCGCGGACCGAGTCCGCGGGCCAGAGCTGTTGTGGCGCCACCAACCGGACGTCGAGGCCGAACATCGCACCGGTGACGATGAGCGAGTTGCCCACGTTGCTGCGCGCGTCACCCACGTAGGCCAAAGTGACCTGGTCGAGCGGTTTGTCGCTGTGCTCCCTGATCGTCAGGACGTCGGCGAGCATCTGAGTCGGGTGCCAGTCGTCGGTCAGCCCGTTCCAGACGGGCACCCCGGCGAAGGCTCCAAGCGTCTCGACGATGTCATGGCTGGCACCTCGGTACTCGATCCCGTCGTACATTCGCCCGAGAACGCGCGCCGTGTCCTTGGCTGACTCCTTGTGCCCCATCTGGGAGGACTGCGGGTCGAGGAAGCTCACGTGCGCTCCCTGGTCGTAGGCCGCCACTTCGAAGGCACACCGGGTCCGTGTAGACGTCTTCTCGAAGATGAGGGCAATGTTCTTGCCCGTCAGCCGAGGCTGCTCGTAACGGCCCTGCTTCGCGGCCTTGAGCTCCGCGCTGAGCGTGACCAGATAGGCCAGCTCGGCGGGAGTGAAGTCGAGCTCCTTCAAGAAGTTCCGATTGCGCAGGTTGAACACCGCGGGCCCCTCCGTCGATGGTTGGCTGACCCATTGTGTCCCACGCGGTGGGTCAGCTGACCACCCAGCCGTCGATGACCACACCCGTGCCCGAGGACTTCTTGTTCTTCGTCCCCGTGACCACGAGCTTCAGGGTGTGTACAGCGTCGCTGAGACCCTTGATGTCATGGGGCACCTTGAACTTGGCAACCTTGGCGTAGGAGTCCACAGTGCCCACCTTGACCCCGTCGACCAGCACCGAGACCTTGCCGCAGGCCGGGCCCACGCCAGTGACCCAGCGGACCGCCGTCCCGCGGAACTGGAACGACACCGACTGGCCCTTGAGCGTGGCGATCGAGTAGCCGTTGGAGTACGCCTTCTTCGAGCTGACACGCTGCCAGGTTGTCGTGACCGCAGGTGTAGCACTCAGCTTCTTGCCGACGAGGAACCCGTCGACAGCCACTCGGACGTCCTTGGCTCGCCGGCTTCCCTTCTTGCCCTTGACGACGATCTTCAGCGTGTGAGTCCCGGCAGAGAGGCCAGTGATCGAGCGTCGGACCCCGTAGCTCGTCGACTTGGCGTAGTTGTTGACCGTTGCCTTGCGGACTCCGTCGACGAACACGTCGGCCACGCCAAACGTCGGCCCCTTGACGGTGACCCACTGCACGGACTTGCCCGTGAAGGTCCAGGACGCGGATGCGCCCTTGCGGAGCTCCATGAGGTACGACCCGCCCTTGGCCTTCTTGGCCTTGACGACCTGCCAGGTCGCTTTGGCGGCCGGGGAGTTCTCCTGCTGGATGCGTGCTCCTCGGAACGCAAACGTGGTTGGCGCCGACACGTTGCCCAAGGTGTCAGCGACCGTCGTCACACCCAAGGGGTTCACGACGCCCTCGTAGTGCTGACCGGGCATGAGTGGCTTCGCCGGGGTGACCGAGGCCGAGGTGACCGGGCCCACCGAGCAGTCCACCATCACTGCCGATGCGTCCTTGCAGGTCAGGCTCCCCGCAAGCGCGGCCCCGCCCCCGAGTCGAAGCAGCACCGAGCTGGCGGACAGGCCGTAGGCCGGCTCGTCGAACAGCAGTGTCAGGGGTGCCGTCAGCGTCGAAGGCGCCGTCAGCGTGGCAACCGGTCCGGTGTTGTCGACGGTCCAGGTCCGCGACGCCGACGTCGCGTTCCCAGCGGCATCGGTCGCCTTGGCGTCGACGGTGAAGTCACCATCGACCAGACCGGTCAGCGACAGCGGGGTGGAGCAGTCGTCACCGCTCGGAGTGACCGTCCCAGGGGTGACGAGGCAGGTCAGTGAGTTACCAGCCTCTGCCGCAACCACTGAGACGTTTGCCGACGTGCCGACCACGGTGCCCGATGGCGCGTTGATCACCGGCGCAGGAGGAGCGACCGTGTCAACCGTCCAGCTGTAGGTGATAGTGACGGTCTGGCTCGGGGCACCGCCTGTTGCGGCAACGGAGTAGGTATGGGGGCCGTCGGTCAGCGTGCTGACCGAGTCCGACCCGGTGCACGCGGCCTGGACCACACCGTCGAGCTTGCACACGTTGGTGGTGGCCACCGAGGTGGTGAACGCGAAGTTCCCGGTCGTCTTGTTCGTCACCGACGCCGGAGGCGGAGTACCCGGGTCCCATCCAAGAACCACCGAGACCGTGGCCGCAACCGTCCAGCTGTAGGTGTTCGACGTGGCCGTGTTGCCGGCCAGGTCGGTGGCCTTGACCCGGAACGTGTGCGGAGTCCCGCTGACGCTGAGCCCGGAGTACATCGGTGAGCCACCGGGGCAGGC
>JBAPUB010000131.1:0-15284 GCA_049282455.1 Actinomycetes bacterium
GGCGCGTAGCCGGGCTCGATGTGCTGTGCGGTCAAGTACGGGAAGGCCGCGTCGGAGAGGTCGTCGGGAGTCAGCCGCTGCAGCAGCTCGCGTGACTTGGGTCCCTGGAGCGACAGCAGCGCCGATCCCGACGTGACATCGGTGACGACGACGACCTCGCTGTCAGTGGTGTTGCGGGCGATCCAGGTTGGGACGCGTCGGTGAATCACGTCGGAGACCATGACCAGGTAGCGGTCGTGGGCCAGCCGGGTGACGGTGCCGTCGGCGATGATCCCGCCTTGCTCGTCCAGCCATGGGGTGTAGACGAGACGTCCGTCCTCGACGTCGACGTCGTTGGTGCAGATTCGGTTGAGCACCGTCATCGCGTGCGGTCCCGCGACCTCGAACTTGCTCATCAGCGAGACGTCGATAGCCCCGACGTTCTCGCGCATGTTGAGCGACTCGACCCGCGTCCGCTCGAACGCTTCGCCGCGTTTGAAGCCCCACTCGACCGTGGGAGTCGTTCCGGGCTCACCGAACCAGTCGGCGTACTCCCAGCCGGCCGAGACCCCGAAGTACGCGCCGTCCGCGACGTGTTGGTCGTGCAACGGAGAACGGCGCACGTTGCGAGCAGTCTTCGGCTGCCAGTTCGGCCAGGCTCCGTCGTTGAGCAGCAGGCCGAGCCGCTCGACGGTGCGTTCCTTGCGGAACTGACGGGTTGCCTGGTACTCGTGCGTGCGGTCGACTGCAACGTGCGTCAGGTCGATCGGGCACACCCCGTCGATGAGCCACTGCGCCACGACGTGGCCCATTCCACCCCCGAACAGGATGCCGACGGAGTTCATGCCGCACGCGAGGTAGAGGTTTCGAAGCTCTGGCGCCTCCCCCATCATCGGTGTGAGGTCGTCGGTGAAGCTCTCAGGGCCGGCGAACAACGTGCGGATCCCGACGTCGGACAGGCCGTGGAAGCGTTCCATCGCCTTCTCGAGGAAGGGCGTGAGGCGCTCCCAGTCCGGAGGCAGCACCGCGAAAGCGGAGTCCTTGGGGGTGCCGTCGAGCGACCAGGCCTTGGCCACCGGCTCGAAGAGGCCCACGAGCAGGCCGCCACCCTCTTCACGGAAGTAGCCGTAGCTCTCGGGGTCTTCCACGATCGGCATCTCCGGCGTCACCCAGTCGATCGGCTCGGTCAGCAGGTACTCGTGCTCGGCAGCCTGCAGCGGGACCAGCACGCCCGCCTTGGCGGCCAGCTCGCGGCCCCACAGCCCGGCAGCCAGCACCACGCGGTCTGCCTCGACGGCTCCGCGCTCGGTGACGACGCCGGTACAGACGCCGTCCTTGGTCAAGAACCCGGTCACCTCGCAGTTCTCGATGATCCGGGCGCCGCGCATCTTGGCTCCCTTGGCCATCGACATCGCCACGTCGACCGGGTTGGCGCGTCCCTCGTCGGGGGTGAGGAACCCGCCGTAGACGTCGTCGGTCTTCACATGAGGGACGAGATCGGCCACCTCCGCTGCAGACAAGATGTGCTTGTCGACGCCGAAAGAGCGCAAGAAGTCCGTCTCTCGACGGTAGGCCGTGAACCGACGCTCGGTGGTGGCCAGCTGCAGGTACCCGCAGTCGCGGAAGCCAGTCGACAGCCCGGTTTCCCGCTCGATCGTGGCGTACAGGTCGCGGGAGTACCTGACCATCCAGCCGAAGTCCTCGCTCATGGTTCCGCCCGAGGCGATGAGCCCCGCGGCGTGCCAGGTCGTGCCGGACGTCAGCTGCTTGCGCTCGAGAAGCAGCACGTCGGTCGCACCCATCTTCGCGAGGTGGTAGGCGATCGACGTGCCGATCACCCCTCCACCGACGACGATGTACTGAGCGCGGCTGGGAAGGTCGGAGGACCCGGCCGCCTCGGACTCGGCGACGGCATGGGCGACGGCGGGGTTCACGAAGGTGGCATCGGTCATGCACGGATCCTGTCACGCCGTTCAGCATCCGATCCAGACTTCGTCCGGGTCCGCGGGGCGACACCCGTCCGTGCCAGGATCGACCCCATGACCGCGACCTTGGCCCAAGCCCCACTCGGCAGCACCGGACTTTCCATCACCCGCGTCGGATTCGGCGCGTGGGCGATCGGCGGCACCGGGTGGTCCGGCGGTTGGGGCCCGCAGGACGACGACACATCGGTCACCGCGGTGCGCTACGCCGTCGAGCAGGGGGTCAACTGGGTCGACACCGCGTGGGTCTACGGCTACGGGCACAGCGAGGTCGTCGTCCGTCGAGCCCTGTCGGTGTTCTCCGACGCCGACCGCCCCTTCGTCTTCACCAAGTGCGGTCCCGTGGAGCCGACCGACCGCACGGCCGAACCGATGGCCACCGGCGACCCCACCGCCTTGCGAGCCCAGGTGCACGCATCGCTGCGCAGGCTCGGGGTCGAGCAGGTCGACCTCATGCAGATGCACTGGCCGGCCGAGGACGACGTTCCCCTCGAGGTCTACTGGCAGGCCCTGCTGGACATGAAGGCTGAGGGTCTGTTCCGCGCCGTGGGTGTGAGCAACTTCGACGTCGACCAGCTCGAGGCCGCCGAGGCCCTGGGACACGTCGACACCCTCCAGCCGCCCTTCTCCATGATCAACAGAGAGGCCGGCGCCAACGTCCTTCCGTGGTGCCACGACCACCAGACCGGGGTCATCGTCTACTCCCCGATGCAGTGCGGACTTCTGACCGGCGCGTTCACCCCGGAGCGGGTCGAATCGCTCCCCGACGACGACTGGCGCAAGTCCGACGACGACTTCACCGTCAACCTGGGGGCCAACCTCCAGCTCGTCGACGCCCTACGCCCGGTGGCCGAACGACATGGTGCCTCGCTCGCCGAGGTCGCGGTGGCCTGGACCCTCGCCTGGCCGGGGGTGTCCGGGGCCATCGTCGGCGCGCGGCGTCCGGACCAGGTCGACGGCTGGTCAGGCGCAGGGTCGGTGAGACTGACTCCGGAGGATCTCCACGAAATCGCGACGGCAGTCTCGTCCAGCGGTGCCGGCGTGGGCCCGACGCTGCCCTAGCGCGTGAGCGCGAGGTCGGGCAGCTTCACCTTCCGCGAGCTGCCCACGTAACGAAAGCCCAGTCGCTCGTAGAGGCTGCGCGCCGGGTTCCCGTCGGTGACGACCAGCGACAACGACGACTCACCCTCGCTCGCCAAGATCGCCATCGCCCGACGCAGCAGAGCTGCGCCGAGCCGCGCGTAGCGCGGGTGCGGGTCGCGGAAGATCTCGCTCACCCAGGGGCCGCCCCACGGCGCCAGGCCCGGCATCCGGTTGACGATGACCACCCCGACCAGGCGGTCGGCGTCGAGGACCAGCCCCGTGGCGTCGAGCACGGGACCGATGTACCGGCCGCCGTACAGCCGGGCCAGCATGGTCGCCGCGTGCTCGGGGTCGCCGCCGTCATGGTCGGCGTGCCCGTGCGGGTACGCGCGAACCGACAGCTCTCCCTGGTCACGAAGTGACACACCGTCACTGAGGATGTCACTGGGGATGTCACTGAGGATCCGGACCCCGTGGGGCAGCTCGGGCTGCATCCACGCCGGGTCGGGCGGTGGGTCCTGCAGGTCGATCGTGTACCCGTGCGAGTGGCGGGTCTGGGTCGCTCCTGCCTCGACCAGCGCGTCGATCAGTGCGTCGTCGGACGACGAGAGCGTCCAGCCGGGCATCGCGGCGAGAACGGCCGGGACGACGTCGTCGACACCGACGAGAGGCTCGGCGAAGTCGGCTCCGGCGATCTCCTGCATCGGGACGAACCGCAGCAGCTCTCGCCCGGAGTCGTCAGTCACGACGTCGTAGGCCAACGCGTCGTCCATGGTCGGCAGTGTATGAGCAACCCGCACCACCGGGCGGCCCGCCACACGTCGAACCGGTCACCGTGCTGCGGGCCCCGCAACCAACGTGGCCTGGCGTCGACCCGTGGACAGCTGGGACTGAAGGGCGCGCAGCAGCGGCGCCACAGCCGGTGGAGCGCCCTCACGGTGGATGACGAAACGCACCGACCGGGCCAGCTGAACGCCGGACAGAGGGCGCACCACGATGCCTTCGCGGCGAACGAGGGCCATCTGTGGGACCAGGGCGATACCGACCCCGGCAGCGACGAAGCCGAAGATGACGTCGTAGTCGTCGGTGCGCAGCATCGGGCGCGGGAGGAATCCTTCAGTCGCGCATGCGGCGCGCAGCGCCTGGTCCCCGGGCTCGGAGATGTCGTGCGACAGGATCCAGCCTTCGTCGGCCAGGCCGCTGAGCGGCACCTCGTCGGCCCCCGCCCACGCGTGGTCCTCGGGAAGCACGAGAAGGAACGGGTCGTCGAACAACGTGACGACGGCGAGCTCGTCGACCAGGTGGATCGGGTGCTGGGGGTCGTCGTAGATCAGTGCCGCGTGCAGCTCGCGGCTGGCCAGACGCGCGAGGAGCAGGGGCGGCTCCGCCTCCACGAGCTCGATCCTGACACCGGTCGAGCGCTGGACCGACGCGACAGCCGGAGGGAGCACGTGCGCCCCGGCCGTGGGGAAGGTACCGATCCGCAGCGTGGCCACCCCGTGGCGGGCGAGGGCCTTGACCTCCGACTCGGCGGAGCCGAGCCGGTCGAGGACGGCGTCGACGTGGTCGAGGAAGAGCAGCCCGAGGTCGGTGAGGGTGCTGCCCCGGGTGGTCCGCTCGACCAACGTCACACCGAGGTGGGCCTCCAGGGCCTGGAGGTGGTGCGCCACGGTCGGCTGGCTGTAGTGAAGCTCGCGGGCCGCCGCCGCCAGCGATCCGGCGCGAGCGACCGCTTGCAGGACCTGCAGCTGCCGGAGGTCGAGCATCCCGCGATCCTAGCGCACGCTCCATAGTGAGTATGGACCAACACCAGACAGGCTCCCACTTCTCTTTGCCACTCGGACGGGCGATGCTGGTCCCGTGACCCCCTTCGACGCGCTCGCCGCGAACCTGCCCGGCCTGGACCAGAAGGCCGCCCCCTACGCCGACGCCCTTCAGGCCTACGCCGACCGCAGCCCGTTGCGCCTCGACGTCCCCGGCCACCAGGCCAGCGCCACCGCCCAGCCCGGCCTGGCCCAGTTCCTCGGGCAGCGCGCTCTCGAGCTCGACATCCCGCCGTTGACCAACGGCATCGACTACGGCGACCACCCGACCCCGCTCGGACAGGCGGCCTACCTCGCAGCCCAGGCGTGGGGCGCCTACCGCACCTGGTTCCTCACCAACGGGGCCTCCAAGGGAAACCTGGTGGCGTGCCTGGCCCTGCGCGGCCTCGGGACCCAGCTCGTGGTCCAGCGGTCGGTCCACTCCAGCGTGGTCGACGGCCTCGCCCTCGCCGGCCTGGACGCACAGTTCGTCCACCCGTCGATCGACAGCGAGCTGGGCATCGCCAACGGGGTCACCGCGACGGACCTGGATGCCGCTCTCACAGCGAACCCGGGCGTCGCGGCCGCGTACGTGGTCACGCCGTCGTACTTCGGAGCTGTGGCCGACGTCGAGGCCCTGGCCCAGGTCGCCCACCGTCACGGCGTGCCGCTCGTCGTCGACGAGGCCTGGGGCTCGCACTTCGGGTTCCACCCTGAGCTGCCGACCAACGCACTTCGGCTGGGCGCCGACCTGGTGATCTCGTCCACGCACAAGCTCGCCGGCAGCCTCACCCAGTCGGCCATGCTTCACCTGGGCCACGGAACGTTCGCCGAGCGACTCGAGCCGCTCATCGACCGAGCGTTCCGCTCGATGCAGTCGACCTCGGCGAGCGCCCTGCTCATGGCGTCACTCGACCTGGCCCGGCGACAGCTCGCCGTCAACGGACGGGACACGATCACCGGCAGCCTCGAGACGGTTGCCAAGATGCGTGAGGCCGTCACCCGTGACGGCCGCTTCGCCGTGGCCGACGCGCAGATCCTCGCCTTCGACGACGTCCTGCGTCTCGACCCGCTGCGCGTGGTCGTCGACACCCGAGCCGGCGACATCAGCGGTCACGAGGCACGGCACCTGCTGTTCGAGCAGGACCAGATCCATCTCGAGATGTCCACCGATGCCGTGGTCGTCGCCGTGGTCGGCGCGGGCGCCACACCCGACGTCGACCGGTTCGTCGACGCGCTGCACCGACTGCCCCGGACCGGCGCCACGACCTCGCGACGCATCGACCTCCCGGTCTGCGGCGAGCGGGCCACCAGCGTCCGCGACGCGTACTTCGCCGGCAACGAGGTGATCGATGCACGCCAGGCAGTCGGCAGGGTCTCGGCCGACACCGTGGCTGCCTACCCTCCGGGCATCCCCAACCTGCTTCCTGGAGAGGTCATCTCCGCGGAGGTCGTCGACTTCCTGCAGGCGACCGCGGCCGCGCCGTTTGGCCATGTCCGCGGGGCCATCGCCCGCGACATGAGCCTGCTGCGGGTCGTCGCCGCCTGATCGATTCGGACCGCGCGCAGGGCGGCTGCTAGCCTCGGCGCCGTCCCTGGCCCCCGTAGCTCAGGGGATAGAGCGGTGCCCTCCGGAGGCATGCGCGCAGGTTCGAATCCTGCCGGGGGCACCCATCGCGATCAGCCACCGACCAGGACCTGCAGGGCCCCGGGCATCGCCCGCATCGTCATCGGCAGCGGGCCGACCAGCTCGCCGTCCGCGTAGACGTCGAACGGGCGGTCCGCGGTCACGGTGACCGAGCGCCCGGTCAGCGTCGTGACCCGCGGATGCTGCACGTGCGAACCGTTGTAGACCCGCGGAAGAGTCCTCAGGAAGTCCGGGCGCGTGATGTCACCGACGACCGTGACGTCGAGGACTCCGTCGTCGATCCGCGCCGCCGGAGTGATCCGCATGCCCCCTCCGTACTGTCCCGCGTTGCCGACGGCGACCGACCACCCGGGAAACGCTCTGGGCCCGCCTCCGGTGTCGACGGTGAACTTTGCGGGCGTCCAGCCGACGACGGCCCGCAGCGCCGCATACAGGTAGACGGGAGTCCCTCGGAGGACCGGGACGTGGTTGGCGATGTCGTTGGCCACCGAGTCGAAGCCGGCATGCGCCACGCAGACGAACATGCGGTGCCCAGCCATCGCCGTGTCGACTCTGCGCGGCAGCGCGCGCCGCAGAGAACGCGCCGCAGCGACGGGGTCGCGCGGCACCCCGAGCACCCGGCAGAAGTCGTTGCCGCGGCCACCCGGAAGTGGCGCCAGGACCGCGCCGCCCCGGAATGCTCCCGCCGCGGCGCGACCCAACGTGCCGTCGCCGCCAAGCACCGCGACGGTCTGCCCGGAGGAGCAGGCCGCGACCAGCTCCTCGACGTGGTCCATGCTCCGGCTCTCGTGCGCCGACACCCTCCACCCCGCCTGGCGAAGGGCCGTCAGGACGCGCGGAGCCAGCCGCCGTCCCTTGCCGCCCCCCGACGCCGGGTTGACCACGAGGGCCAGGTCGTCCGTCACGGGCCCCAGCCTGCCCTGTCACTCCTCGAACGTCAGCCAGACCCGGTCATCGACCGCAGTGAACCCCAGTCGCTGGTACAGCGCGTTGGAGGTCGGGTTCGCCGCATCGGTGAACAGGACGGGCGTCGACCCTTCGGCGAGGATGTCGGCGGCGACGGCGGAGGTCACCGCGGCGCCGAAGCCGCGCCGACGGAAACGAGACGGGGTGTACACCGGCCCAATCCTGCTGACCCCGGCCGAGGACCGCGTCCTGGCGGCGAACGAGACCGGTACACCGTCCTCGACCCACAGCCGAACGCCGTCGTGGGCCAGTCGGCGACGAACCGCGTCTGCGGCGTTCGCCACCGTCGTGTGCGCCTCGGTCGCGAACGCCTCCGTCCACTCGGCCAGAAGATCCTGGTCCGATGGGTGACCACGGCGCACTGCCCCTGACGCCCGACGCTCCGGGGGGCGAAGCACGTCGAGTCGGAACAGACGCATGGCCTGGACCAGTCGCGTGCGGCACCCGAGCCTGGCCATGGCAACGGCTGCGAAGGTCAAGGCCAGGTGACTGGGCCCGTTCACTCCTTGGCCTCCGACCCCTAGTGGGGCGAGCACATCGACGAGCGGCTGGATGGACTCGTCGGGTGCGAGCTCCAGCAGCGACGGGTGCCCTGGCGTGTGCAGCATCGCTCCGGTGACCACGCCGTGCCCATCGGTCCACCAGCCGTACCGCTCGGGCGGGTCGAGTGGCTCGGCCCGGTTCCTGGCGTCCTCGATGACCGACAACGCGATGGTGTGGTTGATCGGCGCGCCTGCCAACAACGGACCGGCGGCCTCGGCGAAGGTGTCGACGTCGTCGGAGAAGGTCCAGGTTCGGTTCCCGGTTGCCATGGAGCCAGCCTGCCGACGATCGAGATGTCGGGCAACGTCTCGGGCCAGTAGCGTCGCGCCATGGAAACGGCACACTTCGGCTACTGGCTCAAGCGGCTCGGCGACGGCCTTGACCGCTACCTCGCGTTCGAGCATCCGAACGCCGTCGCGGTGAGGGCGTCCTGGGACTCCTTGGCTGACGAGGCGCTCGCAGATGGCGCACGAGACCTCGAGGACGTCGTCGGCGAGCTGGTCGACGTGGTCATCCCGGGCGGCTCGACCATCGCCTCTCCCACGTGGTGGGGGTTCATCACCACTGGGACGACGACGGCGCCGGTACTGGCTGCGACGGCAGCCATGGTGGCCGGTCCCCAGCGGTACTCCATCACCGCCTTCAACCGTCTCGAGGAAAGGTCCCTCGAGTGGCTGGCCGAGCTCTGCGGGCTCGAGCCCGGGATGAAGGGCGTCTACTCCAGCGGCGGGTCCGTGGCGAACCTGGTGGCGCTCGGGGCCGCGCGACAGTCCGCGTTCGAGCGCATCGGCATCGATGTCGCGGCCACCGGCGTCGACCGTCCCTGCGCGATCTACGCCTCCGAGGAGGCTCACCACACCGTGCAGCGGTCCGCGGCCGTGCTCGGGCTCGGACGCTCGGCCGTCCGGACGGTCCCGACCGACGGGCAGCAGCGCATGCTCCCCGAAGCCCTCGAGGAGCTGCTGGTCGCCGACCAGGGCAGGGGGGTTCTTCCGGTGGCCGTCGTCGCCACGGCAGGCACGACCAACACCGGGGCGATCGACCCGCTTCGCGCCGTTGGCGAGGTCGCCGTCCGTCACCAGGTCTGGCTCCACATCGACGGCGCCTACGGTCTTCCGGGACGGTTGGACCCTCGGATCTCCGACCGCTACGACGGGTTGGATCTCGCCGACTCGGCCATCGTCGACCCACACAAGTGGCTGGCCGCGCCTGTCGGCGTGGCCGCAACGTTCGTGCGTGACCGGTCGCTGCTGGTGCGCGCGTTCACGCAGGAGCCTGCCGAGTACCTCGAAGGCTCATTCGTCAGCGACGATGAACCCTCCGAAGTCGTGGTGTCCATGGACTCCATCGGGATCCCCTACGCGGACATGGGCGTGGAGCTGTCGTCGCCCTCGCGTGGGGTGATGGTCTGGGCCCTGCTGCGCGAACAGGGCCGCGAAGGTGTTCGCCGTCGAATCATGACCGACAACGACTTCGCAACGGCGGTGTACGACTTCGCGAACGCGCATCCTCGTCTCCAGGCACTGACCCGCCCCGAGCTGTCCATCGCGTGCATCCGCCATGTGGGTGACGGGAGTCTCGACGAGGGTCGTCTCAACGAGCTGAACCAGGCGCTGCTTCGTCGGCTGATCCGCGAGACACCGTTCGTTCCGAGCGCCACCGTCGTCGACGGCGCCTTCGCCATCAGGCCCTGCTTCATCAACGTCCGCACAACCCGTCCCATGGTCGACAAGTTCGTCGAGACACTGGTGACGCTCGGCGACGAGCTGGCGGGTGACCCCAAGGTCTGACCGCATCTGTGCTAACGCAGTCCTAACTGGCTTGGTCCCACGGCAAAGGCAGCCGACGATCGGAAGACGCACAGCGATCGAAGGGACCTCAGATGAGAATCAGCCAGCGCATCGTCGTGGGCGCCGCAGCAGCGGCAAGCGTGATGGGCGGCATGGGCGCCGCCCTGGCCGCCGACCGTTCACCCGACCAGTCCACGACTGCAGTGGGTACGCCCGAAGCCACCTCGGTGGTGCTCGACGCGCAGGCCGCCACCAAGAAGCGGCTCTGGGCCACCTATGCCGAGAAGCACACGGCGATCGACCGCCTGATGGACCGCCTGTCGAGCGCAGAGGACACCCTGCGGCAAGCCCGGCAGACGCAGGCCGTTGCGGCCGCAGCAGCTGCGCAGCAGGCAGCCACTCAGTACGCCGCCCCGTCTGTCTCGACCCAGACCACGCAGCCCGCCCCTAGTGCTGCGACGACCACGACAGCACCCACCACCCAGACGACGACCGGTGCCAGCGGTGCTGCGGGGTCGGCCACCGGCGACGACGGCGAGAGCGAGAGCCACGATGACTGACACTCGGTTCAACGCAGCGGCCATTGCGGCACCGGCCACGCTGGCCCTGCTCGTCGGAGCCAGCACGTACGTGACGCAACGGGCCACACCGGAGACCACCGCCGCCGGCGTCACGACAAGTGCCGACGCGGTCGATGCGTCGGTGCAGGTCACGCGTGACGGCCCGCGCGACGCCGTCGTCGTGGCGATGGACCGCGCGATCCGCGCGCAGGACCGCCAGGTCGCGGCCCTGCGCCGGCGGCTCGACGACCTCAAGGCGCAGACCCGGGCGGCCCGTCAGGGTGCTGTGAGCACGGTCTCCTCTGGGTCGTCTGGAACCTGGACCGCGCCGGTCGCGGGTGCACCGTCGATCTCGACGCCCACCCAGTCGACGCAGACCACGACCGTGACCCAGTCGACAGCACCCGCGACGCAGACCACGACAGGCGCATCCGGGGTGCCCGTACCGTGACGGCCCCCGTTCCGGCCACAGGGTCGACAGCGACCGAGGCGGTGACCAGGTTCCGAGCGATGGCCACCGACGTCACCGTGAGGGTCGAGGGAGCGACCGAGCAGGCCGAAGCCGGACTGTCCGCGGCTCGCTCGGTGTTCGAGCGCGTCGAGCGGGCGTGCACGAGGTTCGACCCGCAGAGCCCACTGATGCGGGCCAACGCGGACCCTCGACGGTGGCACACCGTGCCCGAGGAGTGCTTCGACGCGGTCACAGCGGCATACGCCGCGCATCGGATGACCGACGGGCTGTTCGACCCACGGGTCCTGACGACCCTGACCCGCCTCGGGTACGACCGCACCCTGCCGTTCGCCAGCGGTTCGGTGGACGTTTCGGGGTCGGACGCAGCAGCCACTCCCGCGAAGCCGCGCAGACAGTGGAAGCCTCGGTTCGACGAGGAGAAGTCGTCGGTGCTGCTCGGGCGCGACCCCATCGACCTCGGTGGCATCGGCAAGGGGCTGGCCTGCCACTGGGCGGCTCGGCAGCTGCAAGGTGTCGGCAGCTCGGCGCTCGTGGAGGCCGGGGGCGACCTCGAGGTCATCGGCAGCGGCCCCGACGGCGACGGTTGGCGGGTCGGCGTCGAGGACCCCCAAGGCGGCTCGGAACCGGTGACAGTCCTGCGCCTGTCCGACGCCGCATGCGCGACGTCGTCGACCCGAATCCGGCGGTGGACGGTCAATGGCCAGCAGGCCCACCACCTGATCGACCCACGGACCGGCGAACCGGCCCAGTCCGGGCTCGCCGCCGTCACGGTGGTGGCTGACGACGCGGCGACCGCGGAGGTCTGGAGCAAGGTCTTGTTCGTCACCGGGCGAGGTCAGATCCGGGCCCAGGCCGACCAGGCAGGGCTCGCCGCCCTGTGGGTGGACCACGACGGCATCGTCGGGACCAGCCGCGCCATGAAACCCTTCGTGCTGTGGAGCGCCTCACCCGATCGGTGAGCGACCCACCCCACCGCCCGTGGTCTGATGGACCCGTGTCGACACGGGGTTTCCTCGCCGAGGGCGAAGTCAGCGGCGTGGTCGCACCGCCGTTCGAGGGCGTCCGTAACCGCTTCGCTTCGCTCGTGTCCGACGGGGTCGAGGGCGGTGCCGCACTCTGCGTGGTCGTCGACGACACGGTCGTGGTCGACCTCGTCGGCGGCTGGTCGGACGTCGGACGGACCCGCGCCTGGACGCCTGGAACCCTGGTCCACACCTACTCGGTCGGCAAGCCGTTCGCTGCACTCGCCCTCCTGGTCCTCGTCCAGGACGGCGCCCTGACCCTCGACATGCCCGTCGCCGACGTCTGGCCCGACTACGCGGCGGCCGGCAAGGGTGCCACCACTGTGCGCCACCTGCTGACGCACCAGGCAGGGCTTCCTGCCTTCGGTGCGTCACTGGAGCCCAACGACCTCCTCGACCCGACCACTCTGGTCGCTTGGCTGGCCCAGGCACACCCTGAGTGGGTCCCGGGTCGAGGCCTCGGCGAGCACGCGTTGACCTACGGACACTTGCTCGCCGCCGTCGTCACAGCGGTGTCCGGACGCAGCCTCGGCGAGCAGTTCCGTCTGCGGGTGGCCCGGCCGTTGGGGTGGGACGCCTGGTTCGGGGTGCCTCCGGACGAGCTCGGTCGAGTGGCCGACCTCGAGTACGCGTCACCGCTGTGGCCGCAGGACATCGCCGGCCCGACCGGCTCACTGCGTCACCGCGCCCTCACCCAGCCCCAGGGCGCGCTCGAGGTCCGGGTCCTGAACCACCCCCGGTGGCGCCAGGCGGAGTTCCCCGCCATAGGCATGCACGCCAGCGCGCGGGGGGTCGTCGCGTTGTACGCGCAGCTCCTGACGCCCGACGGTCCCCTGGCCCAGATCCTCGGACCCGAGGTGTTCGACGGGCTGGTCGAGCCCCAGGCCCACGGCTGGGACCGCACGCTCGAGCGAGAGGTCACCTGGACCTTGGGCATGCAGCGCGACGGTGGCGACGTCGGGATGGGCGGCATCGGCGGAAGCGTTGGATTCGCGTCGTTGGACAAGGGCTACGCCTTCGCCTACGTCACGCGCACACTCGGAGACCATGCTCGCGTCGATGCGCTGGTCACCGAGGTCGAGGCAGCACTCGCGCGAGATCGCCGACCGACGGGATCAGGCGGGAACAGCGACGCCGGCTGAGCCCCTCAGGGCCGCCTCGACCCGGGCCACTGCGGCAACGATCAGCCGCTCGCGCTGAACGCGCACGGCGGCGACCGGCGACCCGACCGCGTGACGCCGCTCGATTCCGGCCAGCCGGTGCTCCAGGGACACCGCCCGGCCTTCAGGGTCCACCGACATGTCGCCGTACACGACGAGGTCGTGGACCAGGCCGGTCTCGCGCGGGTACTTCGCCAACGACGAGGTCATTCCCGCGGCCGGCGCCACGAGCGATGCGAACGAGTGGTGGGCGACGAGCGCGACCAGCCGCTCGGGCCAACCGACGTCGCGCAGGTACTCAGCCCCGTCGACGGAGTGGAACCCGTGACGTGGGACGGCGTACCCGATGTCGTGGAGCCACACGGCGGCCGTGACCAAGTCGGCGTCCTCGGGGACCAGGATCCGCGCCGCTTCGCCCGCGTGCTGCGCTGCCCCCCGCATGTGCCCGTAGCGGTGAGAGTCGACCCCGAAGAGCCGAGCCACGAGTGCGGAGGCGCCGTCGACGTGGGAGACGTCCACCCCGAACCCGGGGTGCCGGCGAACAGTCATGGTCGGAACGTAGGTCGGCTGCATGAAGCCCGGACGACCCCTTGGTGAACAGTCGGTGACGTACTCCAGGTCGGAGCGAGGTGCTCGTGCTCCTAGGCTGACGCTGTGAAGACCCGGATCGTGCTCGTCCGACACGGCGAGGCCCACGTCAACCTGCCCAGCACCGGTCCGGTCGTGCTGGACACGGAGGGTCTGACCGGCCGAGGAGTGGCTCAGGCAGAGGCACTCAGGGACCGGCTCGCCGCCCGGTCCGAGCTCGCCCCGGACGCGCTCGTGTCGAGCACGTTCCCGCGCGCGTGGCAGACGTCGCAGATCGTGGCTGCGGCGTTCGGGCTGGAGGTCGAGCCGGACGAAGACCTCCAGGAGTGGCGTGTCGGAGAGGACACGTCCGAGCTGACGTCTGCGGACATCGAGGCGGCGTGGGACCGGCTCATGTCCGGTCACGGGCTCTTCGACCGGGTGACGCCGGACACCGAGAGCTACGCGGACTTCGCCCTGCGGGTAGGGAACGGACTCGACCACCTGGCCCAGCGTCACGTCGGACGTACGGTCATCGTCTTCACCCACGGTGGGGTGATCGACCTGGCGATGAGCGGCTGGGGGCGCGGCTCGTGGCTCGAGCCCCCGCGGAACACCTACCGAACCCGCCACACCTCACTGACGGAGTGGGTAGCCCACCACGCAGATGGCTCGTCGTCGGTCGAGTGGGAGCTGCGCCGCTACAACGACGACCTTCACGTGAGCACGGACTGAGCCGCGGTCACACCTCCACAACTGCCGCCGGGAGGCGCCGGACGGCCCACAGCAGCAGGGTCGCCAGCCAGATCATGCACAGGGCCATCAACGGGCTCAACGGGATACCCATCGGGTGCTGAACCTGGGCAATCTCGGTGACCCGGGTTCCGGCGAGACCGAGCAGCCCCGCGAACAGCAGGACGACGACCCCGATGGACACTGCATTGGCCGTCGTCGACGGAGCGGGCGGGGGCGGGGTCGGCACCCGCTCGAACCGGCCGAAGACGACGACCAGCCCAAGGAGGACGACGCCAGCGACCAGGACCCAGACAAACCTCATCACCCACCACGAGCCTGCCCCGGGGGCTGGCTGCGCAAGGCCTGCGGCAAGCAGCAGTCGTGCCGACGCGACCATCGCGAACTCGTGCCACAGGTACAGCGTCATGATCGACAGGTTGAGCCACACGACGCAGAACCACACCCGTGGCCGCTGCAGCCACCGGGCCAACGCAGCGCGGAGCAGCACGAGCAGCCCGATCTGGACCATCGCCAGCGAGAGCACAGCCAGCGTGGGCGGGTGCATGTTGCTCAGCCGGTCGCCGGGGATCCCGACCATCCGTGTCGGGTACGGCCCGAGGGTCACCAGGAGGGCGAGTGCAGCAGCGCCCGCCAGCACCAACACGACTGCGCGTCGTGGCGTGAACCAGCCTTGCGCGAAGGCGAAGCCCAGCAGGTACACGAACAGCCAGACGGCGACGACGTTGACGTAGCCGGCCATCTCGCGGTCATACCCGACACGGCCGACGTCAGCGAGGACGATGACGACTAGCAGCACCGGCAGCAGGGCGTTGCCGAACCGCTGGTGCAGGGCCCAGCTCCACGGCGTCAGCGCGATCAAGGCCAGGTAGACGGCCAGGAACCACAGGGGTTGGAGGAGCATCGCGCCCCCGCCGGCCACTCCCCCACCACCGCCCAGCTGCAGCAGAGCAGAAA
>JBAPUB010000132.1:0-8799 GCA_049282455.1 Actinomycetes bacterium
GAGCAAGCGACTCCCGGCAGCACAGCTGATACCGGATCCGGTCCTGCCCCGGCGCCCACTGACCTGCAGCAATCCCGACAAAGGCCCGGGCAGCAGCCAACCAGATAGAGACCACCCCCGTTCACCAGCCAAGCAAGTCTTCCTACTCGCCGAGGACTCGATGCTCCCGAGCAACCGGCACCACTGTCATCGCCGGGGTACCAGAGCGCACCGGTAGCTCTGGTCGACCTGTCCACCATTCAGGCCGTCTCAACGCCCAGCTGCCGGCATTACGTCCTCGGCAACGCCACGGCTACAGCCCTGCTCTGCCGCCGCGGGCAGTCGGTTCCACACCGACACCAGCGGGGACAGCCACCCCAGAGGACGTTCGGCTCATGACACGCGTCACCCCGACGCCTAGTCTGATACGTGAAGCCCTCGGGTGTTGGATCCTGTCACGCCCGGGGGTTTCAGCCGCACAGACAAGAGTCTTGCTCCGCTGCTTAGACCAACGAGGCGGCCCACGCCTGGTGCAGGCCCGCGTATCCTCCCTCGCCCTTCATCAACTCCGTCGGCGTACCATCTTCGATGATGCGACCGTCCTTAAGGACGAGCACGCGGTCGGCAATTTCTACGGTGGACAGTCGGTGGGCGATGATCAGCGCCGTGCGGTCCGCCAGGATCGTCCGCAGTGCGCGTTGCACGAGCCGTTCGCTCGGGATGTCGAGGGACGATGTCGCCTCGTCCAGGATCAGCACCGCAGGGTCAGCCAGGAACGCGCGTGCGAACGCGATCAGCTGTCGTTGACCTGCTGACAGCCGTCCTCCACGCTTGCCAACGTCGGTGTCGTAGCCCTCGGGCAGTGCGGTGATGAAGTCGTGGGCGCCGATGGCCCGAGCTGCGTCCTCTACCTGACGGTCGCTCGCCCCGGGTCTACCGAATCGAATGTTCTCGGAAACCGTGTCAGCAAACAGGAAGTTCTCCTGCGTCACCATCACCACAGCTCGACGGAGATCCTCATCAGACAACGACCGCACGTCGATTCCGTCCAGTCGCACGGCACCCTCGCCGGGGTCGTAGAACCTCGCGACGAGCCGCGCGAGAGTTGTCTTTCCGGCTCCGGTAACTCCCACGAGCGCCACCGTCTGACCTGCGGACACGTGGAGGTCAAGATGCGGCAGGACCACGTGGGCTCCGTACGAGAACACGACGTCATCGAGGTCGACGTCGCCTTGCGCGTGAGGGAGAGGCAGCGGATTGTCGGACTCGACGACCGACGGAGTCTCCTCGAGCACCCCAGACAGCTTCTCCAACGCCGCAGTGGCCGACTGCAACGAGTTGTAGAACATCGACAGCTCCTGCATCGGTTCGAAGAACCGACGCAGGTACAGCAGGAAAGCGGCGAGCACGCCCACTTCGACGGCTCCGTCCATCACCCGGTATCCGCCGTACACGAGCACCACCGCTACGGTGACATTGCCTATCAGTTTGATGCCGGGCGCAAAGATCGCGATGAGTTTGAAGGCCCGCTCGTTGGCCAGCTGGTAGTCCAGGTTGACCTCCTCGAAGATCTGCTGGTTCCGCGGTTCCCGTCTGAACGCCTGCACGGCTTGAATGCCGTTCAGCGACTCGACGAACTGCACGATCATCAGCGCGACGGTCTCGCGGGTCCGGCGGTATGCGACCGCGGAGTTGCGCCGGAACCACTTGGTGAGCAGCCACAACAAGGGGAACGACAGCAGCGTCACCAGACCCATGGGCAGGTCGAGGAAGAGCAGAATTACGCCAACCGAGACCACGGACAGTCCGGCGAGCACGAGGTCGTCGATGCCACCGTCCAGAAGCTCGGCGAGTGCGTCGACGTCGCTGGTGAGGCGGGAGATGACGCGGCCCGAGGTGTAGCGCTCGTGGAATGCCGGCGAGAGTCTTTGAAACTGGTCGTATACCCGTGTCCTCAGGTCGAACAGCACAGCCTGGCCGATACGCCCGCTCTTCATAAGAAACGACCGTTTCGACAGGTACTCCACGATTGCCGCCACGAGGAAGCCGAACGTCACCACAATTAGTACATGCGCATCACCGGTCGCTTGGAGCGGTGGGATGCCCTTGTCGATGCCGACCATGACCAAGTACGGGCCCGCCATCGCCGCGGCGTTCTGCAACAACAGCAGGCCGATCGCGACCCACACCGGACGCTTGTGTGGCCGCAACAGGCTGCCCAACAGCCGCCGACTCCGGCCGTGCAGCATCGCCGTGACCTCGACGCTGACGACGTCCTCGCCCTCCGTAGCTACGCCTCGCCACTCCTGCACGGTCATGCCGATACCGCCTCCGACCGCTGAGAGAGCACGGCGCGGTAGGACGGCTCGTCGCGCATGAGCCGGGAGTGGGTTCCCACGGCGCGGATGGTGCCGTCCTCAAGTAGGGCGACGCGGTCGGCGAGGGCGACCGTGGATGGTCGGTGGACGACCAGCAGGGCGGTGGTGCTGGCGAGCACTCGGCGAAGCGCCTCCTCGACCAAGGCCTCGGTGTGCACGTCGAGGGCGGACAAGGGGTCGTCCAGCACAAGGATCGACGGCCGCGCCACCACGGCCCGAGCAAGAGCCAGTCGCTGCCGTTGGCCCCCCGACAGCGACATGCCCTGCTCGCCGATCCGGGTATCGAGACCCCACGGCAGAGTATGGACGAAGCTCGCCTGCGCGATGTCGAGTGCCTGTTCGACGTCGGCGTCGGTCGCTTCTGGGAACCCGAGTGTGAGATTCTCTCGGACGCTCGCTGAGAACAACGTCGGATCTTCGAAGGCGACGGAAACGATGCTACGCAGCGACGTGAGCGCCATGTCGCGCACATCGACGCCGTCGATCGTGATGGATCCGGCAGTGACGTCGTACAGGCGAGGCACCAACGCCGTCAACGTAGACTTACCGCTACCCGTCGTCCCAACGAGGGCGAGCGTCTCGCCGGGCTGGATCTCGAGGTCGATCCCGTGGAGCACCGGCTTGTCGGCGTTCGGGTAGCCGAAGCAGACTCCGTGGAACTGCAACAGACCCGTCGGGCGCTCCACGGTCACGGCTTCGGATCGATCGGCGATCGTCGGCTCGGTGTCGAAGACCTCGTAGATGCGGTCGGCCGCCGTCATCGCCTCCTGCCCGTTGGCCACGATCCAACCGAGCGAGTCGACAGGCCAGACGAGCATCAGCATCAGAGACACGAATGCCACCAGGTCACCGAGGGTCAGCTGGCTGTTGGAGACCGCCACGGCGCCGAACAGGAGAGTAAGCCCGAGCGTCAGTGTCGGGACGAGGTCGAGCATGGACCAGAACCGAGCGACCAACACCGCCTTGCGGACCGACGAGTCGTGCAAGGTGCGGGCGGAGCCGCGGAACGTCTCTCCCACGTGCTCGCGCCGACCGAATGAGCGGATCATGCGAATGCCAACTGCCGACTCCTCGACGAATGTGGCGAGGTCGCCCTGCTGGTCCTGCACCAGGCGCGAGGCCGTGAGGTACGCCTTGGCCAGCCCCCTCGAGATGAGGAACAGCGGAATGGCCGACGCCGCCACCAGGACCCCGAGCGGCATGTACAAGTGGACAAGGAGCGCGACCACAACGATGAACGTGGCGACGTTCACGACCAGGTAGATCAACCCGAAGGACAAGAACCGTCGGATGGTCGATAGATCCGAGGTCGCGCGCGACAGCAGCTGGCCTGCCTGCCACCGGTCGTGAAAGGCGACGGGCAGTCGTTGCAGGTGAGCGTAGAGGTCGTCGCGGACGGCGGTCTCGATCCCGAGAGCGGCGTAGGACTGCACCCACCGGCGGATGAAGACGAGCCCTGCCTCGAGAACGCCAAGCAGCAGCGCCAGCAGGCCAAGAGGGATCAGGCCGGCGCGGTCTCCATTGGCGATGGGGCCATCGACGACCGCCGCTGCGACGAGGGGCACGACGATGCTGGCGGCCACGGCGAGACCAGCCGCGACAATCATGAGCATCATCTGGCCGGCGTACGGGCGCACGTAGGTGCGGATTCGCCATAGCGAACGCATGCTGGCCCATCGGCCAAGACGTTCGGGGGACATGATCCTCACGGTATGCCAGTGCTAGGCCGCACGCCCAGGCATTCTCAGTGAGCGAGTCCGAGGTGGAGCGACGATGGCGATCATGGATCCCCAGCAGCACTCACGATCGGCACGTCGGTGCGCCTCAGCGCAGCTACGCGCCCCTCCCCGCCGTTTCGAGCTGCGCGACGGGCTGCGCGTCAATGTCGGGTGTCACGAGCACCGTTTGCGCTTGAAGCCCGGTGTCTGACAAGTGGCCCAGCCATGAGCTGATCGAACGCTTGGTCAATTCGTCCGACGTCTCGGCTCGCCCTTGCTCAGCCAGCCGCAGGGCGAAGAACCGCACCGACTGGAAGTTGATCTCGATGCTGCGGGGCGCCTTGTCCGCGGCCCGAAGGTCGCGCTGCCACGAGGCGAGTGTGCGCTGTTCATCGCCTTCAGGCTGTGGTCGCATCCGTGTTTCCCCTGGTCACAGGCTTGGCGCGGCTGGGCTGGACCCTGGTCGGTTCGCCCGGCATCTTGGGGTAGTTGACCGCGGGCGCGCTGTGCGATCGTGCGTCCTGTGCGGGCTATCCGTGAGCGAAAACGGGGAGGTTATCCGGCGAGTTGATCCCTCCCGAAAGGCAACAAACCACGGACTGCCAACGCCAGGTGAACGGTTGCCTAATCGGCCCACGGTACCCCCGCTGCGGGGCTAGCGTTGCTGACGTCCCGAAGCCCCCGGCTGTGCGATCCCCCTCGCCGCCCGGGGCTTCGGCTTACCGTCCGAAACACTCGGAACCGGTACGCACTGCAAGCGTGGCCCCGCCCCCGGACAGAGTGAAACCTCCGCCCGGGATCAACCAGCGGGGCTTCGGCACACCAGCCCTAGACGGCGCGGAACAGGTACCCCGATAGTCACCCCGTTGACCGCCACGTTCTGCCCGGTTCCGAGAAACCTGTCTCGGCTCAGTTGTCCCGTCGGGACGAAGACGTATCCGACGTGGTTCAGCCGCCAGCCTTGCGCCTCGATCTCGGCCAGGGTGGAGGTGTTGTCGGTGGAGGTGAGTTGCCCGAAGTCGGCAGTTGCGAACGTCACGTCGGCCAGTGCGGTTCGTCGACGGCTCGAAGACGGTGCACGCGTGGGAGCCCTCGATTGCCTGCCCAGCCGCTTCCCTGAGATCCAAGACGGGTGGGATGAACGCCGGAACCTTCTCCGACGCTGGCTTGTCGCCTCGACGAAAGGGCACCGGAACATGGTGCCCCGAACCCGGCCGCGAACGGCATGTCTGTGCTTCGCTATCGGTTGGGCGAGGAGGGTTGTCGGATCCAGATGGTGATGTGGTTTGGCTGGAGTGTGGTGTTCACGACGGCGACGAGGTCGTCGCTGACGTGGTGGGGGTCGACTTGGTTCCGTAGTCGTGAACCGAAGGTGTCGACGGTGTGGATGGCGTCGTATCGGGATCGGTTGAATCTTCGGTCGACCGTTTCCTGGACTCTTCGTAGGACCGGGCGTGCTAGTGCTGCTGCGGTCAAGGTGGCGGCGGCGACCGCGATCGTCGACGCTCGCCCGATGAGGGCCGAGATGGACGCGGCGACCGCGATGTAGGTGGCCAGCAGCAGTCCGCTGACTACGGCATATGACGCTGTGCGGGAGATGACTCGGTCGATGTCGTACAGGCGGTAGCGCAGCAGGGCGACCGCTATGGCCACTACCGGGAGTGAGAGGGCGATGGCGGATCCCCACGCGCCGGCGTTGGGGTGGAACGCGATCAGGACCGTCGAACCGAGCCATAGGACGAAGGCGGCGGTCACGGCAAACAGGAACCACTTCAACTGGGCCCGTTCGGCTCCGGCGGAGCGGCGGAACCGAAGGGCGACCAGCGGGAAGGTGGCGAGCAGGCCCACGACCCATGCGACGCCGAGGAACGCCATGGCCGGCGAGCTGTCACTTAGCCATCTGCTGGTGAGCATGGCCCCGATCAGTGCGACGGGGCTGAGGTAGGTCAGCCAGCCCCAGCGTCCGGGGATCGGTCGTCCGGTGGGGAACAGCTGGGCCAGCAGGGCGGGGAGTGCGGGGGCAACGAAGTACAGGCTGTCGGCGCCGGTGTGGAAGGCGCTCGTCTCGAGGCGGACCATGATCAGTCCGGCGGAGAACATCAGCCAGGGGTAGAGCTGGCGCGGCCGTTGCCAGATCATCACCGCACCCAGCGCGACGTTCAGCAGCGTCCACAGCGCGACGGTACGGAAGAGTACCTCGTCGCCAACGGGACGGGTGGTCAACACAGCCGCCGGCACCGGCCACGCAGCCAGCACAACCCCGCAGAGCAGAACCCCGAGCAGGACTAGCCGGTGCTTCCCGAGCGTTCGCATCACGGCGGGAGCCTGACGAGGGGTCGCCGAGAGGCCGTCATCGCTGCGCTGCGGTTTTGAGGCCGGCCAGCCCCGCGCCGTGGTCTGTGGGCACTGGCTGGCGGGCACGCCAGGTGAAGATCCCGGCGAACAGGACCAAACCGAGTCCGCCGACGAGTCCCGGTGACCCGATGTCGACACTCGGACTGACCACGGCAACGACCCCCAGATAGAAGGCGAAGGCGGCCACGACGCCGAGGAGCCAGCGGCGACCCGAGGGCCGAACAGCGGCGAAGAACGAAGTCGTGGCCCAGATCAGCGGGATAGCGACAGCATCGAAGTTGGACTCGGCCAGCGGGGTCTGCAGGTGAGCCATTCGCCACGTCCACAAGCCCAGGAGCGGCAAGGCAAGCAGCGCCGTCGCGACCGCGACCCGGTCGGGTCTTGCCCGCAGGCGGAACAGCTCCCAGCGCTCGGGAGCCAGCAGCAGCCACGGACCGACATAGACCACCATCAGAACCAGGTACTGGGCGACCAGCCCCCCGACACCCTGAGTGGGATCTTGGCGGGCGATCAGGTCAGCGATGAACCAGGTCCCGTGGCCGACCAGGACCCACTGAACTGCCACCACGCTGCGCCCGGCCGTCGCCACGATGACCAGGCAGCCGCCGAAACTCAACAGCTTCATGGCCGTGACCGCCCCGTAGGCGAACGCGAGCCCGGCAGGAGCGTTTCCGGCCATCATCGTCAGGGCACCGCCGCCGTAAGCGATCATCACTGTGACGGCACTGAACGTCAGGTACACCACACAGATGGCGACCCTGCGGGCCAGCAGCGCACGCGGACGTCCCGACCGTCCCTCAAGCTCCTCCAGCGTTGGCCCGGCGACAGTCATGATCCTCCTGGGCGTATCCACGCAACTCGACTCCGCAAGGACCAGACACCGCGGAACCGCACTTCACATTTGTTTCATCATCCAGACGGACCGTTCCGAGACCGTTACGAGAACGGAGAGCAAGGCGACACTTACACGCAACCTCGGCCTCGTGAAACGTACAGATTGCCGGTGATCTCAACTGGTCGATTCAACACCCTCTCCGAATGGGGTTCGTGTCGTCGGGAGGTTGGGATGGTCAGGCTCAGTCCGGAGGAGAAGGCGGAGATCCGCAGGCTGGTGGCGAAGGGTCTGCCGGTGCGTGAGATCGCGCGTCAGATGGGGCGTCCACCGACGACGGTCGTGGACTTCATCGAGCGCACGCAGCGCCTGAGCGCGCCGGTGCGGGAGCGGTCTGTGCGGCAGCTGTGCCTGGCCGAGCGAGAGGAGATCTCCCGGGGTCTTGCTGAGGGTCGTTCGGTGCGGGTGATCGCCAGGCGGATCGGACGGTCACCCTCGACGGTCTGTCGCGAGGTCGGCCGCAACGGGGGTCGCCGGCACTACCGGGCGGCTGCGGCTGAGGTCCAGGCCTGGGTGCAGGGGTGCCGGCCGAAGGTCGCGAAGCTGGCCGGCGATCCGGTGTTGCGGGCGGTGGTCGAGGATGAACGGGCAGGGCCGGATCCGCGACGTGGTCCACATCTCCCAGCGTCCCGCAGAAGCGAAGGACCGGGCCGTCCCGGGGCATTGGGAGGGCGACCTGGTCTATGGCAGCGCGAGCTCCTGCATGGCGACCTTGGTCGAACGGCAGTCCAGGTTCGTGATGTTGGTGAAGATCCCCGGACGGCACACTTCCGCCGAAGTCGTGCGCGCGTTGACCGACCACGTCCAAGCGCTGCCCACCGAGCTGTTCCGGTCGCTGACGTGGGACCAGGGCAAGGAGATGGCGCTGCACCAGCAGTTCACCATCGACACCGGCGTCCAGATCTACTTCTGCGACCCCAAGAGCCCCTGGCAACGCGGCTCGAACGAGAACACCAACGGCCTGCTGCGCCAGTACTTCCCCAAGGGACGCAGCCTCGCCGCAGTAAGCCAAGACGACCTCGACGAAGTCGCCGCCCGACTCAACGGACGCCCTCGACAGACCCTCGGCTTCATGACACCGTCACAGGTCCTGGAGCAGGCGTTGCGCTGACCAGTTGAGACCACCCCGGATATGGATCGCATTTGAGCCCCCTCCCCCCAGACAATGTCCGCTAGTCAGATGTCTCCGTCGCGGATGCTGCCGGAATCCTAAGCCGGACGCCTACCGCACGTAGCGGCACCTATGCTCGCGAGTTACACCCGAGGGCAGGACGATCGCGGCCACTCTCAGAAGGGGACCTCGTGAAGGATGGATCGGTGCCCTACGAGCATGGCCGGGTGGCTTACCGGGACTTCGGCGGCCATAGGCCAGCGGTCTCAGCCGGGATCGCGTTCGCCGTCGGATACACGCTCCGGGTCGTCGCGCTGTACCGGGCGTGGGAGGAACCGCTGGCCAAGGAACCGGACGGTGTTTACC
>JBAPUB010000133.1:0-6255 GCA_049282455.1 Actinomycetes bacterium
ATGTGCAGTCCCGGCTGCGGCACGGTGACCTCGAGCTCGCCCTCAGGGGTACGCAGGCGGACTCGGGTCGAGGTGAGGCCCTCGATGTGCAGCTCGACGACGGCCACGTCGACCGACGGCCGGGCGAAGTCACATCGTGAGCAGGCGTAGCGACCCAGGTGGCTGAGGTAGACCTCGCTGTAGTGCAGGTCACCCTGGCAACGGGGACACCGGATGCTGTCAGCGGCACTCGTGATCCGGCCGTACGACCGGTCCAGCTCAAGACCGAACGTGAGGCGGCGATGGGGGCCGTCCTTGCCGAGCTCGGCGGTCAGAGGATCGTCGGCGTTGACTACGAGAGTCGACGACTGCGGGAGCTTGCGCGCGGCGTAGGCGATGACGTCGGA
This sequence comes from Actinomycetes bacterium, assembly GCA_049282455.1. Taxonomy (GTDB): domain Bacteria; phylum Actinomycetota; class Actinomycetes; order JAHEKZ01; family JAHEKZ01; genus JBAPUB01. The sequence goes on from JBAPUB010000133.1 coordinate 387, forward strand.
GATCGCATAGATCTCGCCGAACCGGTCCAGCTGGTCGCGGAACAGGTTGGTCACCACCAGGACGCGCGGATCGGTCTCGGGGGCGACGACCCGCAACGCGCCCTCATCGACCTCGACGACGAGCACGGTGCCATCGGAGATGCGGCCGTTCCAGCCGGCCGCCTGAAGCGCAAGGGTGGTCACGCCCTGCTCGAGGTTGGCTCCATCGCGGTTCTGTGCGACGTCGAGTCCCTCTCCGCGCAACAGCGCGGTGACGAACCGGCTTGTCGTCGTCTTGCCGTTGCTGCCGGTCACCGCGATGACCGGCACCTTCTGGCCGGCGACGACGTCCTGGAGCAGGTTCGGGCTCACGCGCCGGGCCAGCACGCCGGGCAGCGACGAGCCACCACCGCGACCGGTGAGTCGAGAGGCAGCGCCAGCGGTCTTGCCGAGAGCAACCGCCGCGATGTCTTGGATACCGGGGGACGCCACCTGTCTCCTTGTACGAGGGATCGTCAACGACTGTCGACGGTTCCCCAGCCTAGCCCCGCGGTGACCCTGATCCAGGACACCGCTGCGACGGAGACGACGAGAAGGATCGCGGTCACCACCGACCCTGGGGCCCCTTGGACGACCATGAAGACCGCCCAGACGACCGGCATCGTGGCCGACACGGCGAGTGCCCGCACATGCTGGGCACTGTCATCCATCGACCAGACGCCGACGGCGAGGACCAACAGCGCCGCTGCCAGGTAGTAGGACTGGAGGAACGGGTCGAGGAGCAGGCGAAGGCCGATGACCGCAGCAGGCACGGACCATAGGGTGCGCACGTCCCGGCGTCCGGCCAAGGCGAGGGCAGCCCCCAAGGCAATCGCGCACAGGGCCTGACCGGCACGAAGCCCGAAGGAGTAGGCAGAGCCGTCCGCCAGGAGTGCGACCGGTGCCGGGAAGGAGATCGACCAGGTCTTGGTCAGGGTTGCGACGTCACCGTGGGACAAGAACGGCAGGTACGCGGCCAAGACGACGGCCACCATGGCCATCGCACCCCGTGCGAGTCGGCCCAGCCGGGCCGCTGACATCAGGGGTGCAGCAGATGTGTCGATCAGCAGGAGTCCGACTCCGAGCAGGCCCCACATCTTGGTCGACGCCGCCAGGCCGATGAGCATCCCGCACCAGACAAGTCGGTCTCGTCCCGCGCAATGGGCCGCCGCGAGGAGCATGAGGGCGGTGAGGAGCTCCTCGAAGTGACCGCCCCATGCAGCAGCGCACAGCGGGGACGCGAGGACGACCGTGAGGCCTGCACCGAGCTCGACCGTGGCGGACCGACGCCCTTGGAGAGCCAGCGCCTGCCTCGTCACCACCACGGTGCCGAGCCCGATCACGGCTGATGCGACGACGGCGACGAGCAGCTCGGGCGTCAGGTGCAGCACGCTGGCGACGAGCGTCAGCACGCCGACGAAGGCCAGGTAGGCAGGACCCACCTGGAGCTGTGGGTCGCTGAAGACACCCAGCCCCTGGGACGACAGAAGCACTCGGCCTGCAACGGTGAACAAGGTCGGGTCCGGCAGCTGGTGCAGCGACGTCAGGGCCCAGATCCCTCCGGTGACAGCGGCACACACCGAGACGGTCGCTCCCGTGGGCAGCGAGAGGACGGCCCTGGCCCCAGACCCGGCGGGGGCCGGTGCAGCGGCGGTCGTGGACGTCGGGAGCACGTCGTAGCATCGACCGACACCTGGACATTCCTGAGCGCACGGGAGCAGCCAGTGGGCGCTGCGGAGTTCAGCGACCGGTTCGTCGGGCGAGGTTCACCCTTTGCCACGGCTAAGGGAGATATCGCTCGATGAGCTGCCGGATGAACGGGTTCAGCACGTCGTGGGTGTGCCCATAGACCGAGCCGTGCCCCATCCCCTCGAACAGGTGGAACTCGCTGTTGCCTGCCAGCGCCGCCAGCTCCTCGCCGTCCTGAGGCGGTGCCTGCACGTCCTCAGTGAACGCAATCACGTGCATCGGGACCTGGCAGGAGGGAAGCGCCTCGGTCTGGTCGTAGAGCAGACATGACTCCCACTGGGGGATGAGCGACTGCTCGTTGGCGTCCGTGGCGAGCCAGTCCGAGAGCTCCTGCCTCAGCCGGGGCCACAGCTCTCGGTCTCCGAGGACCCGGGCCGGGTACAGCATCGCTGCGTAGTGCGTGACCGCCATCATGCCGTCGAGGCGGCCACCGGCCTTGCGGAAGTCGATCTCGGCCTGCTGGAAGTCCCAGCCCCAGCTGACGCTGCGTGAGCCGGTGCCCATCACCACCGCGCAACGGACCAGGTCGGGGCGTTCGATGGCCACCTGCTGCACGATCGCCGCTCCGAACGAGATCCCGACCAGGGCGACGGGGGGCTCGCAGACTGCCTCGATGAGCTCGGCGGTGTCGCGGGCGAAGTCCTCGATTGGCCAGGGCTGCGGACGGTCGCACCCGGTCTCGCCGATGCCGCGGTTGTCGAACGTGGTGTTGCGGAAGTCGTGACTGAAGTACGGAAGCTGGTAGGGGTCCCAGTCGCTCGCCAGCCCGCCGCCTCCGGCCACCCAGGCAATGTCCGGGCCGCTGCCTGTCTGCTCGTAGTGGATCAGCGACTCGCTCCCTTGGTGCTGGGCCACGGCTCCTCCTGGGCACAGGGTGATACCTCATCGGGTCGTGCGATCGAGGGAGTGTCTCACTGAGGGCCTTGCGCGACGTGTTCCAGGTGGGAGGATGCCGGAACGCGGTTGTCTTCGGCTCAGGAGGCACGAGTGGGCATCGACCAGCACGGGAACGTGGTGACGGTCTCGAGCGACGACGCCTGCCTGGCGTATGACGCCGCAGTCGACCACTTGCTGCACTTCCGATCAGCGGTTGGGGACGCTGTCGGCGAGGCACTGGCCTTCGACCCCGACTTCGCCATGGCCCAGGTCATGACGGCCTACCTCGGCATCCTGGGGACCGAGGCCGACGACGTGGCGGAAGCCAAGCGAGGTCTCGACGCGTTCGAGTCCGACCTCGATCGCGGCCGGCTGAACGACCGTGAACGCCGACATGTGGCTGCCGCGCACGCGCTGGTCCGTGGTGATCTCGAGGCGGGCGGGGGAGCGTTGCGGCAGCTGGTTCAGGAGCATCCACGCGACGCCCTCGCGCTGGCCGTCGGTCACCAGGTCGACTTCTTCACCGCAAACGCCGTCGCCCTTCGCGACCGGGTCGGCGGAGCCTTGGCTGCGTGGGGTCCCGACGACCCGCACTACGGCCTGCTGCTCGGGATGTACGCCTTCGGCCTGGAGGAGAGCGGGCTGTACTCCCGATCGCTGGACGTTGGTCTCGAGGCTCTCGAGCGGGATGCCCTCGATGTATGGGGGGTTCACGCCGTCGCCCACACCTTCGAGATGCAGGGGGAGTTCGGGGCTGGGCTCCGATTCCTCGACTCCCGGGCGTCGCAGTGGCAGCAGGGCAACTTCCTCAACGTGCACAACTGGTGGCACTACTGCCTCTACCTGCTCGAAGCCGGTGACACGACGAGACCGTTGGAGATCTACGACGCCGTCATCAACAACGCCGAGTCGGCCGGGTTGGCCATGGAGATGCTCGACGCCGCCGCCCTGCTCTGGCGACTTCGTCTGGAGGGCATCGACCAGACCCAGCGTTGGGTTGCCCTCGCCTCGGCGTGGGATGCGAAGACGGAGGAGCCGATCTACGCGTTCAACGACATGCACGCCGTGATGTCCTACGTCGGAGCCGGTCGCATCACCGACGCGGAGAAGCTCGTCGAGGCACGGGCGCGCTACGTCGTTGAGACGAACGACCCGTCTGTGGCCAATGTCGCCATGACCCGCGACGTCGGGATTCCGGTTGCCCGCGCGCTGATCGCGTTCGGCCATGCCGACTACGACAGCACCGTCGAGCTGCTCGCGCCGATCCGGACCTCGCTCAACCGTTTCGGTGGAAGCCACGCCCAGCGCGACGCCGTCCAGCGCACCTTGCTCGAGGCGTCCCTGCGCAGCGGACAGCACGACCTCGCGCGCGTCCTGGTGTCGGAACGACTGGGGATCAACCCGTGCAGCCCCTACAGCTGGCTCAAGCGTGCCAGCCTCGCCGAGGCCGTGGGTGACGCGGCGACCGCTGCGTCGGCGCGGGCCCAAGTACAGACCCTGAGGACCCAAACCTCTCTCGTCTGACGGATGGAGCTGACGTGCGCATCGAATCGCGAGCCATTTCGATCTCATGGATCCCCATGGAGTCGGTACAGGGGGTGTTGCGGGCCGGGTTCGACCTCGGGATCTCCCACTACGACGCACCGCCGCCCGACCATCTCGACAGCGTCGAGCACGTGCGGCGACTGCGCGACGACGACGCCTTCCGGTTCGCGAACGTCCTGTCCGCCTGGATCGACGTAGAGGACGGTCGCATCGTCGGCTCCGGACGATCGGCTGAGTCCGGTCTGCTCATCGGCTCGACAACTGTGCGAGTCGCCCAAGTGGGAGCGACCTTCCGGGCCATCGCACTCCCGGAGCTCCAGCGCGAGACCCTCGTGGGCGAGACGAGCGCCCAGTTCGTCCAGACCGTGGGCGGGCGCACCGGCGTACCGCTGCCGCGTCCGGTTCGACATGCCCCGTTCGTCCAGTGGCGGGCTCCCATGGTCTGGACCACGCTGGCGTTGACCATCCACAGCGACGGACGGTCCGACGTCGAGCTCGCCGGCGCCAGTACGTTCCCTCGGCACTGGGTGTACGACGGCGACGGCGAGCTGGCGCTGAAGAGTGGCCTGACGGACCAGCAGTCCTGGGTGTCGCACTCCTTCGGCGACCGCACTCCGTGGGGCGAGCAGGACTCCTCGGTCGTTGTCGCGGCTGCGGAGTCCGAGCTGGAGCGACAGCTGTCCGCCGAGGTCATGCAGGCGGACCAGAAGCCTGAGATCAGACGCCTCCCGCAGGGTTCCGTCGTCACGCGCCAGGGGGAACCTGGCAGCGAGCTTTTCCTGCTGCTCGACGGGGTGCTCGGGGTCGAGGTTGACGGCGAGGTCGTCGGCGAGGTGGGGCCGGGCGCCATGCTCGGTGAACGGGCGCTGCTGGAGGGTGGTCGACGCGCATCGACGCTCGTGGCCATGACGCCCGTACGCCTCGCCGTGGCGGAGGCCAACGGCATCGACATCCGGAGGCTGAAGGACCTGGCCAAGCACCACGGGTGGAAGGAAGGCGGCTGACGGTCAGCCGGACTGCGCTTCCCGCTCGGTGAGCACGGCATCGATCCGTGCGAACAGATCGTCGACGTCGGCTGCTGTCACTTCTGGGAGGCTGGCGTCGAGCGGCGGTAGCTCTATGGGGGATTCGTCGGCTCCCATGGGTGGCGTGTAGCGGCCGGTGACCGCGGCGCGGGCACGGTCGTGTTCGACCTTGACAGTCTCGTCGTCCAGTTCCGACGCAGCGGGCTCGGTCCGGTCGATCGCTGCCTGAGCCGCGACGAGATCGCCGAGCGCTGCCAGGGCAGACGCGTGGCGGAACCACGAGACCACGCTGTCGGGAGGTCGTCCGAGCCGTTCCTCGAGCAGGGCATGCTCGCGCCACCAGCGCACCGCTACGGCGAGTCTGCCCTCGGCCTCCGCAATGTCGACGGGAATCTGCAGGAAGGTCATGGCCAATGCGAGGTCGCCGATCTCGAGGGAAGCCCACGCCCCGGCAATCGCCGCCCGCCCCGCGGCGGGACGGTCGCCTCCCGATAGGCGCACGGCGGCATCGTTCCCTAACGCCATCGCCACCAGTCTCCGGCTCCCAAGCCGCTCAGCCAGAGCGGCCGCTTCCCCGAGCAGCCGAGCAGCCTCCGCCGTGCGGCCCAGCAGGAACATGGCTCCGGCCAGGTCACCAGTCACGATCGCCAGTCGCA
>JBAPUB010000134.1:0-4452 GCA_049282455.1 Actinomycetes bacterium
TCCTCGGAGTGCGTGGCCAGCCGGATGGACGTGTAGATCAGGAAGGCCCCGAAGAGGTAGAAGACCCAGCTGAATCGAACAATGGCTGACGCTCCGAGCACGATGAACCCCGCACGCATGACGAGGGCCATGATGATGCCCACCAGGAGCACGAACTGCTGGTTCTCACGAGGCACCCGGAATCGCGCCATGATGATGACGAACACGAAGAGGTTGTCGACGCTGAGGCTGTACTCGGTCAGATAGCCGGCGTAGAACTGGCCGGCAACGGCGGTTCCGTAGGCAGCCCACAGCCAACCCCCGAAGACCAGGGCAAGCGTGACGTAAAACGCCGTCCACAGACCCGCCTCGCGCATGGACACGGCATGAGGGCGACGCACCGCAAGCAGCAGGTCGAGCGACACCACCACGACCAGTACGGCCAACGACACCAGCCACAACGTCGCTGTGGCGTCCATGGTGAGTGCCCCTCTGGTGCGGTCGGATGCCCATTGTGTGGCTTGGGCTCGACGTGAGCCCTCGAGGTCAGCCCACGCCGGCCTCTCGCATGGCCCGCAGCTCCTTCTTCAAGCCGCCGATCTCGTCGCGCAGCCGGGCGGCGAGCTCGAACTGCAGCTCTGCCGCAGCGGCGTGCATCTGGTCGGTCAGCTGCTGGATGAGATCTGCCAGATCTGCCGCGGGGATGTCCAGGGTCCGGTCATTTCGCTCGCGGGCGACCACCAGGCCTGGCACCGGAGACTTCCCTCGCGACTGCGAGCGCCCGGCTCCACCGATGAGCGCTTCGGTGTCGGCGTCCTCGCGGGCCAGCAGCTCGGTGATGTCGGAGATGCGCTTGCGCAGCGGCTCCGGGTCGACCCCATGAGCGGTGTTGTAGGCCACCTGCTTCACCCGGCGTCGGTTGGTCTCGTCGATCGCGTGCTGCATCGACGGTGTGATCTTGTCGGCGTACATGTGGACCTGGCCCGAGACGTTTCGAGCCGCCCGGCCGATGGTCTGGATGAGCGACGTGCCCGAACGCAGGAAGCCCTCCTTGTCCGCGTCGAGGATGCTGACCAGCGAGACCTCCGGCAGGTCGAGCCCCTCCCGCAGGAGGTTGATCCCGACCAGGACGTCGTACTCACCCATCCGCAGCTCACGCAGCAGCTCGACGCGTCGCAGGGTGTCGACCTCGGAGTGCAGGTAGCGCACCCTGACTCCGAGCTCGAGCAGGTAGTCGGTGAGGTCTTCCGACATCTTCTTGGTCAGCGTGGTGACCAGGATGCGCTCGTTGCGCTCAGCACGACCGCGGATCTCGTGCAAGAGGTCGTCGATCTGTCCCTTGGTGGGCTTGACCACGATCTCGGGGTCGATCAGACCGGTCGGCCGGATGATCTGCTCGACGACGCCGTCGCCGCGGGACAGCTCGTAGGGCCCCGGAGTCGCTGAGAGGTAGACGGTCTGCCCACGACGCTCGGTGAACTCGTCCCAGCGCAACGGACGGTTGTCCATGGCGCTGGGCAGCCGGAACCCGTGGTCAACCAGGGTGCGCTTGCGTGACATGTCACCCTCGAACATGCCACCGATCTGGGGCACCGTCACGTGGGACTCGTCGATGACCATCAGGAAGTCCTCGGGGAAGTAGTCGAGGAGGCAGTGCGGCGGTGTGCCCGGACCCCGTCCGTCGATCGGCCGGGAGTAGTTCTCGATCCCCGAGCAGGTACCGACCTGGCGCATCATCTCCAAGTCGTAGGTCGTGCGCATCCGCAGGCGCTGAGCCTCGAGCAGCTTCCCTTGCTGCTCGAGCTCGTCGAGCCGCTCGGAGAGCTCCGCCTCGATCTCAGAGATGGCCCGTTCCATCCGCTCGGGACCGGCCACATAGTGGGATGCCGGGAACACGTACAGCTCGGTGTCTTCGGTGATCACCTCACCGGTCAGCGGGTGGAGCGTCGACAGGTGCTCGATCTCGTCGCCGAACATCTCGATCCGCACGGCCAGCTGCTCGTAGACCGGGATGACCTCAATGGTGTCACCGCGGACCCGGAAGGTGCCTCGGGTGAAGGCCAGGTCGTTGCGCGTGTACTGGATGTCCACGAGCTTGCGCAGAAGCACGTTCCGGTCGATCTCGTCACCGACCCGCAACCGCACCATTCGGTCGACGTACTCCTGAGGCGTGCCCAACCCGTAGATCGCTGAAACGGTTGCCACGACCACCACGTCGCGGCGGGTCAGCAGGCTGTTCGTGGCCGAGTGGCGCAGCCGCTCGACCTCGTCGTTGATCGAGGAGTCCTTCTCGATGTAGGTGTCCGTCTGAGGGATGTAGGCCTCGGGCTGGTAGTAGTCGTAGTACGAGACGAAGTACTCGACGGCGTTGTCGGGCATCAGTTCGCGGAACTCGTTGGCCAGCTGCGCCGCGAGTGTCTTGTTGGGCGCCATGACCAGGGTCGGCCTCTGGAGCCGTTCGATGAGCCAGGCAGTGGTCGCCGACTTGCCCGTGCCGGTCGCGCCCAGCAGCACGACGTCGGACTCTCCCGCCCGAATACGACGTTCGAGCTCGTCGATCGCCTGCGGCTGGTCGCCGGACGGCGAGTAGTCGGCGACCACACGCATGGGCGACACCCTGCGCTGGATGTCCGTGACAGGTCTCATGTCACCACCGTAGAACCCGGCACCGACAGCCCGAGCTGATGCACGAGTCGCTGCCAGAGGGCATCGACCTGGGCGTCGAGCTCTTCCACCGGTCCTGAGTTGTCGATGACCACGTCGGCGACGGCCTTCCGCTCGGCGTCGTCTGCCTGGGCGGCGATCCGGGCCGCAGCGTCGGCCGGGTCCAGCCCCCGGCCCACCAGTCTGTCTCTGCGTCCATCCGCGTCGGCGACCACGACCACCACCAGGTCGAACTGGTCGGCCATACCCTTCTCGGTCAGCAACGGCACGTCGTACACGACCACGCTGCCGGGCTCCGCCGCGGCCATCGCCGCGCGGGCCCGTCGCGCCACCTCGGGATGGACGATGGCTTCGAGCGCGCTCCGTGCCTCCGGGTCGGCGAAGACGATGGCGGCCAGACGCGACCGGTCGAGCGACCCGTCAGCGGCAAGCACCGCGGGGCCGAACTGGTCCAGGACCTGTTGCACGGCGGGCTCGCCGGGCTCCAACACCTGCCTCGCCAGGGCGTCAGCGTCCACGACGAGGGCTCCGCGGTCTGCCAGACGTGCGGCGACCGTCGACTTCCCGGCACCGATCCCCCCGGTCAGTCCGACGCGCAGGGCCGACGAACGGTGACCAGGCATGGGACCCAGTATGGGTCCCAGAACGGTGCCCAGCATGCCTGACGACTGAGGCATGCGTGTGACCGATTCTCCGGCGTGCTGCGGCCGAGAAAGCGCTCGGGCTACCGTTCACCGGTGACCACGACCGCGCAGCCGCAGGCGCCCTCAGCGCTCCCGGACCACGCGGGCAGCTATGACGACCTCCCCGACGTCGACATCAACGTGGTCCTGACAGTTCCCTTGGCGCTGCCCACCCCGTTCGTCCCTGCCCCGACTCCTGCACCGACTCCTGCCCCGATACCTGCACCGACGACCACTCGCGCGTCGGTGGGGACCCAGGAGCGAGCTCGGGTACCGGCGCGGGCGCGCCACCGGCCTACGAACCGGGGACGGCGTCGAGCAGGCAGCCAGCCCTCGGCACTGCGGGAGTCGGTGGTCGTGGGGGTCGGTGCGGCGCTGCTGGTGTTCTTCGCCGTCGCGGCGCTGTTGACCGTCAGCCAGCTGCTGCTGAGCTGAGGGACCAAGGAGCCGGTCGGACCGGTCGCCTCGAGGGGCCCATCCAAGGGCTGAGCAGCCTCAGTAGGCTCCGTCGCGGCGCAGGACCGCCAGCACCGTCTTCATCATGATCGTGATGTCGAGGGCCAGGGACCAGTTCTCGACGTACAGCAGGTCGAGGCGCACCGAGTCGTCCCAGGAGAGGTTCGACCGACCGCTGACCTGCCACAGTCCTGTGATGCCGGGCTTGACGATCAGCCGACGTCGAACGTCCAGGGGGTAGCGGGCGACCTCGCTGGGAAGCGGGGGGCGCGGACCGACCAGCGACATCCGGCCGCGCAGCACGTCGAACAGCTGCGGGAGCTCGTCGAGGGAGTACCTGCGGATGAACCGGCCGGCCGGCGTGACCCGTGGGTCGTTCTTCATCTTGAAGAGCACACCGTCGGACTCGTTGGCGTCGTCCAGCTCTGCCAACCGCTCCTCGGCGTCGCTGAACATGCTGCGGAACTTGTGGATCACGAAAGGCTGCCCGTGCCGACCGATGCGCACCTGCCTGAAGAACACCGGGCCTCGGGAGGTCATGGCCACCGCCAGCGCGGTCGCCACGAAGACGGGCGACAGCAGCAGGACCGCGACCAGGGCCAGCAGGCGGTCCAGCCCACCCTTGACGATGCGCCGGACGCCGGAGAACTCCGGCTCCTCGACGTTGAGG
>JBAPUB010000135.1:0-3571 GCA_049282455.1 Actinomycetes bacterium
TGGTAGCGGGGGCAGGATTTGAACCTGCGACCTCTGGGTTATGAGTGGCGGGACACCGGTTCACGGGGTGTTCGCTGGTGGTGCTCCGTGCTCACAGGTCCCGTCAACCGTCCGTGCTGTGCCGCCGAGTTACGGGGCATCCGTGTGCCTCTTGTGTGCCTCAACCGCGATCGCAATCGCACAAGCCCAACGACACCTACGGCACTCACGCCAACGACCGGAGGGTGGACCTCAGCCGGTTCCAAGTCGAGTGGGCACGGTGCAACTTGGCTGCTGAGATTGTCCCACTCGGCCGTCCCTGGCTTGGGCGCAGCGCCCAGGAGGCTTCAGTTGTCCGTCGGCGAGCGTCTGCGGCGGCACCCCCAGACCAGCGCGGCAGGCTGACCTCTCACAACTAGCGTCACGCGGCGTTGCAGAAGATCCGCCGACTCACTTCTGGAGGTAGTAGCGGGAGGCGGAGCGACTGAAGAGGTAGGGGGAACCAACTTCACAGGCGTCGAGAGTTATGCCGCCCGCCACGAGGATCGAGTCGTCACGCAGCCGCAGGGCGGCAACGCTCTCCAGCGGGGCCGGAAGCGTGGCCCGCCACGGGCTCATGACGTTCACCGATGGGCTGGTCCAGTTCACGGTCCCCGCCGCAGGAACCGCCTGGCAGCGTTGGTTCGAACCTCCCCCCTTCCCAATGCCGCTTCGACTCCACACACAGGGGACTTCATCGACGGCCACGGCGGTAAGTTCCACGTGCGCGCCATCGTCAACCCGGTCATCACCCAGAACCAGTACATGGCGGCCTACGGCACGGTTTCGCGCAGCTTCGGCGACCGCGACCTGAAGAACGAAGGCTACGGTTTGGTACGGGTCGACAAGGCCAGGCAACGATTCGTCATCGAGTGTTGGCGATGGGATACCGATCCCAGTGGCCCGGGCGCAAGGCAATTCCCTGGTAGGCCGCAAGTGATCCCGTTCTCCACGGCGTAGTCCACCGCCTTGTCGCACCAGCAGGGGTGGGCCGCTACCGGGTGAATCGGAACTGCGCGGAGTGCCAGACCCCGTCGCCGAGGTTGATGCTCAGGGTGCGGCAGGTGCCCGCCCAAGTCGATCGGGTTGGGAAGACGTAGCGGTAGTCACCGCCACGAACCCGAGTCAGGCCGACGAGCCCGGGGGTGTAGATCTCGATCCGGTCGGTGGGGGCCGCAGCTTGGCAGCTGTGAACGTCCACTCTTCTGGCTGAGAAGGCAACTGAGCGGACCGGGGCACCGTTGGCGTCGAACACCGAGAAGTTGAACGGGATCTTCCGCCCAGCGATGGCCTTGTTGACGACCCGCCCGTTGTTCACCGGTGCCCGGAACTTCGACACCCCGTAGACCACTCTGTAGCTACACCGGGCACTGCCCGGGTTGCCGGCGGCGTCCTGCCCGGAGACGGTCACCGCGCTGGGCCCGACCCGGGAGGTGCGAGCGTTCGCACTGACCGTGGTCGAGGCGGGCGCTGTTTCGTCGGTCAGCGTGGCGGTCACCGTTGCGGGTGACTTGTTCAGTCTGAACCTGGGTGCAGGCCGGTTGCAGGTCACGACCGGAGGGGTGGTGTCCTTCGGTGGGGTGTAGGTCAGGCAACCACCCTCGATGCTGTACCCGGTCGGCAGCACCAGGGGGATTCCTCGGATCTGGCAGCCACTGGCGTTGGTGAGGTCAGCCCCAGTCAGGTCGGTGAAGTCAAGGTCGGCTCCGGCCAGGCTGGCTCCCACCAGGGTGGCACGGCGCACATCTGCGTAGGCCAGGCCAGCGTCGGTCAGGTCCACCCCGTTGAGGTTGCTACCGCGCAGGTCGGCCCGGGCCAGGTTGGCGCCAGAAAGGTTCGCACCGGTCACACTCGACCGGGTCAGGTTGGCCCTGCGTAGGTCTGCGCCGGAGAAGTTCGCGTTATCCAGGGTTGCGTCAGAAATGATCGCGGCGGACAGGTCCGCGCCGGACAGGTCAGCGTTGGTCATGGTCGTTCCCGACAGGTCCGCACCGGACAGGGCAGCGCCAGAAAGATCGGCGGCCGGCCCAACCAGGTACCCGACGACGATCACCCACGGTGTGGGCAACGCGGTGGGGATGCCGGTGACACCCCCCGAGCGCACACGCACCTGTGTGGTCCGGATCAGGTTCGCCCGGGCCACACTGACGCCCCCAAGGTCGGCGCCGGTCAGGTCAGCGCCACGCAGGTCACCGTCGTTGAGGTTCGCGTCGGTCAGTTTGGCGTTGCCCAGCCGGGAGTCAGTCAGGTTCACGTCGCTCAGGCTCGCCCCGGTCAGGCTCGCGCCGGTCAGGTTGGCATCGATCAACACCGCAGCGTCCAAGTCCGCCGCGGACAGATTGGCGGCCGACAGGTTGGCACGGCGCAAATCCGCCGAAGCCAGGTTCGCACCGGCCAGGTTGCAGCCCGACCAGTCCACGTCGGGGCTGGGGGTCGGGGTCACGTCTCCGGTCATCGGATCCACGCTCGGGCACACGGCCGCCGACGCATTCGGGGCGGTCATCAGAGCCACCGGCAACAGCAGACTTAGCAAGCCCAGTGACATCCTGCGCACACGCCGTTGTGTTGGCGTAGCAATGGCAGGAACAAGCTCTCGGCTGTTGCTCATCAGCAGTGCCCCGTTCCTCGTTGTCTGACCTAGTGCTGACCGTAGGAGACAAGGGCACTAACGGCGATGGGCCAAAGACCCCCACCCTGTAGTCCACGCGTGCGCGGCTGAAGCGGTCCGCCACCCAGTCGGGGCAACCCAGATGACCTTCAGTGCACTACCCGCTACCCACCGATGCCGCATCGAGTCACGTCGGCGACGCTGGGTAGCGCCCACTCCGTCGATTCACAATTCCGCAGTCGAGGCTGGCTGGCCCCGGGCACTAGCCCCGGGGCCAGCAGTGTCTTGCTGATGACGTCAGCTACGACTCAAGGCGAAGTCGTCCACGTACACCGTGGCGTTCAGACTGGTGGCGACCATCTGAACCTGGGCGTTGGTCGCCCCGGTCGGGCTGGTCATCGTCCGAACAACCTGATTCCAACCGCTCGTCGCCGCGGTGTCGGTACGAACAACGTCAGTTCTGATCACCGTGTTCGAGCTGTTCCGCCAGCGCACCCGGATCTGGAAAGTGAACGCATCCGTGGTGGCCGGAATGTTCACCCGGCCGGAGAACCCATAGTTGACACCCGCCGTCAAGGCGGTGACTACCTGGGTGATGGTGTGCCCGGTGTTGTTCGTGGCCCGGTGTTGACCCGCGTAGCTGCCCGCGTACTTCACCGCCGAGGACCGGGTGAACTTCGCGTTGGACGTCCAGGAGTCCGGGCGGGAGTCCGCGTTGGCGTCCAGCTCGAACCCTGGGTTCTTCAGCAGGTTGGTCACCGGGACTGCGATCGTGACCTGCCCGGAAGCGGCCGGGCCGGTTCCCACGGCGTTGATCGCCTCCACCGACAGGGTGTAGGTCGAGCCGGGAGTCAGGTTCAGGAATGTCTGTGACCTTGCTTCGGGGCCGACGATCTTCGACCAGGGAGTCTTGCCAGGCACCGTTCCCGCGTCCCGAGCCACCCG
>JBAPUB010000136.1:0-9920 GCA_049282455.1 Actinomycetes bacterium
GCGTCGATCCAGCGCAAGGTCATGGGCTGGGCGCCCGGTGATGTCGTCGCGGTCGACGGTGCCCTTCGGCGTCGGTTCTGGCGGGGCCCATCCGGCCCCTCGAGCCGCTACGAGCTGGAGGTCCGGACGGCTCGACGGGTGGCGCGCGCTGCTTGACCGCCCAGGTGTCGGCCGCGGGGGACCGCGGTGCGGCCATGGCAGGATCGGTGCGGCCAACGCTGACGGCGCTCGTGCCCGGCGGCAGCGCACCAGGAGGTCGTGTGCCCGGAACCGACCCGACACAGCGACGACCGGTCGGCGATGTCTACGACTGGTACGTCCGCGGTCTCAAGCTGTTGGACGCCGGCCATCCAGCCGCGGCAGCCGAGCTCTTGGCGCATGCGGCGGCCGCCGACCCTGGGTCTGCCTCGATTCGCGAAGCGCTAGGGCGCGCGAGGTTGGGTGCCAAGCAGTTCGAGCGGGCCCGAGAGGACTTCGCTTGGTTGGCTGACACCCATCCCGACGACGACTACGCCCATTTCGCACTGGGCTTGGCCCTGTCCCGCCTGGGAGACCCCAGAGCGGCCGCCGAACAGCTGGCCCTGGCCTGCGCGATGCGTCCCGACCGGGACGACTATGCGCGTCTGCTCGCGCAGGTTCGGGCCACCGGGCGAGCGCAGTCGTCGTGACCGCTGCGCAGGCACCCACGGCGTTGCCTCTGCCGTCCGGATGCGACGGCCTGGTCCTCGACCTCGATGGTGTCGTGTACCGCGGAGCCGCGGCCGTCCCCGGGTCGGTCGAGGCGCTCGCTGCGCTGGCGGCCGCCGATGTGCCTGTGGGGTACGCCACGAACAACGCATCCCGCTCACCGGCCGACGTTGCCGGTCACCTCAGCGACCTCGGGATCCCCACGTCACCGGACCAGGTGGTCACGTCGGCCCAGGTGGCCGCCGAGCTGCTGCTCGACTTGGTCCCTCGGGGGGCTCTGGTTCTGGTCGTCGGAGGCTCCGGGCTTCGTGAGGCCGTACTGGCCGAAGGCTTTCGCCTCGCGGCGGACGCCGAGAACGCCCCTGCGGCCGTCGTCCAGGGATTCGGTCCCGACACCAGCTGGCGTGACTTGGCCGAGGCCACGTACGCGGTCCGGGCCGGTGCGGTGTGGATCGCGGCCAACACCGACCTGACGTTCCCGACCGAACGGGGCAACGCACCCGGGAACGGGACCTTCGTGGCGGCTGTGAGTGCCGCCAGCGGTTGCGTACCCGTGGTGGCCGGAAAGCCGGCGCCGGCTTTGCTCCGGGCCACCGCCCGCCGCGTCGGCGCTCGCCGGGCGCTCGTGGTCGGTGACCGGCTCGACACCGACATCGTGGGCGCCAAGGCGGCGGGACTCCCCAGCGCACTGGTCCTCAGCGGGGTCACCACGGCTGCCGATCTGGCCGCCGCATCCGCCGATGAGCAGCCCGACATCGTCGCCCCCGACCTGCTGGCCTTGGTCGAAGGCCGGTGGTGGCCCGCCCCGGTGCCGGTGCCGTTGCCGCCACGCCGGTAGCGTGCGGGGTGACCGCCTCGACGGGTGACTGACCTGCGGCGGCGGCGACGGACTCACGTGGGTGCCGCGGAGTGCGGTGGTCGCGAGGGTGGACGTGGGAAGGAGCGCGGACCGATGGTCGTGGCAGTCGTGCGCAGCTACTGGGATGTCGCCAACGGGCTCACGGACGTCACCCGCCAGCGGGCCGCGGCGACAGCCCGGAGCCTGTGGTCCGGCGAAGGCATCGAGGCGATGGTCCCGGGTGCCCTGGGCCAGGTCCAGAGCCTCACCGACGAGCTGGTGGCACTGAGCCGGTCCAACCGCGACCTTCTGGCGTCACTGGTCTCGGCGGAGGTCGACCGCGCTCTGGGTGCCATGGGGCTGGCCACCCGCGACGAGGTGACCGCCTTGCGGCGAACGGTCGAACGCCTGAGCGCTTCGGTGCAGCAGCTGCGGGACGCACAGGCGACCCCTCAGCGGACTCCGGCTGCTAAGTCGGCCACGAAACCGGCCACCAAGCCGGTCGCTAAGTCAGCTGCTAAGCCGGCCACCAAGCCGAGTCACCCATCGACGAAGGGGGCATCATGACTGGGTTCGACGATGCACCTCCTTCGCCCGGCGCAGCCGATACACACGGTTCAGCGGAACCAGCTGAACCAGCTGAACCAGCTGAACCAGCGATCGCATCCGAGGCGGCGGGGTCGGAACGGTCCACTCAGGCCGAGCTCGACCTCGGCGTCGTCCCGACCGGCGACGAGCGCGTCGACACGGCTCTGCTCGGGCTGGAGGCACTGCCCCACCTGCCGGTGTCAGAGCACCCGGCCGTGTTCGACGGTGTTCACCAAGGGCTGCATGGGGCGTTGACCGAGCTCGACGAGGGCTGAGGTCGGTGCGGCGTCGGCTCGATGCCGAGCTCGTGCGCCGCGGACTGGCCCGCTCGCGCGAGCACGCGGCCTCGTTGGTGGCGCAGGGCCGGGTCGTGGTCGCCGGGTCGGTGGCGACCAAGCCGGCCACGCAGGTCGACGACGCCGCGGCTGTGCTGGTCAAGCCGGACGACGACGACCCGGGGTATGCCTCACGCGGGGGGGTCAAGCTGGCCGGGGCGCTGGCCGCGTTCACCCCCCAGGGACTGGTCGTGGCCGGACGACGGGCGCTGGACGCGGGAGCGAGCACCGGTGGCTTCACCGACGTCCTGCTGCGCGCTGGGGCCAGCCATGTCGACGCCGTCGATGTCGGGTACGGGCAGCTGGTGTGGGCTCTGCAGACCGACTCCAGGGTCTCAGTGCACGACCGGACGAACGTGCGCGACCTGACTACGGGGTCGTTGGCGGATCCGGTCGACCTGGTCGTCGCCGACCTATCCTTCATCTCGCTGACGCTGGTCCTTCGCGCGCTGGTGTCGGTAGCCACCCCCGAGGCGGACTTCGTTCTCATGGTGAAGCCTCAGTTCGAGGTGGGTCGTGATCGTCTTGGCAAGGGTGGGGTGGTCAGAGACCCCGAGCACCGGGTCGAGGCGATCCGTAGGATCACGGACGCGGCCGCCGGGCTGGGGCTCGGCGTCCGAGGTGTGACGGCCAGCCCCCTGCCCGGCCCGGCAGGCAACGTCGAGTACTTCGTGTGGCTGCAGGCCGAAGCGCCACCGCTCGACCCGGAAGCCGCCGACCAAGCAGTTGCGGAAGGACCACAATGACCGCCATGACCGGCGAACCGCGTCGGGTGCTCCTGGTCGCGCACACCGGGCGCGACTTTGCCAGCGACCGGGCGCGCGCGCTGGCGAGTCGGCTGTTGGCCTCCGGGCTGGTCGTGCGAGCCCTGGACGACGAAGCTGCCGACCTGGCCCTGCCCGGTCTCGAGCCGGTGAGTGCCGGTCCCACCGCGGCCGACGGGTGTGAGCTCGTCGTGGTTCTCGGCGGCGACGGCACGATACTTCGCGGGGCCGAGCTGGCCCGCCACGCCGACGTTCCCCTGCTGGGTGTGAACCTCGGCCGGGTCGGCTTCCTGGCCGAGGCCGAGCAGCACGACCTCGGCGACGTCGCCGACCAGGTGGCCCGACGCAGCTGGACCGTCGAGGAACGGCTGGCCCTCGAGGTCACCGTCGACGTCGCCGGTTCTGTGATCCATCGCGACTGGGCCCTCAACGAGATCTCCTTGGAGAAGGCTGCCCGCGAGCGCATGATCGAGGTTCTCGTCGCGGTCGACGATCGTCCGCTGTCGCGCTGGGGCTGCGACGGTGTGGTGGTAGCGACGCCGACCGGTTCCACGGCGTACGCGTTCTCCGCAGGTGGGCCGGTCGTGTGGCCAGAGGTCGAGGCGATGCTGGTCGTGCCGTTGTCGGCGCACGCGTTGTTCAGCAGGGCCATGGTCGTCGCCCCTGCATCGACTGTGAGCATCGAGCTCCAGCCGGGAACCCACCAAGGGGTGCTGTGGGCCGACGGGCGTCGCACCGTCGAGCTGCCCGAGGGGGCCCGGGTGCTGGTGAACCGCCATCCGCAGCCCGTCCGGCTCGCACGGTTCGGCCGCACGCCGTTCACCGAGCGACTGGTGGCCAAGTTCGCCCTTCCCGTTGAGGGTTGGCGAGGGTCACCGCCACCGTGATCGAGCAACTGCGCATCGTCGGTCTGGGAGTCATCGAGGAGTCAGTCCTCGACCTCGCACCGGGGTTCAACGTGGTCACCGGCGAGACCGGTGACGGCAAGACGATGGTGGTGACCGGACTCGGGCTCCTCCTGGGCCAGCGCGCCGACGCTGCGTTGGTTCGGTCCGGGTGTCCCCGCGCGACCGTCGAGGGTGTCCTGTCGGTGCCCGCCTCCGTGGCACGGCGCGTCCAGGAGGCTGGTGGACGGGTCGACGACGATCAGCTGGTGCTCGTGCGATCGGTGAGCGCCGAGGGTCGCTCCCGGGCCCACGTCGGAGGCGCGTCCGCACCGGTGGGGCTGTTGGGCGAGCTCGCCGACCAAGTCGTTGCCGTTCATGGGCAGTCCGACCAGCAGCGCCTGCTGAGCGCACCGGTCCAACGCGAAACCCTGGACCGGTATGGCGGTCCCTCGCTGCTCGCCGTCCGCGACCGCTACACCGCGCAGTTCCACGAGCTGCGCAGCGTCGACGCCGAGCTGACAACCCTGGTCGACCAAGTACGCGAACGTGACCTGGAGGCCGAGGCCCTGCGGTTCGGCCTGGCCGAGATCCACGCGCTCGCTCCGCAGCCCGGCGAGGACCTCGCTCTGGTGGCCGAGGCGCAGCGGCTCGGGCACAGCGACGCCCTGCGTGATGCCGCACTGTCGGCCCATCGAGACCTGGTCGGCGACGATGCGGCGACCCGCACCGATGCGGTCGACGCCGTTGCTCTCGTGTCGTCGGCCCGCCGCGGGCTCGAGGCGGTGCAACAGCACGACGAGACGCTGCGGCAGCTCGCGCAACGGGTGGCCGACGCCGCCTACGCGTTGGCGGATGTCGCGGCAGAGCTCGGGTCCTACGCCGACTCGGTCGACGCCGACCCCTCCCGACTCGCATGGGTCGAGGAACGGCGAGCAGCCCTCGCCGCGGTGACCCGCAAGCACGGTCCGACCATCGACGACGTGCTCGGCTGGGCGGACCGCGCCCGGCCCCGGCTCGAGCAGCTCGAAGGCTCCCAGGACCGGATCGCCGAGCTCACCGCACGTCGCGACGACCTGGCCGCGTCACTTGGCCTGGTGGCAGCAGAGCTTTCCCGGGCGCGCGAAGCCGCGGCGTCAACGTTCGGCCGGGCCGTGACCTCTGAGCTCGTCGAGCTCGCGATGCCACACGCGGTCGCCTCGGCCGTCGTCCGGCAGCGCACCGCACCTGCGGGGTTGGTGCTTGCCGACGGAAGGACGGTGGACTTTGGTCCGCTCGGCGTCGACGAGGTGGAGCTGCAGCTGTCGGCACACCCGGGCGCGCCCGCACTCGCGCTGCAGAAGGGTGCTTCCGGCGGTGAGCTGTCCCGGGTGATGCTGGCCGTCGAGGTGGTGTTCTCCGACGCCGATCCCGTGGGAACGTTCGTGTTCGACGAGGTCGATGCTGGGGTAGGGGGGCAGGCCGCGATCGAGGTCGGACGTCGACTCGCGAGACTGGCCCGCAACCGCCAGGTGCTGGTCGTCACCCATCTCCCGCAGGTTGCTGCCTTCGCCGACCGGCATTTCGTCGTCGCGAAGTCCGACGACGGGAGCGTGACCGCCAGCGGGGTCCGAGCCGTCACCGAGACCGAGCGACCTGCCGAGCTCTCACGAATGCTCGCAGGGTTGGCGGACTCACCGCTGGGTCAGGCCCATGCGACCGAGCTGCTCGACCTGGCAGCGGTCGAGCGGCGTCCGGCCAGAGCAGCCAGAGCAGCCAGACGATCCCCGAAATCGTGACCTGAATGGCGCTCGGCTCGGTCGCGATGCGGGCGGAACCGTCGTTCCCCTCTGGCAGGATTGCCCGGTGCGCCTCTCCCTGCTTAGGTCCCGCGGAAGGAACGACTCCGCGGGTGGGGTCGTCCGTCTGGACAAGCGCACCAAGAACCTGACCAAGCGGCTGCAGCCCGGTGACGTCGCGGTCATCGATCACGTCGACATCGACCGGGTGAGCGCAGAAGCCCTGGTCGCCTGCCAGCCCTCGGCGGTCGTCAACGTCTCTGCATCGATCAGCGGGCGGTACCCGAACCTCGGACCGGAGATCCTCGTCGAGGCCGGCGTCCCTCTGCTCGACAGTGTCGGGCCCGATGTCTTCGTCCAGCTGCGCGAGGGTGACCGGGTGCACGTGGTGGGTGACGACCTCGTCAAGGGTGACGACGTCGTCGCGTCAGGCCGGCTCCTCGACGACGTCTACGTCGAAGAGGCCATGGCCGAGGCTCGCTCAGGGCTGTCAGTCCAGCTCGAGGCGTTTGCCAGCAACACCATGGAGTACCTGCGTCGTGAACGTGAGCTGCTCATCGACGGTGTTGGCGTCCCGGACATCAGCACCAAGATCGACGGTCGTCAGGTACTCATCGTCGTGCGTGGCTACCACTACAAGGAGGACCTCCAAGTACTTCGTCCGTACATCCGCGAGTTCCGGCCGGTGCTCGTGGGGGTCGACGGGGGCGCCGACGCACTGCTGGAGGCCGGCTACAAACCCAGTCTCATCGTCGGTGACATGGACTCGGTGTCCGACGACGCCCTGCTGTCCGGGGCCGAGATCGTCGTCCATGCCTACCGGGACGGGCGGGCCCCAGGCCTGAGCCGTGTGGAGGAGCTTGGGCTGCATGCTGTGGTCTTCCCGGCGACCGGCACCAGCGAGGACATTGCGATGCTGCTGGCCGACGACAAGGGCGCTGAGCTGATCGTTGCGGTCGGAACGCATGCCACCTTGGTCGAGTTCCTGGACAAGGGTCGCTCGGGCATGGCCAGCACGTTCCTGACCAGGCTGCGGGTCGGCGGGAAGCTGGTCGATGCCAAGGGAGTGAGCCGGCTGTACCGAAGTCGGGTCTCCACCCTTCAGGTGTTCATGCTCATGCTTGCCGGGTTCGTCGCGCTCGTTGCGGCGCTGGCCTCCACCGAGACCGGCCGCAGCGTCTTGGACTTCCTCACCTCCCGGTGGGGCGACTTCGTCTTCTGGCTCCAGGGGCTCGTGTGATCGACTTCCGGTACTACCTCGTGTCGATCGTTGCCATCTTCTTCGCGCTGGCGATCGGGATCGTTCTGGGCTCAGGACCGCTCGAGGGTGACATCAACTCGGTGGTCCAAGGCACCAACGACCAGCTGGCTGCCGAGAAGAAGGCCCTTCAGGAGGAGGTCGTGGGGCTCCAGGACGGCCTGGTGGCTTCCCAGGACTACGCCGCGGGGGTGCAGTCTCTCGTCGTCGACGGTCAGCTCAACGGGCAGACGGCGGCGGTGATCGTTCTTCCGGGGGCCTCCGACGGTCAGGTGACCGACGCCGTCACGGCGATCGAGCAGTCAGGTGCCCGGGTCGGCTCGACCGTCCGTCTCACCGACGCCTGGAGCGACCCCGACCAGCAGGACGTCCTGCGGCGCGTGGCCGATGCGCTCGACAAGACCCCGACCAGCTCGGTGGCGTCGGAGGCGGCCGGCGGTGCACTGGCCGCGGCGTTGGTCACGTCGTCACCCACCACGATCGCGCCCGGCGCCGGCGTCAGGGTCGACCCCCAAGGCGTCGCCGTGGTGAGTGGTCTGGTCGAGGCGGGCTTCCTCAAGGTCGACGACTCCAAGGACCTCCGCAAGGCCAGCGTCGCCCTGGTCGTCGCCCCTGATGACGACCCCGACCAGGCCAAGACGCAGACCTACGTCCCACTGATCGACGCTCTCGATGCCGACGGCCGCGGTGTCGTGGTCGGCGGGGGACCCAAGGCAACTCTTCCGGGCGGCACCATCGAGGTCGTCCGCAACTCCGCGTCCGCCGACGCAGTGTCGACCGTCGACGACCTCGACCTGTCGATGGGACCGGGGACTGCCCTGCTGGCCCTGGTCCAGCAGCTCGACGGGGGAGTGGGGCAGTACGGAATGCACGAAGGGGCCGACGCGGTGGTCCCGGAGCAGACTCCGGCCAGCCCTTGAGCGGTCCGATCGACTTGGTGATTCGCCGAGCCGTCAACGGCATAGTCGCGGCCGGCACCGCACGCGCGGCCTTCGCCGCTGTGCCTCCGGGTGGGTCGATGAGGTGGCTGCGGACCAACCATCGGGGTGAACAGGTGACCCTGTGGCAGGGTCCCGCGCTCGCGCTGGGCACCTGCGCAGGTATTGCTTCCGCCGGAAGCCTGTCGTCGGCGCAACGGTGGACGTCGCTGTCAACGGTGGCTGCGGTGGCGGTTCTGGGCGCGTACGACGACTTGGTCGGCACTACCGAGACCAAGGGGCTGGGCGGCCATCTGGGGTCGCTTCGCCGCGGTCAGATCACCAGCGGCGCGATGAAGATCGCGGGAATGGGCCTGGCTGGCCTGGCAGCGGGACGAGTACTGCGCGGTGACCGTGGGAGGTGGGAGCAGGTCGTGGCCGGAGCCGTGGTTGCCGGGTCGGCGAACCTGGTCAACCTGCTCGACCTTCGACCTGGTCGTGCCACCAAGGCCGTGGCCATCGTGGCTGTACCGTCGCAGGTCGGTACCGGAGCCGGGGCCGCGCTGACGATGGCACCCCTGGCTGCGTCGCTGGCGCTGCTGCCCGGCGACCTCGGTGAGCGCACGATGATGGGCGATGCCGGGTCCAACGCGATGGGCGCGGCCCTGGGCTGCGCCGCCGCTGCGGCGCTCGGTCCGCGGGCACTCGTCGCTGTGCTGGCTGCCGAGATCGCCCTGACCCTGGCCAGCGAGAAGGTGAGCTTCACCTCGGTGATTGCCGCGACCCCGGTCCTGCGCGAGATCGACGCCTTCGGCCGACGTCGGTCGCCATGAGCCGGTCGAGCCCCCAGGCGCGTGGCACCGCTGCCCTCGGCGGGGTCGTGGCCATGATCGCGGTGGTGACGGCGGCGTCGCGGCTCGTGGGGTTCCTGCGTACGTGGCTGCTCGCCCAGACCGTCGGGACGAGTTGCCTGGGCACGGCGTACACCACCGCGAACGCCGTCCCGAACCTGGTCTTCGAGATCATCGTGGGCGGTGCGCTGGCGGGGAGTGTGGTGCCACTGCTTGCCGGGCCCTTGGCGCGGTCCGACCTCACCCGGGCTCGCGCCATCACGGCCGCCCTGTACGGCTGGGTGCTCGTCGTTCTCGTGCCCGCAGCGGTCGTCGTCGCGGTGGCTGCCGGCCCGATCACCGGGCTGCTGCTCGGTGACGGAGGCGAAGCCGGTTGTGCTGCCGGGGCTGTCGCAGACACCGCCTCGGCCATGCTCGTCATCTTCGCCGTCCAGATCCCGATCTACGGACTGACCGTTGTGGCACAGGGGTCGCTGCAGTCAGCCCACCGGTTCCTGGCCACAGCGCTCGCACCCCTGCTGTCGAGCCTGGTCGTCATGGCGGCGTACCTGGGTTATGCGCAGCTGGCGGGCGATCGGGCCGGAGACGTAGTGGGGATCTCGGGAAGCGAGCTGGCCGTGCTGGCTGTGGGGACGACGGTCGGAGTCGCGGTTCTGCTCCTGACCCAGCTTCCGGCGACGGTGCGCAGCCATCTGGCGGTGCGCCCCGCCTTGCACTTCCCCGAAGGGGTCGCGGCTCGCGCCCGACCCCTGGCCGTGGCGGGCCTGATGACTGTCGCCGGACAGTGGCTGGCGTACGGGGTGTCCCTTCGACTGGTGAACGACCGTGGCCCCGAGGGCGCCGCTGTCGTGTACCTGCTGGCTTGGACGGTCTTCCTGCTGCCTTGGGCGGTGCTCGTGTTCCCGCTCGCGATGGGGGTCTTCCCTCGCCTCGCCGCCATGCACGAGCAAGGACAGCAGCCCGAGTTCGCGGCGTCGTCGGCAGGCCTCTTCCGTGGCCCGGTGCTCTTGGCCACCCTCG
>JBAPUB010000137.1:0-2511 GCA_049282455.1 Actinomycetes bacterium
AGTCCGGCGCGCTCACAGTGACGCGTAGCTCGACAACCCAAGTTCGTATCGGTGAGTTGCAGGTACTCGTGTCCTGACCAAGCGCGCAAGGCAAGGCTCATAGGAGGCGCAATGACGACGGCGACCAACGGATCCAGATCGACCCACGCCGCTGCGGCTCCGCCTCCGACCTCGGCGCGTCCGATGCCCGTGGCACCGCGCGTCGCCCCGCTCAAGGGCCGGCGCCGACCTGGCCTCATTGCGCTGGGGATCGCACTCATTGCGGTCGGCGCCTTGGCGGCCGTGTGGCTCGTGAACTCCGCCGGTCAGCGCACACCGGTCGTCGCTCTCGTCCGCGACGTGCCCTACGGGTCGGTGATCACGGAGGCTGACCTCGGATCGGCGGAGGTCTCGGTCGACTCGACGGTGCAGACCATCCCCGCTTCGGAAACTGGGAGCATCGTGGGCAGCGTCGCCGCGACGGATCTCACCGCAGGTTCCCTGCTCGGCCGAGGTCAACTCACCGCCGTTGCGCCACCCGGGACCGATGAGGTGCTGGTCGCGGTTGCCATCCCAGCGACCCGGATGCCTGCTGGTGGGCTGCAGGCCGGCGACCGCTTGCTCGTCGTCGACACGCCCAACCCGGACGCCGACCCGTCCGGTGTGCCGCCGGCCACGATCCCCGCGACCGTCGTACGGCTTGGTGCGACCGACGTGAACGGCGTCACTGTCGTCGACGTCACGGTCGCCACCGGTGACGGTCCTGCGTTGGCGGCCCGAACAGCTTCCGGGCGGATCGCGTTGGTCGTCGAGCCCAGGGGCGGCTGACGTGACGGTCATCGCGCTGACATCGGCCAAGGGTTCCCCGGGTGTCACCACTACGGCGCTGGCTTTGGCATGGGTGTGGCCCGAGGTGGCACCGGGGAGGCGCGTCATCGTCGTGGATGCGGACATGGCGGGCGGCGACATCGCCCCCGGCTACCTGCGGGGCGCTGTCTCGTCCACGGACGGATTGTTGGGTCTAGCCAGTGATCGGTCCGGCGATCGAGCAACGGCGCTGTGGGACCACGTTGTGGCAATGGACGATGAGGGGATCCGGCTGCTGCTCACCGGCATCAGTGAACCCACTCAGGCTCGTTCGCTCGGCGGTGTCTGGTCAGCCCTGGCCACGGTGTTCGCTCAGATCGGCGATGCGGAGCCGCCCGTCGACGTGCTCCTGGACCTCGGACGACTTGGCTCCGTGCACGAGGCCACGCTCTTGCGGGAGCGCGCCGACACCGTCCTGCTCGTGATGCGCTCCTCGCTCACCTCAACCGCAGCCGCGCGGCCGGCCGGGCGGCGACTCCGTGAGGAGCGCGGTGCTGACGGCCATCCGGTAGGCCTCGGGTGTGTCCTGGTTGGGGAGGGCCAGCCATACCGCGCAGCAGAGATCACCGAAGCGGTGGGAGTCCCCGTCGCGGCGACCCTCGCATGGGACCCGACCGCCGCGGCCGTACTCTCGGCAGGATCACCCGCGAACTGGCGCTTCGCCCGGTCCCCGCTGATGCGCTCGGCCCGAGCCGCCGCCGTAGCCCTTCGTTCAGCATCCACCTCCAGGGAGCAGGACCTACCGCAACGCGAACAGGTCCCGTCAGCCGGCGGGGGGCGGCGACATGGCTGATCAAGTCCGTACCTGGGACATCGAAGGCCTTGCCTCTGCGGCGCCATCCGGCACGTGGGCTACCGAGGTGACGTGTCCCGAGTGGCCTGAACCGCCCACACCGCTGGAATCTGCGGGCATCGACCACGCCCTCGTGCGAGACACCCGCCGCCAAGTCGCTGAGCAACTCGCGGCAGCACTGCAGGCAGAGCCGCTCACCGACGCATCAGCCCGGCGCGAGCTCTGCCGGTCCTTGCTGGCCGAACATCTCGTCACCCAGGCCCGTGAGCGCGTGCGGGCTGGATTCGACGCGTGGACCGTCGAGGAGGAGTACGCGCTCGCCGACGCTGTGATGGCTGCTCTGTTCGGACTCGGTCGTCTCCAGCCCCTCGTCGACAACCCAGATGTCGAGAACATCGAGGTCAACGGTCACGATCGGGTTTGGGTGTCGTACGCCGACGGTCGGGAGGAGCCGGGCCCGCCGGTCGCGGACTCTGACGAGGAGCTCATTGAGCACCTTCAGCTCCTGGCAGCGCGCGTCGGCGGTTCCGAGCGGACCTTCACCACTGCCAACCCGCGCCTGCACATTCGACTCGAGGATGGTTCCCGGCTCGCGGCGATGGCCTGGACCACCCCGCGACCCCAAGTGGTCATTCGCAGACATCGGATCCGCGACATCGACCTTGATGACCTGGTCGACTTCGGGACTCTGGACACATCCCTGGTGGCATTCCTTCGGGCAGCGCTGAGGGCTGGCAAGAACATCGTGGTCACTGGCTTGCAGAACGCGGGCAAGACCACCCTGATCCGCGCACTCGCCAACGAGTTCCCTCCGATGGAGCGTTTCGCCACGATCGAGCGCGAGTACGAGCTGCATCTCCACGAGCTGGAGG
>JBAPUB010000138.1:0-1645 GCA_049282455.1 Actinomycetes bacterium
TGGGCCGACATGGTCGTCGACTTCCGCGGGCGCATGGTCACCACCATCCGCACCGGCCTCGCGCCCTCACTGCTCGCTCTGCTGGCCATGGTCGTCGTGGACGCGTGCATCCTGCTGTCGGCGCTGCGGTTCGTCGGCGTGGGCAGCGGCGACCTGCACGCCTTCGAGGTCCTCGATGCGTTCCTCATCGCCTACCCGCTGACCCTGCTGCCCCTGTTCGGCTTCGGAGTCATGGACGCCGCCCTCCTGGCCACGTTCGTCGAGCTCGGCGGCGACGCGATCGAACCCCAGGTCGTGGCCGCCCTGATCATCTGGCGGGTCACCACGCTGCTCGGCACCTTGGCACTCGGCCTGCTGTCGGTGGGCCTCTGGAAGCGCGGCTCGCACCCGATCGTCGACCCAGCCGAGGTCTGACCCGCCGGTCACGGTCGGCCACCCGGGAGGTGCGTTCCGTGATCGTCGCTCCCGAGGTCTTGGCACGGTGACCCGTGGGGCCTATCGTCCGCCACGTACCGACCGCCGGAACGGACGAGACGAGGGATCTGATGCGTCGCTTGGCAGCAGCAGGATTGGCCGTGGTGAGCGCCCTAGGACTGGCGGTGTTCGCCATCCCCGCAGGAACATCTCTTGCCGCCCCGGCGGCCAAACACTCCTTCCTGCCCTCGGCGGTGCAGGCGCCGTGGGTCACCTTCGGCGACGAGGAAGGTGCCGACAACGCCAAGGACGCCTACGGCCTGTGCCGGACGGCGTCCGAAGTGGGCTTCCCCTTCAGCTACAGCACGCCGTCCAACGGCGAGGTCAACGCGATCAGCGGCGACGCGATCAACAACAGCGGCTCGTCGAACCTCGGCTGCACCACACCGCAGAACGAGACCAGCATCGCGGTCAACCCCACGAACCCGCAGAACCTCGTGGCCGGCGCCAACGACTACCGGACGTGCTGTGACTTCGACGGGCTCAACGACGGCACCGGCTGGGCCTACTACTCCTTCAATGGCGGACGGACCTGGGGCAACGTCCAGGTGCCCGGCCTCACCGCGGAGACCGGTGGCGCTGGCACGTTCAGCAAGCTCGACTCCGCCGGCGACCCCGTTCTGACCTTCGGACCCGACGGAACCGTCTACTACGCCAACATCGTGTTCAGCCGGGTGAGCCCCGCCTCCGGCATCGTGGTGAGCAAGTCGAAGGACGGCGGCCGCCACTGGTCCACCCCGAACATGGTCTCGTTCAACGGTGCGGCCAACTTCTTCAACGACAAGGAGTGGATCTCCGCCGGACCCAACGGCACGGTCGTGGTCACCTGGACCCGCTTCAACCAGGGCCCACAGGGGGTCGGCTACATCTCCTCCCCGATCGTCGGCGCGATCTCCTACGACAAGGGCAAGACCTGGAACAAGTCGTGGAACCGCCAGGGCTTCCCGATCTCCGACGCCGCGCACCCCTACAACCAGGGATCGCAGGTCGGCTTCGCCCCCAACGGTGACCTCTACGTCGCCTACGAGGGCGCTTCGCCGAGCACGGGCTACGCCACCGACGCGTTGGTGCTGGCCCGCTCCAAGGATGGCGGCAGGTCCTTCTCGACCACCGAGCTCGCCCGCGTGTACGACGACGCCGACTGCTACCCGATCTTCGGCGGGCGGCAGAC
>JBAPUB010000139.1:0-7108 GCA_049282455.1 Actinomycetes bacterium
GGCACGCTCCTCAGCCGTGGTGGGCCATCGGTACACGTACACGATGTCCGGCCGGTCCTCGCACGACCCGGCCAAACTCGACCTGGTCAAGATCGTGGTCACCATCGTGCAGTAGGACGGATCCCAACGCACCGAAGTCCGGCAGTCGTAGCCGGTCTGTGCCTTCACGGACGGGCTTGCTTGCAGGGTCCTGCAACCCGCCACCCGTCAGTGGGCCAGCCCCCCAGTCACCTGAATCCGGGGCCGCCCCAAGGCGCCGCTGATGGCACCTCGCGATGGATCGGCAGAGGTTGGTGGGACCTGTCGTTGGGCCCTGTCGATTGTCTGGGTGCGCCTCTAGCGTGACTGGTGGCCGGTGGATTCGACCGGGGGCTTGAGGGTGCACATTCTCGTGTCGAGGGCAGGGGTGCGTGATGGTGCGTCGTGGCTGGGTAGTGGCGTCGGTTGTGGCGTTCTGTGCGGGGCTGGCGTGGGGTGCCCCCGGTGCGGCTGCGGTGTCCGGTCTCGGGCGGTCAGACGCCGCGACGAGTGGCTCGGCAGCAGCTTCATCGGCGATCCCCGTTCTGGATCCGACGTTCAGTGGCGATGGTCGGGTGCGGTGCTGCGCCGGTCTGTACCTGCCAGGAATGCAGTTCAGCGATGTCGCGACCCGGGGTGGCTGGATCTACGCCGTGGGCACAGCTGGCGACCAGAGTCGGGGGACGTCGTGGCCGCTGGTCGCAGCGTTCCGTGGCAACGGCACGCTGGCCGGCTCCTTCAGTTCGCGGGGGTTCCGTTTGGTCCGTCGGGCCGGCGACCAAGCGGAGTTTGACTCGCTGGTGGTGGAGCCAGACGGCAAGATCGTCGCGGCTGGCATCGCCGGACGGAACGTGCTGGTCAGCCGGTTCCGGGCCGATGGCACCCTGGATCCGACGTTCGCCAGGGACGGAGTCCGGCTGCTGCGGGTCCGCGTGGCTGGTACGAACGCCGTCGTCAGCCTGGACGGTGGTGACCGGATCCTGGTCGCGGACAGCAGGACTGACACGTTCGCTTCGTCGTCGGACGCCCTGGTGTGGCGGCTCACCGGGCAGGGCGCGTTGGACCGAACGTTCGCACGTGACGGCCGCAAGGAGATCGACCAGGTCAGGGACGACCTCATCAGTGACATGGTCGTCGATGCTCGTGGGCGCCCGATGGTGCTGCTGGTCGACTTCCGATCACACGCGCCTGGGCGTGTCGTACGACTACGGACCGGCGGCGCGCTGGACACGTCATTTTCTGAGTCCGGGACGCTGCGCTTCAGGATGGCTCCCCACGGCGACACCTGGCCGATGTCGATCAGCCTGGACGGATCCGGTCGGATCGTGGTGGGAATGTGGGGTAGCGACGGTCTCGGCGTGGCGCGGTGGCTGCCGAACGGCCAACCTGACGCCTCCTACGGAACCAACGGGCAGTCACGCGCGTCCTGCTCAGTCACAGCCTGCGCCGTGCTCACCCGAGGTGGCGTGCTCACTCCTGACGGGTACGTGTTCGCCGGCACCTCCGACTGGTCGTCGCTGTCTCCCAGCTACCTCGCCCGGTTCAGTCCGACCGGCGGTTTCGACGCGACCTTCGGCAATGCCGGTGAGTTCATCCACTACCTGTGGCCGAACGCCTACGACGAGATGTCGCTGCGACCCATCGTGGACGCTCGAGGCCGGCTTCTCGTGGCCGGGTACGCCGGCTTCGGTACCCAACAAGAGCCGCCGGTACGAGCCACACTCGTACGCCTCATCGCCCACTAACGGAACCTCGCGCGACCGACCCGAGGTGCCGTCGAACCGTGCCCGGCGCAGGACCGGATCCGGTATCACCTGTGCTGCCGGGAGTCGTTTCGTCGATAGTCGATAGTCGGGTCAGGGCGGTTGGCTCACAGGTTCGGGTGGTAGCGGTATGCATACCGAGTGGGGATGTGGTCGCCGCCGATGCATCCGTAGTAGCGGCTGACCCCTCCAGCGACCAGGGTTGACCCGTCTTGCAGGTTCAGCACTGCCGCGCCGTCCAGCGGCCTGGGCATCATGGTCCACCGGATCCATCGGTGCAGTCTGGGCCGCCACAGATAGCCGATTCCGAGGTTGCGCGACACGTGGCAAGTGATCCGGCCGGCCAGCACCATCGGCATCCCGTTGACCGAGGCGACCCCCTCGACGGACAGGTGCTTGACTTTCATGGCCCTGGGCAGCGAGGCAATCTCTTGCCAGGTCCTGGTGGCAGGTTGGTAGCGGTCGACGTGGCGTCCCTTGGTCGCGATGGCGAGGATCTGCTGGTTCGGCAGCTGGAACAGGATCGGGTTGTCGCGGCCGCTGACATCACCGGCGGGACGCCAGCGGTGACTGGCTACGACGTATCGCTCGGCTGAGCTTAGGTAGTACCCGTGCCAGTGAGGGTTCCAGATCTCGAACTGCCCACCGGCTACCAGGATGTCCCCGTTCGGCAACGTCGCCGTCGACTTGGTCGAGACGTCCCGACTGGCCCGTAGCGAGCCGGTCACCTTCCAGCGACCGCCGCGCGGGTCGTAGATCTCCGCCTCGGCCAGCGACCCGCCGCGGTGGAAACCGCCGGCAATCAGGACCCGACCGTGGGGCAGGACTGCCATCGCCCCGCCGGTGCGTCTTTGGTGCATCCGTCCAGTGAACGACCAACGGTTGGTCCCAGGGTCGTAGATCTCCGCGGAGCGACGGTAGGAGGGACCATGGACGCGCGTCGGCCAGACTGCGCCTCCGGCGACTAGGACCCGACCGCTGTGCAGGACCACAGCGCTTGCGCCGCATCGGCTCCGATGCATCGGGGCTGCAGTTGACCAGGTGTCGGTCGTTGGGTCGAACAGGTCTGCGGTGCGCAGGCAGTTCGGGGCGTCGCTGGAGGTCCAACTGGCGAAGGCCAGCCCTCGCCCGTCGTGCAGACGAACCATGGTCTGGGACTCAGCCGGGTGGGGCATCGGCCCGACACCGATCCACGACCCCTGGGAGACCGCCACGTGGACGACGGAGCCCGATGCCGGAGACGCAGCCACCGGGCCCAGCAGAGCCGCAATCAACGATCCCAACCCCAACGCGGACAGGGCCAATCCACGACGTGCAGGCATGGCAACCTCCCGACCCCTACGGCACCACCCTCGCTGAAGCTGACGCGAACGGCCCAGAGGCTTTGGTCCACCCCGGCCAGCGACGCCGGTCCGTTCGCACCGAAGCGCCTGCCTGTTCACTTCTGGTCAGATCCTGTCCCCTCACAGCACGCGGCCGCGCAGGCCGCACTCGGGGTCGACCCCTCGGCAACTACCCGAAGATGCCCGGCAGGCCCCCCAGGGTTCAGCCAGCCGCGCCAGGCGTGCTGCCGACTCCCCGCCAGGCCCGGCAACGGCACAGCCGTTGGGTCAAGAGAGTGAATGATCCGCGATCCCCGTCAGCCGTCGGGCGGGGAGGTTGCTAACCTACCGGCCAGATCGCGGACCCTCCGCGTTCAGCAAGGGGGATCAGGTGTCTATCGTGCGTCGTCGACGTGTGGTTGCAGTGGCTTTGGCGGGTGCTGTGGCCTGGGGGACGGCCTTCTCGCCTGCGATGGCCGTCGCGCACCAAGCCGCCGCGCGGCAGGCACCGGCCGATGTGGTCTACACCTTCAACACCATCAAGCGCGGTGGAGTCGTCCGCGACGTGACCGGCCCCACGCACCGTCAGCTGCGCCTGAGCGGCCACTGGAAGCGTGCTGTCGGGGCGAACGGCCAGAAGGAAGCGGTCAGGATGATGGCCCGCTCGCAGGGCGTCATCAGCCGCTCGCACGACCTCACCCCGCACCGTCGGGCCATCGCGGTGGCGCTGACCGTTCGGGTTCGCGGCTTCGTCGGCAGTGACACCCCGAACCTGGCCCAGCAGGGATTCTTCCGCGACGCCGGCCAGTGGAAGATGGAGGCCGTTCCGGACAGCGGCAGAATCCGCTGCCGCTTCAAGGGGGTCTCCGGGATCAGCCAGATCACGTCAAGGCGCGGCATCAACGACGGGCAGTTCCACCTCGTTGCCTGCTACCGGATCCATGGTCGCGTCGGAGTCCAGATCGACGGACGCGGTCGCAGCATACGCAGCAACGTCGGAAGCATCGTCAGCTCCCGCCAGGTGACCCTCGGCAACAAGAACCTCAAGTCGGCCGACGACCAGTTCCGAGGGACGGTCGACTACTTCTCGATCGCACTCGGGCGCCACCCGCTGGCCCGGGCCATCGCCGCAGCCCCGAAGATCCCGTAGCTGCTTGGGTTGGCAGCGGCTGCCGCTGCCGATCCAGCATCAGCAGCGGTCAGTCCGTGTGCGCCTTCACCTTGAGCACGGGGACGTCGAACGAGCGCTTGATGTGCGCGGCGAGGTCGGTGTGGAAGGCGCCCTTGAGCTTGTGATGGGTGACGACCACGACGACCTCGTCGACGGGGCGTGACTCGAGCAGGTCACCGATCGTCTCCAGGGCGTGGACGGGCGTGACCTCACCCTCAGCCTTCGACCCTGCCGCTGACAAGGCCCCGATGGCCTGAGCAAGCACGCGTTCGGCGTCGTGCAGAACCACCTCACCCGGGTTCTTCTCGACCTCTGGGTGCTCGTGGACGATCTCGGCGCCCTTGCCTCCGGCGTCCAGGTACTCCCAGTTGTCGAGGACGGCCTGCACCGACTCGGAGCTGCGGTGCTGCGGGACCGCGACGTAGAACGACAGGTCCGCGGGCGTGGCACCGTCGAGTGCGGTCAGGTCGACGACGTCGGCGTCTGAGAGCGGGCGCTCGGTGACGAGCAGAATCGTGGGCACGGGACCTTCCTCAGTCACTCGGTGGAACGGCGATGGGAAGTCAAGCACAAGGCCACTCCGCGACGACGAGGGGGCCGCAGGTACCGGTCCGGGGAAGGCGACCTTCACCATCCGTTCGCCAGCACCTCGTCGAGAACGTCGACGAAGAAGTCGGCGCTTGATCGCGTCAGGCACATCGGCGGTTTGACTTTGAGCACGTTGAGGTGGTCTGCCGTCGGCTGGACGATCACGCCGAGGCTGAGCATGCGGTCACAGATCGCAGCCGTCTCGTCGGTGGCGGGCTCGAGGGTGTCGCGGTCGCGGACCAGCTCGACACCGAGGTAGAGGCCTAGTCCGTGGACGGCCCCGATGATCGGGTGGAGCTCCGCGAGCTGCTCGAGTCTGGTCCGGAGGTGGTCGCCAACGACTCGCGCATTCTCCTGGAGACCTTCGTCGAGGACGGTGTCGATGACGGCGAGACCGGCTGCGCAGCTGACGGGGCTGCCCCCCACCGAGGAGAAGAACGACCCCTGCGAGGCGAACGCGTCAGCGACGGCCCTCGTGGTCACGACTGCGGCGACGGCCATGCCGTTGCCGGCCGCCTTGGCCACGGTGACGATGTCCGGAACGACGTCCTGCTGTTCGAAGGCCCAGAAGTGGTGGCCCGTTCTTCCGTACCCGACCTGCACTTCGTCCGCGATGCACAGCCCGCCGGCTTCGCGGACTGTCGAGTACACGCGAGTGAGGTAGCCGGCGGGCAGGAGAACGCCACCAGCGTTGCCGTACAGCGCCTCGGCAACGTATGCCGCGACGCCGCCACCGACCTCCCGTACGTCGGAGACGGCGCGTGCGACGTCGTCGGCGTAGAGCTGAGCTGCGTCGTCGCCTCGATGCTCGCCCCGGTAGACATTCGGCGACAGGACCGGATGCACCCATGCCGGACGGTTCGACATCGCCTGAGGGTTGTCGGCGAGTGACGTCGAGACGGCGTCGGTGGCGGTCGTCCAGCCGTGGTAGGCACTCTGCACGCTGATGACATGGTCATGACCGGTCGCGCTGCGCGCGATACGCAGAGCGAGGTCGACTGCCTCGCTGCCGCTGTTGACGAGGAACACCGTGTCCAGAGGGTCCGGGAGCAAGGACGCGAGTCGCTCACTGAAGTCGACGATCGCTCGGTAGTTGAACCTCGAGTTGGTGTTGAGCAGCTCGAGCTGCCGCACCACAGCGTTCGTCACCGCAGGGTGTGAGTGGCCCAGGGTGGCGACGTTGTTGACCACGTCGAGGTAGGACCGGGCATCCGTGTCGTAGAGATGGTGCCGCCACCCACGCTCGATTCGCGGTGGAGCGGAGTAGTAGTGCTCCTGGACGCCGGCGACGACGTTCTCGCGTCGGTCGAGCAGCGCCGAGGCTGACCGGCTCGCTGGTGACTCGGACGGCTCGAGCCTCATCGATGCCGAGGGGTCTGGACACAGAGCCAGCCACGCTGGAGCAAGGGACGCGGTCGTCTGGCTCGGGGCCGGGACACCTGGCGGTGCCCATTGGACGTGCACGTGTGGGGGCAGGTCGCAGCCTGCCACCATGGCGACGTGCCCGACGAGGTCGCCCGCCGTGACGGGTCCTCCCACAGACACCGTGGTCGCCACGCCGCCGAGGACCAGGGCGTGAGTGGCGTCGGTGATGGCCAGGGTCAGCGGGTCGACCGACGTGACCGT
Source organism: Actinomycetes bacterium (assembly GCA_049282455.1). GTDB lineage: Bacteria > Actinomycetota > Actinomycetes > JAHEKZ01 > JAHEKZ01 > JBAPUB01. The sequence continues at coordinate 6,489 of JBAPUB010000139.1, forward strand.
CGCGTCCAACGGCGACCTCACCGCGCTTCCGACGGGCGCAAACACGTCCAGGCCCAGGCTGGTGGCCGCTGGCTCGTCGCGGCAGTCGTCCTGGGCGGCGCTGAGCCGGGCCCGGCCGTATGCCGCGTACGGCGTGCGACCGTGGCCGGCTGCGTCCCGGACTGCGCTGGCGACCGCCTCGACGCTGTGCCAGGCGCCTTCGCGGAGCCAGCGGGAGGTGACCGACAGGTCGACAGGGGTCAGAGTGGCCTGACCGTCGAACAATGGGCCGAGGAGAGGCAGTCGCGGGGCCGGTGATGGGCCGGGCAGGCCGACGGCGGTACGCAGGGTCTGCCGTGCCAGCAGCGGCGGTACGGACGCGACGGCTCGCATGATTGCGTCGTCGCCTTCTCGGGAGTCCTGCGCGTACTGGTTGTGCGGCTCCATCGCGGCTTGCTGTTCGCTGCTGACGACGCATGCCGCGGCCCTGGCCACGACCAGTGGCCACACTGCGTCGATCTCGGTCTCGGTGAGGGGGAGCACCCCGTGGAACCCGAGGACGACGTCTCGAACGAGAAGCAGCGGGTTCTCCAGGTCATGCAGCACCAGTGACAGTGCGGCGACGGCTGCATCGGAGACCA
>JBAPUB010000140.1:0-11495 GCA_049282455.1 Actinomycetes bacterium
CTACTTCTCCGGGCGGTTGATGGGGCGGACGCTCGGCCCGCCCTGGAACACGGTGGACTGGGACGCCGACCCCGACTGGGAGTGGCACTCGGCCGCAGAAGACACCCCCGAGCAGATCTATGCGCTGTGGCGCGACGCCGTGGACCGCTCCCGTGCCGCAGTCGGCGAAGCACTGGCCGACGACGGGTTGGGGCAGCTCGCTCGCCGCACGTGGCCCGATGGTCGGGCGCCAAGCCTGCGGCGGATCCTGATCGACCTGATCGAGGAGTACGCGCGCCACGTCGGCCATGCCGACCTGATCCGGGAGTCGGTGGACGGGTTGACCGGGGAGGACCCGCCGCGCTGACGTCCCTAGTTGTCGCGGGAGGTGTGCTCCAGCGCCTGGTACACCAGGAACGCGGGCCACGCGACGGCCTTACCCAGAGCCAGGGCGTGAGAGGCGGCACCCTCGTCAGCCCGTCGCCAGTAGTAGACGGCCGCTCCGATCAGCCCCAGCCCGTAGATGCCGCCACCGCTTGGAGTCCCTGCCTGTGCCCTTTTCGACTCGTTCATGGGTCCATTCTCCTCCCTTTCCGGGAGATCAACCGGCGCGCCTCCGTCAACGTCGGGAAGTCGACGGTCGATGGGAACAGGTCGACCAGCGAGCGGACTCGATCCGTCGATGTAGGCGCTGACTTCGTGGACCTTTGGAAGGAGACCAAACTCGTTGCAGCGCGCAGCTCGAGCAACAATGCCTTCTGATCCGCGGCCACCTCCACAGCCTCGGTGAGCAGCGCACCGATGGCCCTTTCGTCGGCTCCCTCCCTACGACGCAGCCCAGCCAGAACTCGCATGATCTCTGCGTCCCACCAGGTACCCCCCGACTCCCGAGCCCAGGTCAGCTTGCCCTCGAGGTGACTGACGGCTGCTGGAAGACTCCCTGACGCTTCCAGCAGCTCAGCCAGCGCGGTATCGAGTGGAAAGCACCAGGCGCCCCAGAACTCGCTCCAGACCGGAGCGGCTGCCGTCATCATCTCCAGGCCGGCGCGACTGTCTCCACGACGTGCCGTCGCTGCACCGAGGAAACCGTTGGCGTAGCCCGCTGCAACCTCGGGTAGTCGCCCGTCGCGCACCAGAGCATGGAGTGCCGAGGCATGTCGCTCAAGCTGCTCGACATCGCCGTCCACAAGAGCCATGTCCAGGGCTGCCTGCGATGCCTCGAGCTGCGAGTACGGGTGTCCCAGCCGGGCGGCCAGGGCAACGGCTTCTTCGGCGCGTTCGTGGGCGACCGCGACGTCTCCGGTCAGCCATCGTGAGAGGGCGTTCAGGTTGCGGGCGCAGACGCCCGGGTCGTGGCCGCCGAAGGAGAAGGCCAGCCTGTGGTGGTCCTCGGCCCGATAGCGGTCGATTCCGATGTCGGAGTGCGCGCGGGCCTCGGTGGGCCTTCCGGCCAGGCACAGCCCGGACCACTGCACGTGGTGGGCCTCCAACGCCAGACCGTCGTCGTCGATGTCTTGGCTGAGAGCCTCGATCTGCTCGCCATAGACCCGTTCGAGGTGAAGGTCCCCCCGCATGAGGTGAACGAACCACGACCCCCACACGGCCTCGAACTTCTCCTCGGGTCGACCGACCCGTTCGGACAGCTCGCGCGCTCGGGCGTAGGCCCGCTCGACACTGACGTCAGTGGGACCGGCCGTCTGGACCAGCGCTGTTCCGGTCGCCAGCTCGATGTGCAGGGCGTGGGTGAGCCGTCGAGTCTCATCAGGGACTGATTCGAGCAGCCTCCGGGCCCGTGAGAGGTCTTCGAGAGAGTCGGTGTAGGCGCTGGCCTGCGCGCCTGCTGCCGCCGCGACCAGCCAGCTCGTCAGTGCGTCCTCGGTTTGACCGGACTCCTCGAGGTGCCATGCGAGCAGCTCGGGTGTGGACGAGACGATGCCGGCCAGCTCTCCGCCGAGGAGGTCGGCGATGCGCTGGTGATGCTCCCTGCGAATGGCTGCCGGCAAACCCAGGTATGCGACCTCCTGGGTGAACGCGTGCTTGAACACGTAGGTCCGCTGGTAGCGAGACGTGGTCTCGAAGAGCAGCTCGGCGGCCTGCAGCTCGCGCAGGAGCCGGTCGAGCTCCGCCTCGTCTACGTCGAGCGCCCGGCGTAGCAGGACTGCCGGAAGCTCGCGGCCGATCACGGCTGCGACACACAGGGCCGAGCGCGCAGGCGGTGGCAAGCGGTCGATCCGCTCGGCCATCAGGCCTTGGACCGACGGCGGGACGGTCAGCGGCTCCTCGGGGGTCAGGGCTGTGTAACGTCCCCGCTCGCCTTCGAGCGCGCCGGCTGCTTTGGCGGCGCTGACGCTCTCCTCGATGAACAGCGGGGTTCCGCCGGCCCGGTCCAGAACCCGGGCCTTCCATGCAGTCAGGCTCGGGTCCGTTCCCGCAAGCTCGTCCAGCATGGCGACGGCCGACTCTGGTCCCAAGGGGTCGACGCGCAGGCGTGTGGCGTAGCTCTTGGTGGCCCACGGGTCGGTGAACTCGGGGCGGTAGGTCACGACGAGGAGGCAGCGGCGCCGGGGGATCCGGTCGACCAGCTCGCCGACCAGTGACCTGGTCGCCTCGTCAGCCCAATGGACGTCCTCGACGGCGACGACACGGGGTCCGTCGTCGGGGAAGAGGACGTCGAACACCGCCGCGACCACCCGGGCGTGCCGTACCTCGGGGTCGGCATCCAGCCAGCTGTCCCCCTGACGGCCGGGCTCCAGCACCGCAGACAGCGCCTCGCCGTCACTAGCCGCGTCAGGGGAGGATCGCCGGAGTCCGTGGGTTTCGCGGAGCATCGACTGCACGGGAACGAACGGGGAGTGTCGGTCGACCGGCGAGGCATGGCCCACGTTGACGGCGAAGCCCCGAAGTGAGGCCATCGCGACGAGCTCGTGAAGCAACCTCGACTTGCCCACTCCAGGCTCGCCGCTGACCGCCAGCACCTGTCCCTCGCCAGCAGCGACCCGCTCCAACAGCCGCTCGAACTCGGCGATCTCGCGCTGTCGACCCTGCAGCGGCGTGAGCCCGTGCAGCACCCGTACCTCCCAGGCGCTGGATCCCCGGTCGACCGAGTCGAGGCGCAGGATCCGCCATGAGCCCGCCAGTCCAGCGGCCGCGGAGACGGGCTGGACCTTCAGGTCGAGCTGCGAGAGCTTGGCCGTGTCGTCGGCGAGGAGGATCTCGCCGGCAGCGGCGAGGTCGGCAAGTGCGGTGGCGCGCTGGGTCGGCTCCCCGAACACCGCCCTCTGCGAGTCCAGCTCGCCTGGAACCTTCGCCACGAGAGGCCCTGTGGCGATCCCGAAACGTAGGTGGACCTCGACGGTTTCGGAGGACAGCTCCTTGTCGGCACCGAGCTCACGAATCTCCAGCGCGGTGGCGACGGCCTGGTCCACGTGGTGCTCAAGTCCCGAAGGAGCACCAAAGACGGCCACGACGGCCCCGGACTCCGGGGCGACCCAACCTCCGTGGCGTGCCGCCGATCGGCCGATGCGCGCGGCGGCGCCGTCCATCACCGCCTGCCAGGTCTCAGCGGCGGCCGGTCGGCCGTCAAGGGCGACGACCTCGATGGCGCACCGAAGCACCGTGCCCCGACGGACGGTCTGCTGAGGGGACGACGGGCGGACTGGTTTGTCGTGTCCGCCGTCACGCCCGACGGGGGCGATGAGCCGGTACCCCGACTTCGGCACAGTCTCGATCACCTGCGGGCTTCGCGGTTGGTCTCCGAAGGCCTTCCGCAGCTTGATCACCGCTGCGCTCAGGGCGTCATCGCCGACGTAGCTGTCGTCACCCCACACGTCGGCCAGGAGGGTCCGTCGGGTGACCACGCGACCCGGCTCCTCTGCAAGCCGCAGAAGGAGCTGCATCACGCGGGGCTCGAGCCGGTGGTGCTCGTGGTCTCGAGTCAGGCTGTGGGCGGCCGGATCGACCAGCCAGCCCGCGACCGTCAGCCGATCGTCAGCGTGTGCACCGGTCGGGCTCTCGGTCACCGCACGACCAAGGACGGTTCGTAGGAATTCCGTAGGAGAAGGTTCGCCTCGCCCTCGGGACGCGGGGCCGCAGCGCGAGGAGCATTCGACTGGGCCACAAGGCCGGGCACGCAGTCGGTTCCCTCCGAAGCGATCCAGGGAGACCACACGATGACAAGGTACCGCTCAGGACTTCCACAGCTCGATGGCCAGCCGTTTCTCACCGACGCGGGGTGCGAGACGGACTTGATCTTCAACAAGGGGATCGAGATCCGCGAGTTCGCTGCGCACACCCTGCTGGAGGACCCGACCGGCCGCGACGCTCTGGCTGACTACTACCGGGGGTTCCTGTCCCTCGCCCGCGACGTCGATGCCGGGATGGTGCTCGACTGTCCGACCTGGAAGGCACACCTGCACTGGGCTGACGACCTCGGAGCCACCGAGTCCGACCTGGAGCGGGCCAACCGGGACGCAGCCCGCTTCAGCTCCCAGCTTCGCGACGAGTACCCCGACAATGCTCAGCCCATCGTGGTGAACGGCCTGATCGGCCCACGCGGTGACGCCTACGCGCCCGAGGCGGCCGTGGCCGCGGACGAGGCCGAGCGCTACCACGCCACCCAGATCGGATGGCTGGCCGACGCTGGCGTGGACATGGTCACGGCGCTGACGTTCACCCAGTCGGACGAGGCGATCGGCGTCGTCCGCGCGGCCCGCTCAGCCGACCTGCCCGTCGTGGTGTCCTTCACGGTCGAGACCGACGGCGCCCTGCCCACCGGTGAGCCCCTCGGCCATGCGATCCGGTCGGTGGATGACAGCACCGGGGGAGCGGCGGCCTACTTCATGGTCAACTGCGCCCACCCAGACCACTTCTCAGACGTCCTCGACGGCGGCGACTGGACCCGTCGCATCCGCGGCCTGCGGTGCAACGCCTCGCGGATGAGCCATGCCGAGCTCGACGAGGCCGAGGTGCTCGACGACGGCGACCCGCAGGAGCTGGCCAAGGGGTACCGGGTCCTCAAGGATGGTCTGCCGGAGCTGAACGTTCTGGGTGGCTGTTGCGGCAGCGACCTACGCCATGTGACGGCGATCGCTCAGACGGTCATCGGCTGAGCGTCATCGGCCGAGCCAGCTGCCGACCACCTTGCTCATCCCACCCCGCTGGGGCTGGAAGGCGAGCGCTGAGTAGAACTCCTGCATGTCGTCGGTGAAGAGTCCGACATGCTGACCGGGCACGGTGGCGACCAGTCGGCGGACGACCTCGCTGGCAACACCCTGCCTGCGGTGGGGAGTCGCGGTCCAGATGTCCACCAGGTAGGCGTTGCACACGCCGTCGCTGAGGATTCGGCCGTTGGCGACAATCTCACCGTCGAGGTAGCCGAAGACCACAGCGTGAGAGTTCTCATGGGAACGTCGGTACTCCTCAGGTGTGCGCCCGTTGTCGAAGTGGTCGTCGACCAGCACCGACTTCAGGGCCGCCCAGTCCACGTTGTCGGTGCGAGACGAGAAGACGACGTCGGACATGGGCCAACTCTGCCATGCATGACAGGGTCCTCGGTGCTGGGACGTTGCTAGGGTCGCTGGGCATGGCGACGTATCGGATGCCGGCGGAGTGGGCTGCGCACTCTCGCACCTGGCTGTCGTTCCCTCCGGCAGGTGGGTATGTCCAGGCGAGTGGCGCGGACGCCGTGCAGGCGTGGGCTGCCGTCGCCAATGCAATCGTCGACTTCGAACCGGTCAGCGTGCTCGCGACAGCCGAGTCGGTGGCGCAAGCCCTGGACATGCTCGACCCACGGATCAGCGTCATGCAGGCTGACCTTGACGACGCCTGGCTGCGGGACAACGGGCCGACCTTCGTCGTCGGCGACGATGGAACCCTCGGTGCCGTGCACTGGAGGTTCAACGCCTGGGGTCAGATCGGGAATGACGCCTACCTGGCCGACGCAGCCGTGGGCGCGTTCGTCGCAGACCTCGCCGGCGCGAAGGTCATGGCAAGCCCGATGGTCAACGAAGGTGGCGGCATCTGTGTGGATGGTGAGGGCACCGTCATCGTGACCGAGACGGTACAGCTGCACCAGAACCGGAACCCTGGCTGGACGAAGGCGGATGTGGAGGCCGAGCTCGCCCGGACCATCGGGGCAACCACGTGCATCTGGCTGACTCGGGGACTCATGGGCGACATGCAGGAGTTCCGGCCGGAGGTCGGCACCAATGGGCACGTGGATGTGCTCGCAGCGTTCGTGCGGCCCGGCGTCGTGGTGGTCCACCAGCAGAGCGACCCCGACCACTATGACCATGCCGTCATGGGAGAGAACCTCGAGCGACTCCGCGCGGCCCGCGACGCACATGGGCGCCGGCTGGAGATCATCCCGATCGAGGCGCCTGTCCCCTGCATCGAGGACGGCGTCGCCATCGACCACAGCTACATCAACTTCTCTTTCGTCAACAACGGCATCGTGATGTGCTCCTACGGCGACCAAGCGTCCGACGACCAGGCTCGCCGAACGCTCCAGGAACTGTTCCCCGACCGACGCATCGTCGACGTCGATGCCCGGCCGATCTTCCGCAACGGTGGCGGGGTGCACTGCATCACCCAGCAGCAGCCGGCGGTCGCCTGACCTCCGACGGGGCGCTGACGGCTCGACGTCCGACGACCTCAGCGGATCGGTGCGAGGTGCGCTGTGTCGATCAGAACCCGGTCAGGGTGTCGCAGGTGGTAGTGGACGGTCACTTGTCGACCCGGTTGCAGCGCCGAGAACTCATCGGGCTGGAGCCACTGGGTCGAGTGAGCTTTTCGGTGGGTTCCGTCGGGCAGGCGTACCTCCACGAGCACCCGGTACTGCTTGAGACTGGAGCTCAGGCCCCGCATGCTGAGCCCGGTACCCCACCTGTCGACGATCGTGGCCTCGGCGTGCTCACCATGGTTCCTCAGCCGTCGGTCGATAAGCCACGACGGCAGCCTCAAGAACGCGCCCGCCACGAGGACACCGACTACGGCCATACCCATGGACAGGGCAATCGCTCCGTTGCCGCCGCCGATTCGCAACGGCCACTCGGCATTGGTGCTCCAGCCCGCCCAGTAGCCGAGCCAGTAGCCGATGTATCCGCCGACCAGGCCTCCGAGGACCAGGACAACTACCCGAAATGTCTTCTGCATGGCAGACACCTCCTGTTGGGTCCAGAGTCACGCCCTGGAGCCGGTCAGGGTAGGGGCCAAGAGTCCCTAGTCGGAACCCGTCCCGTCCGAGGCGCTCAGCACGAGGACGCGCGACGCGACGCGCCGAGCCAGCCGGCAGCGAGGGCCAGGGCCAGCAGCCCGCCCCCGACGACCCATCGGGGGTCAGGAATCACCTTGTCGCCGGAGACCGGCACCAGGTCGATCTCCAGCGCCATGAACTTGTACGGCTCCAGCGGGCCGTAGGAAGGGTCAGCGAGCAGCCTCAGGAATGTGCGGCGACTCGGGTAGCGCACCATCTGGGCGGTGCTCCATGGTGCCTGGCCCGGCTGGGTCTCGATGATGTTCGGGCCCTGTGCACGGCCGCCGACCATGGGGTACGACGCATTCCTCAGCCACAGGTTCGTGAGGCTCTTCTCGTAGTAGGCATTCGCTTCCTCCGGTGTTCCGTCGAAGTCGGGAGCCCCGTCGAATCGCCTGAGGTGGTCGTAGTAGCGGATGAGATTGAGCATGTAGGTCGGTCGACCGTCATCGGCCTCGGCCCACGGTCGCAGCTGCCCGACGATCTTGTCGATCTCATCTCCGGGAAGCGGAAGCTTGCCGATGACCGCCAGGTACTCGTCGATCTCGTCGGACGTCAGCGGTTTGGCGGGCGGCGAGTGCCACCGCCAGAAGGCGGCAAAGGCCCCGAGCGCGGTCGCTCCTGCCACCACACCGGTCACGTTCCTCGTCATGGCGCCTCCTCATCGAGTTCAAGGCGCATGGCCGCGCCGATTCTGCGTTCAGGCCAGGAAGTCGAGCAGCAGTTCGTTCACGCGCTCAGGTTGCTCGAGCTGGAGCCAGTGCGTCCCGCCGCGCACTCGCTCATAGCGCCACGTACCCGTCACGTAGCTGCGTGACGTGACCATCTGGCGTTCGGCAAGAGCCACGTCACCTTCGCCCCACAAACCCATCACCGGGACTGACGCCTTCGGCCAGTCGTGCGGCAGGATCAGGTTGAGGTTCGCGCGGTAGATGTCGATGGCAGCCGTGAGACGTCCAGGCCGCGAGAGGTCGCGCTTCCAGGTCGGCATCTCGCCGTCGTACCGGAGCATCTGACGCCAGAGCCACCAGTCGTTGGCCGCGACCATCTTCTCCGAGAGCCCAGGGACCTGGAAGAAGAGGATGTAGTAGGCCTTGAGCTTCTGGACGACGCCGCCGTGAGCGTATGCCGACGGGTGACCCACGGCCAGCGCCGTGTACCGGTCGACTCGATCCGGGTGCTGGATGCACATCTGCCATCCGACTGCAGCCCCCCAGTCATGACCGACGAGTCGTACCTTCTCGACCTGAAGCATGTCGAGGATTCCCACGAGGTCATCGACGAAGCGGTCGATCGCGTAAGCGGACGTCTGCTTTGGTGCCGATGTCTCGCCGAACCCGCGCAGGTCCGGGGCGATGACCCGGTAGCCCGCGTCGACGAGTGGCCCGATCTGGTTGCGCCACACGGAGTTCGAGTCTGGGAACCCGTGTACAAGCAGGACGTCTGGGCCTTCGCCCTCGACGAGCACGTTGAATCGAAGGCCGTCGACCTCGACCTCCCTGCCCTGGATGCTCACAGGTCCCCCTCCTTCCGACGGCGCCGGCGGTGGTAGCGACGGTGCAGGGTGACGCTCGCGACAGTGTCTGCCGGCGAGCGTCACCCTGACGGGTGGGTGTTGGTCAGCGTCGACGGGCGACGCGCCGGGACGTGCGCCGTGCAACACGGCGGTTGCCTCCGAGCATGAGTGCCTCCCTCGTGGTCTCGTCGGGTCTTCTGCGACGTTGGGCCTACGGCTCCATGGCGGCGAGCTGGTCGGCCTCCTGGCGGGTGGCCAAGCCGATCTCGACCAGGTCGATGGGGCTGATGAAGCCTTCGGAGATCTGACGGCCTCCGGCGCGTGCGATCGCGTTGCGCAGTGGAACTGCCCAGTGGTGCTCCAACAGGATCAGTGCGGCGGCGGAGTCGTTTGGGATCTCCTCGAAGACGTCCCATGCCTCCTCGTCGTTGAACACCTCGACACCCTCAGCACCGGCTTCGGCACCGAGCTCGGCGCCGGCCACGAAGCCCTCCTCACCGTCGATCCCGAGACCGATGAGTGCGGCGACCTTGCTGCCGACCTCGACCGCCTCGTCACGAGTGAGGTTGCTCAAGTGCATGATCTCGGCGTCGCCGTTGATGTCCTTGTAGACCGCGAGGGCGTCGATCACCCTCACCGTGTCCGACTCGCGGAGCCGTTCGAGCTCCGCAATGACCTCGCCGTGGAAGTCCGGCTTGTCGAAGCCGAGGACGAGGAGCTGAACTGGACCTATAGCCACTGTGTTCTCCTTCTGTGATGGTGGGGCTTCTAGCCAGCTGCACCGCTGGCTACGTGTTCGATGTGTGCGGCATGGTGCAGCGCGATCTGGTCCTCGTGCGAGGCCGGCTTCAGGTCGAAGACGACCTGCTTGACGGTTCCGGTGAACGGGTAGGGGGCCCTGTCCTCGTACGCGAGGTCGACAACGAGCCCGTTGTCGCGACCGACGTCCATTCCGGCGTACGAGGAGAAGGCGATCGGCACGGTGTGGTCGAGGCGGCCGGTACCGATCTGGCGATCGCCGGCCCATAGGGTCACCGTGCCTCCGGCACCTGGCTTGGGGGCATCGGACTCGAACAGCATCTTGAGGGTGACCGGACCTGTAGGGATCGGTTCGGACGAGGTCTGCTTGTAGTCCTCCACGCCAAGGAACGAGTAGGTGTGGTTGAGCCGGCCCTGCCCGTCGACCCACAGGGCGTACCCGCCGATGAAGTCGGCGTTGGCCACCAGAACTCCCTCGGCGCCACTGTCTGGCACCTCGACCTCGGCCTCGATCGAGTACGAACGGCCTGCGATGCGCGGAACCATGCCCCGTTGGACGTTCTGGACGTCTCCGGCAAAGACGAACCTGGTGGTCGTGGGAAGCGGCGGAAGGTTGCCGTACAAGATCGCCAGTCCTCCCATGAGGGGGAGCACCCGGTTGCGCTCGGCCTCCTGCCACCACAGCTGCTGCAGCTCGTGGACCTTGTCGGGGTGCTGGGCGGCCAGGTCGTGGGCCTGGGAGAAGTCGTCGGGCAGGTAGTAGAGCTCCCAGCCGACGTCACGGTCAGGGTCCCAGTCTGCGTCGGGACCGAACCTGGCGAGCGTGGCCGGGGACATGTCCCACGGGATCCGGTCCGGGCGAGAGGCGGCCCACCAACCATCCTTGTACATGGCCCGGCCGCCGAACATCTCGAAGTACTGAACGGTGTGCTGGTCGGGCGCTTCGGGTCGTTCGAAGGTGTACAGGAAGCTCGTGCCGTCCATGGGCTCCTGCTCGATGCCGTCGACGTGAGTCGGCTCTGGGATACCCGCTGCTTGCAGGACTGTCGGTGCGACGTCGATGCAGTGGGTGAACTGCGAACGCAGGTCGCCTCCAGCCTTGATGCGTTCCGGCCAAGCGACGACCATCGGGTTCCGGGTGCCACCAAGGTGGCTGGCCGTCTGCTTGCCCCATTTGAAGGGGGTGTTCATGGCATGCGCCCAAGCGGCGGCGTAGTGCGGAGCGCTGTGCACGCCGCCGAGGCCATCGATCCCGCCGTACTTGTCGATCAGGGCCAGCTGCTGGTCGGCATCGAGAACCAAGCCGTTGAGGAAGGTCAGCTCGTTGAAGGACCCGGTCGTGGTTCCCTCCATGCTCGCCCCGTTGTCACCCCAGATGTACAGCACCAGCGTGTTCTCCAGGTCTCCCATCTGCTCGATCGAGTCGAGGAGGCGTCCGACGTTCCAGTCGGCGTTCTCGGAGTACCCGCAGTAGACCTCCATCTGTCGGGCGTAGAGCTTCTTCTGCGCGTCGGTCAGGGAGTCCCAGGCGGGGAGGACGTCGGGGCGCTCGGTGAGCTCGGCGTCGACGGGAACGACTCCGAGCTCCTTCTGACGGGCGAAGATCTCCTCGCGTAGTGCGTCCCAGCCCTGGTCGAACCTGCCCTTGTACTTGTCCGCCCACTCGTTGCCCACGTGGTGTGGCGCATGGCTGCAACCGGTGGAGTAATACATCATCCACGGCTTCTGGGCATCTTGTGCCCGCACCGCGTGCAGCCACTCGATCGCTTTGTCAGTCAGGTCGTCGGGGAAGTAGTACTGGCCGCCGTCCTTGCCCTCGAGCACTCCGATCGTCGAGTTGTCCTGGGTGATGATCGGGTCGTACTGACCTGCGGCGCCGGAAAGGAAGCCCCACCAGTGGTCGAAGCCCCACGACTGCGGCCAGTGGTCGAACGGACCCGCTGCGCCCTGGACGTTGTCCGGCGTCAGGTGCCACTTGCCGAAGCCACC
>JBAPUB010000141.1:0-5264 GCA_049282455.1 Actinomycetes bacterium
GTTCCGATCAGCTGGGCCAGTCGGCCGGCACCGGGTAGGCCGGGTACTGCTCGACGAGCGAGGTCACCGCCTCGGCGACCTCAGCCGCCACGGCCCGGCCGGATGGCGAGTCGACGTCGGCTGTGACTGCCCGACGGATCAGGCTGGCGATCTCCTTCATCTGCGGGTCGCCCATGCCCTGGGAGGTGACCGAGGGGGTGCCGACCCGGACTCCTGAAGCCACCATCGGTTTCTGCGGGTCGAACGGGATTGCGTTCTTGTTCAAGGTGATTCGAGCGGCATCACAACGGATCTCGGCGTCGCGCCCTGTGACGTCGACTCCACGCAGGTCGATCAGCGCGAGGTGGGTGTCGGTCCCGCCGGACACCGGTCGCATGCCTTCTGCGGTGAGCCCCTCGGCCAAGGCTTGTGCGTTCGCGATGACCTGACGCGCGTAGGCCTGGAAGGAGGGCTGCATGGCCTCCTTCAGGGCCACCGCCTTCGCGGCCACCACGTGCATCAGAGGGCCGCCCTGGAGGAACGGGAACACCGCCTTGTCGATGCGCTGCGCCAGCTCCTCGCGGCACAAGATCATGCCTCCCCGTGGCCCACGGAGGACCTTGTGCGTCGTGAACGAGACGACGTCGGCGTAAGGGACCGGCGACGGAATCGCCTGACCAGCCACGAGTCCGATGACGTGGGCTGCGTCGACCATGAGCCAGGCACCGACCTCGTCGGCGATCTCACGGAAGGCGGCGAAGTCGATGAGGCGCGGGTAGGCCGTGGCGCCCGCGATGATCATCTTCGGGCGGTGTTCGCGAGCCTGGGCGCGCAGGTGGTCGTAGTCGATGAGCTCGGTGGTGGGGTCGACCCCGTAGGAGACGGGTCGGAACCACTGCCCCGAGAAGTTGACCGGTGAGCCGTGGGTGAGGTGTCCCCCGTGCTTGAGGTCCATGGCCAAGACCGTGTCGCCCGGCTGGAGCAGCGCCGCGTACACGGCAAGGTTGGCCGAGGCGCCGGAGTGAGGCTGCAGGTTCGCATGCTCGGCGCCGAACAGCTCCTTGGCTCGGGCGATCCCGATCTCCTCGGCGATGTCGACCTCTGCACACCCGCCGTAGTAGCGCTTGTGGGCGTAGCCCTCGGCGTACTTGTTCGACAGGGTTGAACCGGTCGCCGCGAGGACGGCGGGCGAGGTGAAGTTCTCGCTCGCGATGAGCTGCAGACCGCCTCGCAGGCGGCTCAGCTCGTCGAGGAGCACGGCGGCGATCTCAGGGTCTTCCGACTGGAGCTGCCCGAAGTCAGGACCCCAGTAGGGCATGGGCGACGGCTTCGACACGGCGATCTCCTCAGGCGATGGGTTCACGGCCAGGCCCTGGCCGGGGCGGCTCAACTGTAGTGACGAGGGGTCGTCAGGGCGGCAACCGTCTGGTCGACGGCCTGGGCGATCTCGCGACCTCGGTCACGGTAGACCTGAAGCGGAGCGCCATAGGGGTCGTCCACGTCGTCGAGACCTGGCTGGGGCCGTGCGCCGAAACCGCGACGGCCCACCGCGACGGCCACGGTCTGCCGAGCCAGCTCGGCCAACGACGTCGACGGCCCGAGGTCTCCCGTGGGGCTGGGCTCCCGGGACAGCTCGGTCACGAGACGGGCGAACTCCCGGAGCGTGAAAGCCCGGCGGACCGAGGCGGGCACCATGCCGACGACCAGACCACGCTGTTCGACGGTGGCCGTGAGCACGAGGTCGGCGTCCTGGATCTGCCCGACGGTCAGCTCGCGGGCCACAAAGCCTGCTGGGTCACCGCCGAGCTCCTGGAGCGCCAGCGCCGCGAAGGGCTCCATCGGCGACCCTTCGTGCCCAACGGTGCCTGCACTCACCACGGTGAAGCCGTGGGCGGCGCCGACCTCGGCCAGCCGACGCCGCATGAGACGCTCGGCCATCGGAGACCGGCAGATGTTGCCGGCGCACACGTGCAGCACCGTGAACCCACTCACGGTCCGTCGGCTCCGTCCGAGGCTGGCTGGTCGTCGAGCGGCGCCTCGTCGTGGGGGTCGACCAGCTCCGGCATGACCTGACGCAGGACGTCCAGGGAGAGCGCGCCCTTGCGCAACAGCCGCGGTGTCTCGCCCGTCAGGTCGACGACGCTCGAAGGCGGACCCGCGACGCAGGGTCCCGCGTCGAGGTAGAACGTGACGGCGTCACCGAGCTGCTCGATGGCAGCGTCACAGTCCACCGGCGTGGCCTCGCCGACCCGGTTGGCGCCGATGACGGCCATGGGTCCGACCTCACGAAGCAGGTCCAGCGCCACGGGGTGCAGGGGCATCCGGACGGCGACGGTCTGCGCCGCTGCTCCGGCCTCTCCCCCGAGGTCCCACACCAGACTGGGCTGCGCGTGGCACAGCGCAGTCAAGGGTCCCGGCCAGAAACCCATCAGAAGCTCACGGGCCGTCGGGCTCAAGCCGGTCACGATGCCGTCGAGTGCGCGCAACGAGCCGATCATCACCGGGATCGCCGCGACAGACGTCCGCCCCTTGGCGTCGTTCAGGCGTTCGACACCAAGCGGCGAGAAGGCGTCGCACGCGACCGCGTAGACGGTGTCCGTCGGAAGCACCACCAGCTGGTGGCGGCGGAGGGCCCCCGCAGCCAGCGACACCTGCGACCCGCGCTCCGACAGGTCGGCGCACTCGAGGCGTCTCATCGGTCAGCCGGACCCTTCTCTGAATCGGTCACGCCGCGCCACGAGATACCTCGGGCGTCCGACCAGGTCGACGTGATCACTCACATCGACCCATCCTGCCGAGGTCGAGAACACCGCGGGGGCCGAACGCCCCTGCTGGTCTGCGTGCTCGACGACGACGTACCCCCCGTGGCGCAGCAGCCGGTGAGCCACCTGCTCCACCGCCCGAATGTGGTCCAGCCCGTCGGCGCCTGAGTACAACGCCTGAGGCGGGTCGAAGCGGGCGACCTCGAGATCACGGGGCACCGCCTCCCGTGGGATGTACGGAGGGTTCGACACCACGACGTCCACGTGGTTGCTGACGCCTGCAAGCGACTGAGTCAGGTCGCCGTGGTGGACCTGGACCCGGCTGTCCGCGGCGTTGCGCTGCAGCCACGGCATCACTCCCGGGTCGGCCTCGACGGCGAGGACGTCGACCAGGGGGACCTCCAGAGCCAGCGACAACGCGATGGCACCGGACCCGGCGCCCAGGTCGACGGCCACCAGCCTTCGGGTCGGGTCGGCCGACTGGATGCTCTCGAGAAGCTCGATCGCATGGCCGACGACGACCTCGGTCTCAGGACGCGGTACGAAGACACCCGGGCCCACGTGCAGCGTGAGATGCCGGAAGTACGCCCGGCCGGTGATGTGCTGCAAGGGGACCCGCCCGGCGCGCCGCTGCACCAGGTCGCCGAATCCCGCAGGCGTCGGTGCGTCCAGGTGCTGCCACAGTCGACCTCGGTCGGTGCTCAAGAGGTGCGCCGCGAGCTCCTCGGCATCAGGACGCGGCGAGGCCACTCCGGCTGCGGCCAGCGCGCGCTCGGCCTCGGCGAGTGCTCCCCTCAACGAGGTGGCATCAGGGAGGCGGCGGACCGGCGAGTCGTTCGTCATCGGTCACCTGCAGCGAGCCTGGCCCGCTCGTCGGCCTCGATGCAGGCGGCCACCACCGCGTCCAGGTCACCGTCGAGGACCTGGTCGAGGTTGTACGCCTTGTAGCCGACCCGATGGTCGGAGATCCGGTTCTCGGCGAAGTTGTAGGTGCGGATGCGCTCGGACCGGTCGACAGTACGCACCTGGGAGCGCCGAGCGTCGGAGGCTTCGCGGTCGGCCTCGTCCTGTGCAGCGGCAAGCAGTCGCGCGCGCAGAATGCGCATGGCCTGCTCCTTGTTCTGCAGCTGGCTCTTCTCGTTCTGGCAGCTCACCACGATCCCCGTCGGGACGTGGGTGATGCGAACGGCCGAGTCTGTGGTGTTCACGCTCTGACCGCCGGGGCCAGAGCTTCGGTACACGTCGATGCGCAGGTCGTTCTGGTTGATCTCGACGTCGACGTCCTCGGCCTCGGGCAGAACCAGGACGCCGGCAGCCGACGTGTGGATGCGACCCTGGCTCTCGGTCACGGGAACACGTTGCACGCGATGCACGCCACCTTCGTACTTCAGCTGGGACCACACGCCTTGACCGTCCGAGGGCACCGCCCGCGACTTCACGGCCACGGCAACGTCCTTGTAGCCACCCAGGTCCGACTCGGTCGCCTGCAGGACCTGGGCCTGCCATCCGCGCCGCTCGGCGTATCTCAGGTACATCCGAAGCAGGTCTCCGGCGAACAGCGCAGACTCCTCGCCACCCTCCCCGGCCTTGACCTCGACGATGACGTCCTTGGCGTCGTTGGGGTCGCGGGGAAGCAGCAGCCGACGCAACCGCTCGCCCAGCTCGGCCTTTCGTTCGCCCAGCGTCTCGGCCTCGGCCCGAAGAGCGGCGTCGTCCGCACCGAGCTCCTGGGCGACCGCCCAGTCGGCGTCGACCTCACGCCACTCGAGGTAGGTCGACACCAGCGGGCCGAGCTCGGCGTAGCGGCGCCCGAGTCGACGGGCCAGCGCCTGGTCGGTGTGAACGGCAGGGTCGGCAAGCCGGCGCTCGAGCTCTGCGCGCTCCGCGACGAGCGCATCGACCTGCTCGAACATGGCGTGCCCTCCTGGGGGTGACGGTGCGGACAAGCGAACGGCGTCGGTCCGGGCGCTTCGCCCGACCGACGCCGTCGACGTCGCTACTTCTTGCCGTACCGCTTCTCGAAGCGGGCGACCCGACCGCCGGTGTCCAGGATCTTCTGCTTGCCCGTGTAGAACGGGTGGCAGCTGCTGCACACGTCGGCGTGGATCACGCCGTTCTTGGCGGTGCTTCGGGTGGTGAACGTGTTCCCGCAGGTACAAGTGACCTCGGTGTTCACGTACGTGGGGTGGATGTCAGGCTTCATTGGTGCTCCTCTTCGATGACGGCCGCCGGGTCGTCGACCGGAGTCGACGTGAACCGGAGCCAAGGCAGTACTCCCGGGCCGACCCGGGCGGGGTCATTGTGCCAGCGATGGCACCCTGGGCCCAAACCGCGTGATCAGCCGCGACATTCCCTGCTCAGTCGTCGTCCATCGCCGCCAGGCCACCGGGGGTGGTCTTCTGCACCTGCATCAGGAACTCGGCGTTGCTCTTGGTGTCCCGCAGCTTGTTGAGCAGCAGCTCGATCGACTGCTGTCCGTCGAGGGCGTGCAGCACCCGACGCAGCTTCCAGACGATCTTCAGC
>JBAPUB010000142.1:0-9216 GCA_049282455.1 Actinomycetes bacterium
GCGCCAGCCAACCGCCGATGTTCCCCATCGGGTCCTTCTTCGCGCTCATGGTCATTCCGTCAGCCACACCGGCGATCTCGCGCACGATGTCGCGTACGTCACGGCCACCCATGCCCGCCTCACGCTCGCGGATGAACCACGCGTTCTCGGCGAACCGGCAGGCGTCCAGGAACAGAGGCACGGCGTACCGGTCACACACCTCGCGCACCTCGAGCAGGTTGGCCAGCGAGACCGGCTGACCACCGCCGGAGTTGTTGGTGATCGTCATCATGACCACGGGCACGTCGCCGGCACGCTGGGCGAGGAGACGGTCGAGGGCAGCGACGTCCATGTTGCCCTTGAACGGATGGTCGGCCGTTGGGTCCTTGCCTTCGGGGATCACCAGGTCGACGGCCTCCGCGCCGCTCGCCTCGACGTTGGCCCTGGTCGTGTCGAAGTGGGTGTTGTTCGGGACGACCTTGCCCGGCCCACCGATGGCGGTGAACAAGATCCGCTCCGCTGCGCGACCCTGGTGCGTCGGGATCACATGGCGAAACGGGAACAGCTCCTGGACGGCGTCCCTGAACGTGAACCACGAGGGTGACCCCGCGTACGACTCGTCGCCGTGCTGGATCGCCGCCCACTGGTCACGCGACATCGCACCCGTTCCGCTGTCGGTGAGCAGGTCGACCAGCACGTCGGTGGCCCTGATGTTGAACAGGTTGTAGCCCGCCTCCGCCAGCGCATCGCGCCGCTGCGTCTCGGTCGTGAGTCGCAACGGCTCGACCGAGTGGATCCGGAAAGGCTCGATGATCGTGCGAGGGGCGAAGTCAGCCATACCCGGAGGCTATGCCCGACGGCCTGCCTGACCAATGGGTCGAGGAACAGTCTCAGAGACTCCCTCAGGACGCGGGGTCTTCCAGCCTCGGGAAGAGCGCCTCGCCCTTGGTGAGACGCGCACCTGGGGCGAGCTGCCCCCACGCAGCAACGTCCTGCACAGGCTGGTCGGACAGCGCCCCAAGACCGTCCGCCGCACCCAGCAGCAGCCACAGCCGGTCCGCCGTCGCCGGCATCACGGGTGCGTAGAGCACCGCAATGGCCCGCAGCGCGTCAGCGGACGTGTACAGGATGGTATGCAGTCTGCCTTGCGCAGCTTCGTCCTTGGCGACCTGCCACGGCGCCTGCTCGGTGACGTACCCGTTGACCGCGTCGACGAACTCCTTGATCGCCGCAAGTCCGTCGTGGAACCGCAGGTCCCGGACTGCGTCGTCGGCTACGGCGGCTCGGTCAGCCAGGACCGCGGCGAGGGCCTGCTCGGCCTCGCCCTCCTCCGCCGGCGCCGGCAGGACGCCTTCGCAGTACTTGCCCACCATCGCCGCCACCCGTGACGCCAGGTTTCCCAGGCCGTTGGCCAGCTCTGCCGTGTAGACCGCGTGCATGTGCTCCCACGAGAACGAGCCGTCCTGGCCGAAGGCGATCGCTCGTAGGAAGTAGTAGCGGAACGCGTCGACGCCGAAATGGTCCGTGACCTCCGACGGTGCGATCCCTGTCAGCTTGGACTTGCTCATCTTCTCTCCACCGACGAGCAGCCATCCGTGGGCGAAGACCTTCCGGGGCAGAGGCAACCCCGCCGCCATGAGCATTGCGGGCCAGATCACGGCATGGAAGCGAAGGATGTCCTTGCCAACCAGGTGGACGTCGGCAGGGAAAGTACTGGCGAACTGGGCAGCCCCCGCACCCCCGGTGTCGCCGTAACCGACCGCGGTCGCGTAGTTGAGCAGTGCGTCGAACCACACGTACGTGACCTGGGAGGTGTCCCACGGGATCGGGATGCCCCAGTCGAAGGAAGACCGCGATATGGACAGGTCGTTCAAGCCCTGCTCGATGAAGGCGACCACCTCGTTGCGAGCACTGGCAGGCTCCACCGCCTCAGGATGGTCGCGGTAGTGCCGCAACAGCCGATCCGCGTAGGAGCCCAGCCGGAAGAACCAGTTGGTCTCGGCGACGTCCTCGACCGGACGTCCGTGGACCGGGCACAGCAGGGCGCCGCCATCGCCTGGAACCAGGTCGCCCGGAAGCTTGAACTCCTCACAGTCGACGCAGTAAGGACCGTTGTACGAACCCTCGTAGATGTCACCCGCATCACGCAGGACCTGCAGGAAGGTCTGGACCCGGTCGGTGTGACGGCTCTCAGTCGTACGGATGAAGTCGTCGTTGGCAATGTCAAGAGTGGCCAGCACGGGTCGCCAGGCCGTCTCAACGAGGCGGTCGCACCACTCCTGTGGGGCGACGCCGTTTGCCTCCGCCGTGCGCATGACTTTCTGCCCGTGCTCGTCGGTCCCGGTGAGGTACCAGACGCTCTCGCCTCGTTGCCGGTGCCACCGGGTCAGCACGTCACCGGCAACCGTGGTGTAGGCGTGCCCGATGTGCGGAGCGTCGTTGACGTAGTAGATCGGCGTCGTGACGTAGTAGGTCTTGTCCACGGAGTCCCTCACCCGCTGAATCCTAGGCGTGGTGGTGGATGCTCATCCGCGGTGGTCGAGATAGGCCTGGCACAGCTCTCGGAGACGCTCACCGCTGAACGACGGCTCGTGGCCGGCGTGCACGACCCGGACCGGAAGCTCGAGCAGCCGGCGCATGGACTCGACATAGCTCGCGATGTCGGACTCCGGCAGCTCGTCGAGCAGTGTTCCGTCATAGACCACGTCGCCGCTGAACAGCACGCCCGCGGTCGCGTCGAACAGTGCAGTGGAGCCTGGCGTGTGTCCGGGCAGGTGAAGCACCTGGAACGAGCGGTCACCCAGGTCGATGACGTCACCGTCGTCGACGACGTGCGTCGGTGGAGCGGGGCGTAGCGAGTAGCGCGCGGGTTCGTATCCGGCGAACGGCGCAGCTGAGATCAGGTAGGGAGGCGCGATGCCTCCCGGCTCGTCGGCTGCGAGCGCCGCTGCGAAGGCCGGCGGCAGGTCGGCGGTGACCAGGGGATCCTGCTCGGGCTCGACGAGTGCTGGGGCCTCGGCGCGGTGCGTCCACCGCTCGCCGAAGTCGAACGCGCCTCCCATGTGGTCGAGGTGGCCATGCGTCACGAAGACCAGTGGCTCGCGAGCGAACAGTCCTGGAAGTGCGCGGCGCAGGTCGCCGACGCCGAGCCCGGTGTCGACGAGGAGATCGCGGTCGCGCCCGCGCACATGCCATGAGTTCGACCGCAGGAACGGATGGACCGCTGGTTCGACGATCTGAGTGATCGACCCGTCGACGGCAGTGGCCTCGAACCAGTCGGTCCGGACGGAAAGCGGTGGCAACGAAGTCGTCATCGGTGAGCCGCATCGTAGACCCGGCGACGCGGCAGGCCGGTCTCCCTGGCCACGGCGTCGACCGCGTCACGTCGTGAGGCTCCCTCTGAGGTGAGGGCCGCGACCATGGCAGCCACGGTGGAGTCGTCCACCTCGGCCGGCTCGGTGGACGCTCCTTCGACAACGACGGTGATCTCGCCGCGCACCTCGCCCTCCGACCAGACGACCAGCTCCTCGAGCGGCCCACGACGTACCTCCTCGTAGGTCTTCGTGAGCTCGCGGCAGACAGCAGCCAGCCGTGGACGCCCGAAGACCTCCGCCATGTCGGACAGAGCGTCGTTGAGCCGGTGCGGCGCCTCGAAGAACACCATCGTCCGCGGCTCGGCGGCCAGGCCGCGCAACCGCTCGCGACGTTGGCCCGCTTTGCGGGGCAGGAAGCCCTCGAAGCAGAACCGGTCGACCGGTAGCCCGGACAGGGCCAGCGCCATCGTCAGGGCCGAAGGGCCCGGCAGCGCAGTCACCAGTAGGCCGGCCGCGACCGCAGCGACCACGAGCCGGTAGCCAGGGTCACTCACCGAAGGCATCCCGGCGTCGGTGACGACCAGAACCGTCGCCCCCTTGCCGACGGCGTCGACCAGCTCAGCGGTTCGTTTCCCCTCGTTGTGCTCGTGGTAGGACACGACGCGTCCAGCTGGCTCGACGCCCAGCGCCGAGGTGAGCCGCCGCAGACGACGGGTGTCCTCCGCCGCGATGACGTCTGCGGTCCGAAGTGCGTCGACGAGCCGCGACGACGCGTCACCGGGGTCTCCCAACGGCGTTGCGGCAAGAACGAGGCGACCGGGCACGGGGCGATCCTCGCACCCGACCGTGGGCGGGGCAGGCACGTGTGGGGACCTACGATGCTCAGGTGGCGACCACCGGTGTGCTCGACCCCGCACCGGCTCCGGCGCCGGTCGCCCCGCCGCCCACTGCGCTGGCGCGGATCCGCGAGCACCTGAAGCCAGGGCCGATCGGTCGGCGCTGGGTCGGCTGGGCGGGACCGCTGGCCGTCACCGTCATCGCCGGGTTCCTGCGCTTCTACCGGCTGGGTCAGCCCCGGGCGTTCGTCTTCGATGAGACCTACTACGCCAAGGACGCCTACTCACTGCTCAAGTACCACTACGAGCAGCACTTCGTCGCTGGGGCCGACCAGAAGATCCTCGACGGCAATCTCGACGTGTTCGGCCCCGACCCCTCCTACGTCGTCCATCCTCCCCTGGGCAAGTGGCTGATCGCTCTGGGCGAGCAGATCTTCGGGATGACGCCGTTCGGCTGGCGGTTCGTCGTGGCCCTGCTCGGCACGGCCAGCGTGCTCATCGTCGCTCGCGTCGTGCGCCGGATGACGCGGTCGACCCTGATTGGGACGATCGCCGGGTTCCTGCTCGCGATCGACGGCCTGCACCTGGTGATGAGCCGCACCGCGTTGCTCGACCTGCCGCTGTCGTTCTTCGTGCTGGCAGCGTTTGCCGTCCTGGTGATCGACAGGGACCACACCCGGGCCCGGCTCGCCGACCGTCTCGACGAGTTCTACGACCGCCGGTTCGGCGCCCGGGTCGGGCTGCGACCACTGCTCGTCCTCGCGGGAGCGCTGCTCGGTGCCGCATGCGCCGTGAAGTGGAACGGGCTGTGGTTCCTCGCGGCTTTCGGACTGATGACCGTGGCCTGGGACGTGAGCATGCGCCGGGCGGCCGGAGTGCGGCGACCGTGGCTCGGTGCCTTGGGCAAGGACGCGCTCCCCGCGTTCTTCTCCGTGGTGCCAGTGGCTCTCGTCGTGTACTTGTCCTCATGGTGGGGCTGGCTGTCGTCGTCCGGCGGCTACCTTCGGAACTGGGGTGCGGAGAACCCCAGCACACACTTCGGCTTCGTTCCCGACGCGTTGCGTGCCCTGTGGCACTACCACGACACTGCGTACGACTTCCATGTCGGGCTGGACAGCCCCCACGACTACGAGTCGCACCCAGCGGGCTGGTTGTTCCTGTCCCGGCCCGTGTCGTTCTTCTACGAGTCCCCCAAGCGCGGCGAGGCCGGCTGCCTGGTCAAGACCTGCGCCCGCGAGGTCGTCGCGCTCGGCAACCCCGTGATCTGGTGGGGCGGCGCCTTGGCCCTGCTGGTCATGGTGTGGCTCGTGGTCAGCCGTCTGGACTGGCGCGCCGCCGCGGTCCTCGTCGGCGTCGGTGCCGGCTGGCTGCCCTGGTTCCACTACTCCAACCGGACGATCTTCTCGTTCTACGCGGTGGCCTTCGTCCCCTTCCTCGTGATGGCGGTGGCGCTGATGCTGGCCTGGATCCTGGGGCCACCGGGCTCGTCGTCGGCCCGCAGGACCTGGGGCGCTGCCGGCGTGGCCTCCTACCTGGTGCTGGCCCTGGCGGCGTTCGTCGCCCTGTGGCCGGTCTTCACGGCCATCGTCATCCCGTACGAGCAGTGGTGGCAACGGCTGCTTCATCTGAACTTCTGGGTGTGACCTAGCCTGACCGGGTGCCCCTGACCGCTGATTCTGGAGTGTGGGACCGCCCGTGATGCGTCGCCGCCGTTCACCGGTTCGGCTGGTTGTTGGCGCAGTTGTGGTCGCAGTCGTCACCACCCTCGCGTCACTGGTCGTGGCCGCGTCTGCTGTCCCGGCATCGGCGCACGCTGAGCTCATCCGCTCCGACCCCGAGGCCGACTCGGTCCGAAGCCAGGCCCCGACCCAGGTCACGTTGACGTTCGGGGAGGACCTCCGACCGATCGGCCGCGCGCTGGTGGTGACGGACCCATCCGGCGCCCGGGTCGTCCAGCCCGACACCCTGACCACCGACGGACCCGTGATGAGCGTCCAGCTCACTGCATTGACCGTTCCGGGCCTCTACCGCGTGGCTTACCGGGTGGTGTCCGCTGACGGACACCCGGTGAGTGGGGACTACACGTTCACGCTTGACGTCGGCGCCGCAGGAGGCGTCTCCGGTGCGTCACCGACGTCTTCGGCGCCGACCGCAGGGCCCGTGGCGTCGTCGGGCACGTCCTCGTCGGGTGCGTCCGCGCTTCCCTGGCTGGCGGCCGCCCTCATCCTCGGCCTCGCGGTCGGCCTGACCGCAGTGGTCCGCCGGCGACGCGATGGCTAGACCGGCGCGTGCGGCCCTCGGTGGGGTCCTGGTCGCCGCAACGGTGATGGCGGCCGCACTCGTCCTCGGGGGCGGTCGTCCTCAGCGGGCACCGGCCGGGATCCCCGATGCCGGCCTGGTCACGGAGTGGGCGCTGGCCGGCGCCCGGCTGACCGCGGACCTGGCAGCAGTGGCCACAGTGGGGCTGCTCCTCGCAGCCGCGGTGCTCGTCCCCTCGACCAAGGAGGTGCTGTCCCGCGGGGCCCGTCGCGCGGCGGTTTCGGCCTCCTGGGCCGGCCTGGTCTGGACGGCGGCGGCCGCCGCCCTGGCCGTGCTCACCCTGGCCGACGTCCTGGCGCTACCCCTCGCCGACGTGCTGCGACCGTCACTGCTGCGCACCTACCTGCCCGACCTCCCGGCAGCGTCCGGCTGGGCCGTGACCGCCGGGCTCGCCGCGGTTGCCGCACTCACAGCTCGCACGAGCCGGCGGCCCTCGGGTGCCTGGGCGGCGCTGGTCGTGGCGCTCGTCGCCGTGGCGCCGCCGGCCCTGGCCGGGCACGCAGCCGCCGCGGGTGACCACGACCTGGCGATCTCGTCGCTGGTCGTCCACGTGGTTGCCGTCGTCGTCTGGGTCGGGGGGCTCGTGGCCCTCGTCTGGTACGCCGGCACCGACGGCCGGTTCCTGTCGACCGCCGCCCACCGGTACAGCCCGATGGCGCTGACCGCGTTCGTCGCGGTCGGCGTCAGCGGTGTCGCCAACGCGGTCGTCCGACTGCCCCACTGGTCCAACCTCTGGGACTCCGGCTACGGAAGGCTCGTGTCGGTCAAGCTGGCGCTGTTCGTCGTCCTCGGGGTCTTCGGCTGGTGGCACCGACGCCGCACCCTCCCAGCCCTGGAGCGTGGAGAACCCAACGCGTTTCGGCGGTTCGCCGGCGTGGAGGCCCTGGTCATGGTGGCGGTGATCGGCGTCGCGGCTGCTCTGTCGCGAACTCCCACCCCGGTCGACCCGCAGGCAGTCCCGCTGAGCCGGGCTGCCGAGGTGCTGGGCTACGCAGTTCCACCGGCGCCCACGCTCGAGCGACTGGTCACCGCGTGGCGCATCGACACCCTGGTCGCTCTCACGCTGCTGGCCATGGTGGTGTTCTACGCAGCGGCGGTCATCCGGCTGCGAAGGCGCGGCGACCCATGGCCGGTCGGCCGGTCGATCTCCTGGGCCCTCGGCGTCGTCGTCATGGCCGTCGCAACCCTGTCGGGACTGTCGACCTACGGGCGGCTCGTCTTCAGCATCCACATGACCCAGCACATGCTGCTGGGCATGGTGGCACCAATCCTGCTGGTCCTCGGCGCCCCGATCGGCCTGGCGATCCGGGCCCTCCCCGCCGCCGGACGCGACCAGCCCGCCGGTGCACGCGAGTGGCTGCTCGCCGTGCTTCACAGCCGGGTTGTGAGGGTCCTCACCAACCCTGTGGTGGCACTCGTCTTGTTCATCACCGCGCCGTACATGGTCTACTTCGGCCCGCTCTTCGGCTACGCCATGCAGCACCACTGGGCACACCTCGCCATGCACGCGCACTTCGTCCTGGTCGGGTACCTCTTCTACGAGTCGATCATCGGGGTGGACCCGCTGCCCAACCGGGCGCCCTTCCCGCTGCGGCTCATCGTGCTGTTCGTCTCGTTGCCGTTCCACGCGTTCTTCGCCATAGCGCTGATGAGCTCGTCAACCGTCGTGGCGCACGCCTACTACGCCAGCCTCGGCAACCCCTACGCCATCAACCAGCTGGTGGACCAGACCACCGGGTCGTCGTTCGCGTGGGGGTTCGGCGAGGTGCCGATGGCGATCGCGCTGATCGCCCTGCTCATCCAGTGGGCGCGCGACGACGCGAGGACCGCGCGCCGTGGCGACCGTCAGGCCGACCGTGACGGCGACGCCGAGCGCGAGGCCTACAACCAGATGCTGGCGGCCCGGTCCAGGCGCGACCACTGAGCACAACCACTGGGCACAACCACTGGGCACGTCCACTGGGCGCGCGAGCCCGATCAGGTTGTGAGCGTGCACGTGCAGCGACTCGCGCCATTGGGTGGAGCTGAGGGGATTTGAACCCCTGACCCCCTCGTTGCGAACGAGGTGCGCTACCGGACTGCGCCACAGCCCCAACGAACGTCGCCCGAGGATACCAACGAGGTGAACACGGGCCGAACCCGGTGAGTGAGGAGCTGATGAGGAACGCAGCAGACGTCAGTCGTTGACGGCGCGGCGGTCCCGGTTCGCGTTCGGGTCGGCGTGGTCGATGATCGCGTTGAGCTCGTCATCGGCCTTGTGCGCCTGCTCGACGACCTGCTCCTGGCTCTCGACCTCGTCGTCCAGCAGGCGGCCAGAGGTCCATGCGCCGGGGGTCGTGAGGTCGATGACCCGGATCGGGCGGATCGCCTTCGGCTTGTTGACGTACGTCGGCACGGGCCAGGACTCCGGACGCCACGCCTGCTCCGGCGATGTCTCGACATCCGGTTGGGTGTCCACTTCGGCGCGACCCTGGGCCCCGACGGCGGCGTCGCCCGCCTGCCCGGTCGGGCTCGCCGCGAGCACCGGTTCGGCCCCCTTGGTCTCGACCACCACGGCCCGGGAGAGGTCCAGGCTCGGCCGAGCGGGCGCCGGAGCCGCGCGGGAGGCCCGCCGACGGGCAGCAGCCGAGCGCTTGGCCTGCAGGCGCAGGTGCACGACGAAGCCCACGAGCAGCATGAGCACAGGTACGACCGACCAGACCGGAACGACGCCCGCGACTGCCAGGGCCGACAGCAGGACGGTCAGCGACGCAAGGACGAGCAGGCTC
>JBAPUB010000143.1:0-14222 GCA_049282455.1 Actinomycetes bacterium
ACGATCGTGTTCGGTGTCGGGCCGGCCGGAACTGGCAAGACGTACCTCGCCGTGGCCAAGGCCGTGCAGGCGCTGCAGAACAAGCAGGTCACCCGCATCATCTTGACGCGCCCGGCCGTCGAGGCGGGCGAGCGCCTGGGGTTCCTCCCAGGCACTCTGGCGGAGAAGATCGACCCCTACCTTCGACCGCTGTACGACGCCCTTCACGACATGATGGAGCCCGCCAGCATCCCGCGGCTGATGACCGAAGGGACCATCGAGGTCGCACCGCTGGCCTACATGCGCGGTCGCACGCTCAACGACGCGTTCGTCATCCTCGACGAGGCGCAGAACACCTCGCCGGAGCAGATGAAGATGTTCCTGACGAGGCTGGGTTTCGGGTCCCGCATGGTCGTGACCGGCGACGTGACCCAGATCGACCTGCCGTCCGGAACGTACAGCGGGCTGAAGGTCGTGCGGGAGATCCTCGACGGTCTCGACGACGTTCACTTCAGTGCCCTGACGTCCCAAGACGTCGTGCGGCACCGGCTGGTCAGCGAGATCGTCGAGGCGTACCACCGTCACGACGTGAGGACCGAGAGCACGGGAACGCCTCGTGACCGGTCACGCCGACCGGGGGGCCGGCGATGAGCATCGACGTCAACAACGAGTCGGGCGTCGAGGTCGACGAACGTTCGCTCGCCGTGCTGGCACGGTTCCTGCTCGACGCGCTGCGGATCCACCCCCTGTCCGAGCTGTCCGTGGTGCTGGTCGACGAGGACACGATGACGGCACTGCACATGCAGTGGATGGACGAGCCGGGTCCGACCGACGTCATGGCGTTCCCCATGGACGAGCTGCGGGTCACTCCCGATGATGCCGAGCCCGAGCCGGGGCTGCTGGGCGACGTGGTGCTGTGCCCTGTGGTCGCCGAACGTCAGGCACGTGCGGCAGGGCACGCCATGGACGACGAGCTCTTCCTGCTGTGCACCCACGGCGTGCTCCATCTTCTCGGGTACGACCACCACGAACCCGAGGAGGAGCGTGAGATGTTCGGCCTCCAGGCACGTCTGCTCGCGTCCTGGCAGGCGATCAGGGCCGAAGGCAGCGCATGACAGCGTCCGACTTCTGGCTGCTCGTGCTGGCTGCACTGCTCGTCGTCGCTGCAGCCATCTTGTCCGGCGCCGATGCCGCAGTCTCGAGAGTCAGCCGGCACTCCGTGGACGCTGCCGCTCGTGACCAGCGTCGGGGGGCGCGACGACTGCAGCAGGTGGTGGCCGACCCCGCGAGGTACCTCAACGTCGCTCTGTTCCTGCGGATCGGCAGCGAGATCACAGCCACGGTACTGGTGACGCTGGGGATCATCGACCTGTTCGCCGAGGTGTGGCAGGCGGTGGTCGTCACCAGCGCGATCATGGTGGTCACGGCGTATGTCCTGATCGGTGTTGCGCCGCGGACGCTCGGTCGGCAGCACGCCACCCGGATCGCGTTGGCCCTCGCACCGGCTCTGCATGCCCTGGCGTCACTGCTGAGCCCCTTGACCCGGTTGCTGATCCTCGTCGGCAACGCCCTGACGCCGGGCAAAGGCTTCCCCGACGGTCCGTTCACCTCGGAGGCCGAGCTGCGCGACCTGGTCGACTTGGCGGAGGAGCGGTCCCTCATTGCCGACGACGAACGCCAGATGATCCACTCAGTCTTCGAGCTGGGGGACACCATCGCCCGCGAGGTGATGGTTCCACGGACCGACATGGTGTTCATCGAGCGGGGCAAGACCTTACGCCAGGCGCTGTCCCTGGGGCTGCGAAGCGGGTTCAGCCGGATCCCGGTCATCGGTGAGAACGAGGACGACGTCGTCGGTGTCGTCTACCTCAAGGACGTCACTCGTCGCGCGTTCGACCATCGGCAGGGCGAGAGCACCGAGAAGGTCGAGTCTTTGATGCGAACGCCCTACTTCGTGCCGGACAGCAAGCCCGTCGACGAGCTGCTGAAGGACATGCAGGCCCGGCGTACGCACATCGCGATCGCGATCGACGAGTACGGAGGCGTTGCCGGCCTGGTCACGATCGAGGACATCCTCGAGGAGATCGTCGGTGAGATCGCCGACGAGTACGACACCGAGGAGCGTCCGTCGGTCGAACGCCTCGACGAGAGCCACATCCGGGTCACGACCCGGTTGCACGTGGAGGACTTCGCCGAGCTGCTCGACGTCGAGCTCGAGGAGGACGAGCTCGACGACGTCGACACGGTGGCCGGCCTGCTGGCCCGCAGGCTGGGCAAGGTGCCCATCCCGGGGGCGGTCGTCGAGCTCAACGGCTGGCAGCTTCTGGCGGAGTCCACGGCGGGACGCCGCAACCGGGTCGAGACGGTGCTGGCCACCCGGCTCCCCGATGTCGACGCGGACCCGCAGGCTGACGAGGAACGGCGATCGGGCGGGTCGCCGGTCACCAGCGAGGAGAAGGCCGATGCCTGAGAACAGGGACGCGGGTGGGATTGGCTCGGAGGACCTGAAGCTGGTCACCCTGGCCCGGAGCAGCCGCGCGCGCAGCAGTGCCGGCGAGGGCGCGGCCGTGCGTGACACCACTGGGCGCACGTACGTGGCGACCCCGGTGCTGCTGCCCTCCCTCCACCTCACGGCGCTGCAGGCTGCCGTCGCCGCCGCGGTGTCCAGTGGTGCTGACGGTCTCGAGGCGGCTGCCGTCGTGACTGACTCCGACACCGTCGACGCCGACGGGATGGCCGCGGTCCGCGACCTCGGCGGTCTCGGGACCCCGGTCCTCAGGGCCGATGCACAGGGTCAGGTCCGTGGCACCGAACGAGCCTGAGAGTGGCCGCCGCCTCCACCGCGCCGGCTTTGTGTCCGTCGTGGGTCGGCCCAACGCCGGGAAGTCGACGCTGATCAACGCGTTGGTCGGCGAGAAGGTGGCGATCACCTCCGACAAGCCGCAGACCACCCGGCACACCGTCCGCGGCATCGTGAACAACCAGGACGGTCAGCTGGTCCTGGTCGACACCCCGGGCTTGCACCGGCCGCGAACCCTGCTCGGCCAACGGCTCAACGACGAGGCCAAGGGCACACTGGCTGACGTCGATGTGATCGCGATCACGTTTCCGGCCGACGAGGCGATCGGCCCGGGCGATCGGTTCATCGCGGCCGAGGTGGCCGCTGTGCGCCGTGCTCCCAAGGTGGCGTTGGTCACCAAGTCCGACCTCGTCGGGGGTGAGCAGATGGTGCGGCAGCTCACGTCAGTCGCGGCTCTCGGGGCAGAGCTCGGCATGGACTGGGCCGAGATCGTCCCCGTCTCTGCCGTCGACGGGTTCCAGGTCGAGCTCGTCGGCTCCCTGCTGACCCGGCTTCTCCCTGTGGGTGAGCCGCTGTACCCGGTCGACGCCCGAACTGACGAGGACGTCGAGACCTGGGTGAGCGAGCTGATCCGCGAAGCCGCCCTCGAGGGAGTGCGCGACGAGCTGCCCCACTCCATCGCCGTGCTCGTCGACGAGATGGGGCCTCGTGAAGATCGTCGACCGGACCGGCCCCTGACCGACATTCACGCCACGATCTTCGTCGAACGCTCGAGCCAGAAGGCGATCGTGATCGGCCCCAAGGGCTCTCGCCTCAAGCGCGTGGGGACAGCCGCCCGGCACGAGATCGAGGCCATGCTCGGGACACCGGTGTACCTGGACCTGCACGTCACGGTCGCCAAGGACTGGCAGCGCGACCCCCGCCAGCTCCGCAAGCTGGGGTTCTGAGCTACTCAGCGGCTGCGGCTGCGGCTGCGGCTTCGGGCACAGCTTCCTCGTCGTTGAGCGTGTGTCGCATCTCGGGGATGAGCTCGTAGCGCTTGCCGTAGGTCTCTGCCACCGACTGCACGGCCGCAACCACTGGGATGGCCACCAGGGCGCCCCAGGGGCCGAACAGCGCAGCTCCTCCAACCACCGCAGCGAACGCGACGGCTGGGTGGATGTTGACCGTCCGGGCGGTCACCTTGGGGCTGAGGAAGTAGTTCTCGACCTGCTGGTACAAGAGGATGAAGCCCAGGACGAGAAGGCCCTTCAGCGGACTCTCCAGCGCGGCGATCAGCACGGGGAGCGCACCGCCGAGGTAGGTGCCGATCGTGGGGATGAACTGGCTGACCAGCCCGGTCCAGATCGCCAGCGGCAGCCAGAACTTGACACCGAGGGCGAGCAGGAAGATTCCGGTGAAGAAGGCGCACAGGACGGCCAGCACCAGCCTCGAGAACACGTATCCGCCGGTCTTGGCCACGGTGATGCGCCAGACGGTGTCGATGACGCGCTGCTGGCGCTGCGGGAACCACGACGAGACGGTGGCCCGCAGGCGAGGCGCTTCCGCTGACATGTAGTAGGCGAACAGCAGCAGCGTGAAGCCGCTGAAGATCAGTGACACCAGTGACGACACGATGCCGAGGACGCCGCCCGAGAGGTTGGTGGCCAGCGACAGCGCCTTCGTGGTGTCGATGTTCAGGGCGTCCTGGATCGAGGCTTGGTCCCACTGGGTGTTGAAGGTCGCGTTGACCCAGGTGATGGTCTGGTCGACGTAGGCGGGGAACGCGGTGATCAGCTGTACCAGCTGGTCGAAGAGCAGCTTGCCGAAGACGGCGAAGAAGACCACGACGAGGACCAGCATGGTCAGCATCACGACCCCGGTCGCGAGGCCGCGCTTCATGCCGGTGGCGGCCAGCCTGGCAACCGCAGGTTCAAGGGCGATCGACAGCAGCCAGGCGAGGAACAAGATCCCGATCAGGCTCGAGAGCCCGTGGAACGCCCAGGTGAGCACCCGCAGGACCAGGACGCCGGCGAAGATCCAGACGATGAAGCCGCGAATCCACGGTGGAGGCGTCCGGTAGATCACGGCCATGACGCGCGACACGGAGCTTCGTCCCGCTGGGTCGGCAGCTGGACCAGTCACCTCGCTCATTCCGCCCTCTCCTTCGTGACCGACCCGAGTCGAGCCGCCCGCTGATCGACGGTAACGGGAGGGCACCGGTGGGCTCGGGGGACTCGCCGGTGGGTTACCATTCTCGGGTGTTCGCGGCTCTGCTCCTTCGCAGCCGCGGCGAGGCCTAGCCCGACCGGTTTCCTCGCCGCGGGTCCTCGTCGTACCGGTCGCCCCAGCTGAGAGCAGCGACCCGAGGAGCCCAGATGCCAGACCCCCAGCAGCCCAGCGGCATGCGAATCCGCAAGTACGCCGCGTTCCCCCCCGTCCAGCTGGCTGACCGTTCGTGGCCCAGCGCGGTGATGACCCAGGCTCCGCTGTGGTGCTCGGTCGACCTGCGCGACGGTAACCAGGCCCTGATCGACCCGATGAGCCCCGCCCGCAAGCGGACCATGTTCGACCAGCTGGTCCGGATGGGCTTCAAGGAGATCGAGGTCGGCTTCCCGTCGGCGTCCCAGACCGACTTTGACTTCGTCCGCGACCTCGTGGAGAACGACCTCATCCCCGACGACGTCACCATCCAGGTCCTGACCCAGGCCCGCGAGCACCTGATCGAGCGAACCTACGAGTCGATCCGCGGAGCCGACCAGGCCATCGTGCACCTGTACAACTCAACCTCCACGCTGCAGCGCCGGGTCGTGTTCGGAGCCGACCGCGACGGCATCAAGGACATCGCCGTGCAGGGTGCTCGACTGTGCCGCAAGTTCGAGGAGACCGTTCCGGGAACCCACGTTCGCTACGAGTACTCGCCGGAGTCCTTCACTGGCACCGAGCTCGACTTCGCCGTCGAGGTGTGCGACGCCGTGAACGACGTCTTCGAGATCGCGCCGGACCGCAAGGTGATCGTCAACCTGCCGGCCACGGTCGAGATGTCCACCCCCAACGTGTACGCAGACCAGATCGAGTGGATGCACCGCAACCTCTCGCACCGCGACGGCATCGTCTTGTCACTGCACCCGCACAACGACCGGGGAACTGCAGTGGCTGCCGCGGAGCTGGGGTACCTCGCCGGCGCTGACCGCATCGAGGGCACGCTGTTCGGCAACGGCGAGCGCACCGGCAACGTGTGCATCGTCACGCTGGGCATGAACCTGTTCAGCCAGGGCATCGACCCCGAGCTCGACTTCTCCGACATCGATGAGATCCGCCGGGTGGCCGAGTACGCCAACCAGCTGCCCGTGCATCCACGGCACCCGTATGGCGGCGACCTCGTGTTCACAGCCTTCTCCGGCTCGCACCAGGACGCCATCAACAAGGGGTTCGACGCCCTCGCCGCCGACGCCAGCGCGGCCGGCAGGACCGTGGACGACATCCCCTGGGCGGTGCCGTACCTGCCCATCGACCCCAAGGACGTCGGTCGCACCTACGAGGCCGTGATCCGGGTGAACAGCCAGTCCGGCAAGGGCGGGGTCGCCTATGTGATGAAGAGCGAGCACCAGCTCGAGCTTCCCCGGAGGCTGCAGATCGAGTTCAGCCAGGTGGTTCAGGCGCGCACCGACGCCGAGGGCGGCGAGGTGACACCCGAGCAGATGTGGCGCAGCTTCGAGGACGAGTACCTCGCGCCCACGCGGCCTCTTCAGCTCAATGCCGTTCACACGTCCTCGGCGTCTGGTGAGAAGGACGCCCTCCGCGTCGGTCTGTACGTCGACGGGGAGCGACGTGAGCTCGAGGGTCACGGCAACGGTCCGATCGCAGCGTTCGTGGTCGCGCTCTCCGACATCGGCTACGACGTGCGGGTCCTCGACTACGCAGAACATGCGATGAGCTCAGGCGGCGATGCGAAGGCGGCTGCCTACCTGGAGTGCGCGATCGGGGGACAGGTCTACTGGGGAGTCGGCGTCGACCCGAACATCGTGACGGCGTCGCTGAAGGCTGTCGTCAGTGCCGTCAACCGTGCGTCACGCCGCTGACCGGTGAGGCTACGTGGGCCGTGCCGATCCGGGTGAAGCCGACCCGCTCGTAGACCCTTGCGACATCGTCGCTCCCGGCTGACAGGAACACCACTTGCACCCCGCGCCGTACCGCGTCGGCGACGAGGGTGTCAGCGATCGCCGCACCGAGTCCGCGACGGCGGTGGTCGGGCAGGGTTGCCACGCCCACGATCTCGGTCACGTCGTCGACCGGCTGGTGCGACCCGGTCGCGAGCACGCCGTGCTCGTCCTCGGCCACCACGACCACGGTGCGGCCGTCAGCGACCCGGGCGCGCAGGTAGGCGTCGTCTGAGCTCGATCGCCCGCGCAGCGCCTCGTCGCGCTCGGCGGGACCGGCGCTGCCCCGTTCGGTCCCCGGCGTGGCGAATCCGAGACCGGCCACGACCCGCGATCCGGTCACGGCGTCGTCGTCAGCCTCGAGTCGGCGGATCCGGACGCCGTCGGGCACGGGAACGGCCAGAGGGTCGTGGTGCACCAGCAGGGGGTGCGTGAGGAGCTCGAGCCCGGCATCTCGGGCTGCCGTCGAAAGGTCCGGGCTCGTCTCGGCGACCCACTCGATGGAGGGGGCCATGCCGAGGTCGCGCTGGCGATCGATGACGGCGGTCACGTCGACGGCGGCGATGGGATCGGTTGCGTCCAGTGTGGGGCGCGCGTAGAAGGGCCAGCCGACCTCTGCGACGAAGATCGTGAAGGGCCCGAACGTCTCGGCCGTGGCAGAGGACCGTGGTACCGCGTCCAGGTACTGCTCGATGCGGTGGAGCAGCCGGGGGTGGACGTCGCGTGTCATCACCCCATCCTGGCCCATCGCGTCGGGCCCGCAGGGGACAATGCCCTGGTGAGCAGATGTGGCCAGTGGCGGGTGAGCGGGCGATGAGCCTCTACCGAGACGAAGCGGTCGTCCTGCGAACCCAGAAGCTCGGTGAGGCGGACCGGATCATCACGCTGCTCACCCGCCACCACGGCCGCGTCCGTGCCGTGGGCAAGGGGGTGCGCCGCACCAAGTCGAAGTTCGGCTCCCGCCTCGAGCCGTTCGCCCACGTGGACATCCAGCTCTACGAAGGCCGCACCCTCGACGTCGTCACGCAGGTGGAGACGTTGGACGTCCACACGACGTCCCTGGCCGCCGACTACGCCGCCTACACGTCCGGCACGGCCATGCTCGAGACGGCTGAGCGGCTCACCGACGCCGAACGTGAGCCGTCGACGCAGCTGTACCTCCTGCTGGTGGGAGGTCTACGGTCGCTAGCCTCCGGTGACCACGACCCCGGGTCGGTGCTGGACGCGTTCTTGCTCCGCGCGCTGGCCATTGCCGGGTATGCGCCGAACTTCGCCGAGTGCGCTCGGTGTGGAGTGCCGGGCCCGCATCGGTTCTTCTCGGTGCAGGCCGGGGGGTCGGTGTGTACCGACTGCCGACCTGCGGGTTCGGTCACGGTGTCGCCGCAGACCCTGGAGTTCCTGGCTGCGCTGCTCAGTGGCGACTGGGTCGTCGCCGATGCCTGCGACCAGCGGTTCCGTCGCGAGGGCAGTGGGCTCACCGCGGCCTACCTGCAGTGGCATCTCGAGCGCGGTCTTCGCTCCTTGCGGCTGGTGGAGCGGACGTGAGCCGGGACAAGTCTGTCCGGGCTCCCACACCGCATCCGAGCGGCATTCGGCCGCCTGACGTCGCGGCGGACCTGGTGCCACGACACGTCGCGGTGGTGATGGACGGCAACGGTCGATGGGCCAACCAGCGCAACCTGCCACGAACGGCAGGGCACGAGGCCGGTGAGGCAGCCCTGTTCGACGTCGTCGAGGGCGCGATCGAGATCGGCGTGAAGTACCTGTCTGCCTATGCCTTCTCCACGGAGAACTGGCGGCGCTCACCTGACGAGGTCAAGTTCCTCATGGGGTTCAACCGTGACGTGATCCGCCGACGCCGTGACGAGATGGACGCGATGGGAGTGCGGGTCCGCTGGGCGGGGCGTAGGACGCGGCTTTGGAAGTCGGTCGTCGCCGAGCTCGAAGCGGCGGAGCAGATGACGCGGGGCAACGACGTCCTGACCTTGACGATGTGCGTCAACTACGGGGGCCGGGCGGAGATCGTCGATGCGGCGGCTGCGGTCGCCCGGCTGGCCCAGGATGGCCAGCTGAAGCCGGACAAGCTCGACGAGCGTACGTTCGCGCGCTACCTCGACGAGCCCGACCTGCCCGACGTCGACCTCTTCCTACGCAGCAGCGGCGAGCAGCGGATCAGCAACTTCATGCTCTGGCAGTCCGCCTATGCGGAGCTGGTCTTCCTCGACGCACTGTGGCCCGACGTCGACCGTCGGCACCTGTGGTGGGCGGTGCAGCAGTACGCCTCGCGTGACCGTCGCTACGGCGGTGCCGCGCCAGACGCTGAGCCTCGCTGAGAGGGCAGTCTGACCCGCTGGTCAGCCGTCGGAGCATGCGCGACAGCGGCCGAACACCTCGACGGTGTGGGTCACGTCGGAGAACCCGTGGCTCTGCGCGACTTGTACCGCCCAGCGTTCGACGGTCGGACCCTCGACCTCGACCGTGCGACCGCACTCACGGCACACCAGGTGATGGTGGTGCGTCGAACCGCATCGCCGATAGACGGTCTCGCCGTCGTCGGTGCGCAGGACGTCGAGCTCGTGGCCGTCGGCCATGGCCTGCAGGGCCCGGTACACGGTCGTGAGCCCGACGGACTCACCGCGGTCGCGCAGAAGGGCGTGGACCTCCTGCGCACTCCGGAACCCGTCGAGCTCGTCCAGGACGGTGGCGACCGCGGTGCGCTGTCGCGTGGCTCGGTAGGTGCTCACTCTCGTAGCTCCTAGTGCTCGTCGTAGTGGGCGCCGTGAGCTGCGTGTCGGTGCTCACCGTGCACGTAGTCGACGTGACCCTCGTGGCTGACGGCCTCGTGCCCGCACCCGGGACCGTGCTCGTGCGGATGGTCCTCGGTGGGGGAGTGTCGTCTGCGGCTGGTGCGGCGCATGACCGCGGTACCCGTCACGGTGATGGCGAAGACAGCGATGGCCAAGAGCACGATCGTGCCCCCGGACGGGGTGTTCGCGACGAATGACACCACGACGCCGGTGACCGACACGACGACACCGATCGCCATCGCCAGCGCCAGGGTGCCGCGGAAGCTTCGCGCCAGCAGCTGAGCAGTCGCTGTGGGCACGATCATCAGGGCGCTGAACAGCAGAAGCCCCACGACGCGCATCGACAGCACGGTGGTCGTGGCCACAACGATGGCCAGCAGGATGTTGAGGCGTGCGACGGGAAGTCCGGCCGCCAGGGCGAACTCCTCGTCGTTGCTGGCGGTGAACAGCTGGGGGGCCAGGCCGAGGGTCACCGTGAGCACAGCCACCGTGAGCAGCGCGAAGACGACGACGTCCAGCGGCGTGGTGGTCGTGATCGACCCGAACAGGTAGGTGTTCAAGGTGGCTGCACTCCCGTTGGGGGAAAGACCAACCAGAACCACGCCACCGGCGATCCCGCCGTAGAACAGGATCGCGAGTGCAACGTCGCCGCTGGTACGTCCGCGTAGGCGCACGACCTCGATCACCACCGCACCGAGAACGGCAGCGATGAGGGCGGTGAAGACCGGTGCTGTCCCGGTCAGGATTCCCACGGCGACTCCGGTGAGGGCGATGTGGCCCATGCCGTCGCCGACCAAAGACAGGCGTCGCTGCACGAGGTACACACCCACGGATGGCGCGGCGACGCCGACGAGAAGAGCGGCGAGCAACGCTCGCTGCATGAAGGCGTACTGCAGCAGGTCCATGTCAGGCCAGCTTCGGTTCGTCCGGAGCGCCGAGGCGAAGGGGCTCGGCATCGAGGTGGTCCTCCACGACGTGGTCGTCGTACTCGGCGACGATGTCTCCTGCGAGTTCGCCGTCGTAGACGACGACGCCGCGTCGCATGATGACGGCACGGTCGACCAGTGCGCGGAGCGGTCCGGTGCCGTGGGCCACCATGAGCAGGGTCAGCCCACTCTCCTTCCAGCGTTGGACGACGTGGGCGAACAGCTCGACGTTGGTGGCGTCGACCCCGGCCATTGGTTCGTCCATGACCAACAGCTCTGGATCGCCGGCGAGGGCCCGGGCGATGAGCGTGCGTCGCTGCTGGCCGCCAGAAAGCTGGGCCAGAGGGTCGGCTGCGCGGTCGGCCAGGCGGACACTGGCCAGTGCTGCATCGACGGCGGAGCGGTCCTTCGTGCGGGTGGGCGTGAACCAGCGTCGCTGCGCGACCCGTCCCGACGCCACGACCTCACGCACCGAGGTGGGGACCCCGCCGGCGACGGTGGTGCGCTGCGGCACGTAGCCGACCCGTCGTCGCTCGAGGGCGGTCGCCTTGCGTCCGAACAGCTCGATCGTGCCCGTGACGGCCGGCGCCAGCCCGAGAAGTCCCCGGACCAGCGTCGACTTGCCCGACCCGTTCTCGCCGAGGAGGACCACGAACTCGCCCGGCGAGACCGTCAGGTCGACGTCACGCACGACTGGAGCCCCGCCATAGCCGACCGAGACACCTTCGAGTCGAAGGACAGGCGTGCTCATCGGCAGCCGAGCCCTGCTCGCAGACTCACCAAGTTGTCGCGCATCACCGTCAGATAGTTGCTGTCGGACGTTCCCGGTGCCAGTCCCTCGATCGGGTCGAGCACGGCAACCTGGGCTCCGGTCTCGCGAGCGACCGTCTCGGCGATGGTGGGACTGACCAGGGTCTCGTAGTAGATCGTGGTGACGTTGTGGGCCTTCACGTAGGCCGTGACGTCGGCAAGGTCGGAGGCGGTCGGCTCGGTGTCGGGGCTCATGCCGGCGATGCCCACCTGCTGCAAGTCGTAGCGCTGGGCCAGGTAGCCGAACGCCTCGTGGGACGTGACGATGTCCCTGCTGCGACAGGAGCGCAGCCCACGGGCGAACTCCCGGTCGAGTCGCTGGAGGTCGTGACGCAAGGTCGTGGCGTTGGCCCGGTAGGTGGCCGCGCCGGCCGGGTCGACCGTGGTGAGCCGTTGGGCGATCGCGTCACCGACGTCGGCCAGCCGGGTCGGGTCGAGCCAGAAGTGCGGGTCGCCCGGACGGTCGAGGTTCGCCACCGAGGCCACGTCGAAGGCGCGGTTGGTGTCGGACTGCACAACGGCGTCGTCGACGGCAGGCTGGAAGCCCGAGAGGTAGACGACCAGGCCAGCCCTGGCCACGGCGGCGACGTCCTGGGGTGCCAGCTCGAGGTCGTGGGGCTCGGCCCCCGGTTTGGTCAGGTTGTCGACGGTGACTCGGTCGCCACCGACCCGTTGGGCGGCGAACTGCAGGGGGTAGAAGGAGGCCAGCACGTCGAGTCGCTGGCCATCGGACGCCGATGCGTCGGCGGGTGGGGTCGCTCCGCAGGCGGTCAGGGCCACCAGCCCGGCACCGAGCACGAGGATCCCTCGCAGGACGGAACCGGGTCGGGCCATGAGCCCAGTGCAGTAGAAATGAAAACGATTGTCAAGTTCGTTTCAGGACCAGCGCACGATGCTGACCGCGAAGTCGCCGGCGTCCTCCCAGGGCCGCAGGTCCCAGGTGGCGAATCGGTGCTCCAGCTGCCACCCCGTGGCGGCCAGGTCGGTGTCGAAGGTGTCCAGCGGGTACCCCCGGTCCACCCCGAACCCGAAGACTGCGACGGCGTCCGGCCGGACGTGCTCGGCGAGCCGGGCGAGCACGTCGCGTTCGGTGCCCGGGGCGAGGTAGGGCATGACGTTCCCAGCGCAGACGACGGCGTCGAACGGGTCGACCACCCCATGCGCGGCGAGGTCCAGGGTGGACAGGTCCGCGTGCAGCCAGGTCGGGCCAAGGTGGTCCCCGCACGCCGCGGCGATCAGCACGGAGTCGGCGTCGACGCCCACGACGCGGTGACCGCGACGGTGCAGCTCGGCCCCGACCCGTCCAGGACCGCACCCGGCGTCCAGGACGCGCGAGCCGGGGGGAACCAGGGCGTCGACGAGCCGCGCCTCGCCGACCAGGTCGGCCCCCTCGGTGGCCATCTGTCGGAACCGAGTCACGTAGGCGTGGGAGTGCCCCGGATCCAGGTCGGTGAACCAGCGGGGCCGCGGGCCGGACCGAGGAGGGGGAGTCGGCGCGGAGGTCATGAGCGCCCCGTCACTGGCCGAACCCGAACAGCTTGGACGCCGCCACGTAGAGCACCAGGGCCACGACGACAACCCGCAGCAGCCGGGCCGCGACGTTGTAGGTCGGCCATCCGAGCGCAGCCAACCAGGCCAGCAGGGCGGCAAGGAGCAGGAGGAGAAGCCCGCCCAGGATGCCGTCGAGCATCAGGCC
The DNA here is from genome assembly GCA_049282455.1 of Actinomycetes bacterium. Classification (GTDB taxonomy): domain Bacteria; phylum Actinomycetota; class Actinomycetes; order JAHEKZ01; family JAHEKZ01; genus JBAPUB01. The sequence goes on from JBAPUB010000143.1 coordinate 13,158, forward strand.
GGCGAAGGTGACCACCGCCAGCACGATGACGAAGGACCAGCGGGGCATGGCGGTGAGCCGGACGAGCAAGGGCGCGCTCCACCGCTGAAAGGCCGTGGCGTCGGCCGGAGCGGGCGTGCGCTGCTGCTCGGGCCTTCTGTCGCGCGGCGGGGGCTTGGCCACGAAGTCTCCGAACGGTCGATGGCGGGGTCGCCGATAACGTGTGCCCACATCTTCTCCCATCGCCGAGGAAGGGGCCCCAGGGCATGCTGCAGGTGGTCACCCGCTACCGCGTGAGCGGCGCCGACACGACGTTTCGAGACCAGGCGGCTGAAGCCGTCGAGGCGCTCTCCCAGCACGACGGTTTCGTCGACGCGTCCCTGGCCCGAGCCGTCGACGACGCCGGGCTGTGGGTGCTCCTGCTCCGGTGGGCGTCGGTGGGGGCGTACCGGCGGGCCTTGTCGTCGTACGACGTCAAGGTCGGCGTCGTCCCACTGCTCTCGCGCGCGGTCGACGAGCCCACCGCGTTCGAGGTCCTGCACCGCCGTGATGCGACGGGGTCGGTCGACGCTACCTCCGACCTCGCCGGGTAGCCTGACCGCTCACGCCAATACCCCTCCGGCACCCAGCCGGGCGGAGCGAGGAGCACCCCACCGTGGCCGCCGACCTGATCGACAACGTCGTCTCCTTGTGCAAACGACGCGGGTTCGTCTTCCCCTCCAGCGAGATCTACGGCGGCCAGCGGGCGGCCTGGGACTACGGACCGCTCGGTGTGGAGATGAAGGACAACGTCAAGCGCCAGTGGTGGCAGTCGGTCGTTCGCGAGCGAGACGACGTCGTGGGTGTCGACACCTCGGTGATCCTGGCTCCTGAGGTCTGGGCGGCGTCCGGCCACGTCGAGGCGTTCGTCGACCCGCTCACCGAGTGCACGTCGTGCCACAAGCGGTTCCGGTCCGACCAGCTGGAGGAAAGCTTCGAGGCCAAACACAAGCGCCCTCCGGAGTCGCTGGCGGAGGTCAACTGCCCGAGCTGCGGCAACAAAGGTCAGTTCACCCAGCCGCGTATGTTCAACGGCCTCCTGAAGAC
>JBAPUB010000144.1:0-5271 GCA_049282455.1 Actinomycetes bacterium
GTCAAGTTCCTGGGCTGGATGGCCGTCATCAGCGGCCTCGTCGGTCTGGTGGCCGCGCTCTTCCGGATGAACAAGAGCGGCTTCTGGTCCGCTGCCCTCGGATCCGGCCTGATGCTGGTGCTGGGCGTGGTCATCTTGCGCAACACCGCGGCCACCGCGGTGGTCCTGACTCTGGTGGCTGGGGCGATCTTCCTCGTCGGAGGGATCTCGCGGCTGGCCGCCGCCAACGACTACCCGCAGGCTCGCTGGGTTCTCATCATCGGTGGCCTGGTCTCCGTCGTTCTCGGCCTGATTGTGCTGTTCAACCTGGCGACCGCGTCGTTTGCCCTGCTCGGCATCCTTCTTGGTGTCCAGGCGCTGATCGAGGGAGTCACGCTCATCGTCACCGGCCGAGTCCACGTCGACGCTGCCTGAGCGTCGCCGACGAGCTCAGTTACAGCGAGCTCACTTCTCGCTGCCGCTTGCTTCCGCCGCCACTTTGAGCTTGCCCAACCCCTTGGTGACATCAGGCTTGACCAGGAACTTCGCGATCAGGGGGAACACCACACCGACGGCGCCACCAGGTCGTGGCATGTCCATCACCCGCTCGACGGTTGTCCCCGCACCCGACCCGCTGAGGCTGAACGTGTTGACGAACTGCTCCCCACCGGGTTCGGTGCTCGTGAGCACGAGGCGGCTCGGTGCAAGGACCTCGGTGGCCTCGACCTCGTTGCGGTGGTCCTTGTCGTTGGGCAGCCACCCGTAGCTGACGAATCGAGAGCCCTGGGCCACGTGCTCACCGGGAGCGATCCCTTCCACCCGGTATCCCTTCGGAGACCACTCGGCGTGACGCGCCACATCAGTGAGGTAGGCGAACACCTCGCCGGGCGGACGGTTGATCTGCACCGACGAGACAACCTGTTCACGACGAGCCATCAGAACCTCCAGCAGTGCGCGTGTCGAGACGAGGCCGCCTCTTCACCTGCTCAACGAACGGGCACCACCCGAATCGACAATCAGGAGCCTCGACCCTACGCGTCTTCGTGACCACCGGTCGCGGGCGTAGCGTGAGGGACTAGGGCGCCAGTCGGGTGTAGACGACGTCTGAGGTGTTGGCCGAGCTTCCGCTACGTGCGTAGAGAAGACCGAAGTCGTTCCCTGCTGTGGCGATCCCCTCGTAGTCGCCCAGGAAGTAGCCACGGGCCACGGGAGCGTTCTCCATGTTGAACGGTCCGTCGACGTGGGTCTCCAGCCAGCTGTTCGACGACGTGCAGCTCGAGGTGCACGACGTGAACCAGTAGCTGGTTGGCAGGCCAGCCGCCGAAGTGTTGTCCCGGAAGTCGTAGTAGGCGACCCCGACCGTCCCGTCGGCAGCGACCGCGATACTCGGCGTGAAGGCATCGACACCCGTCGGCGCACCGTCGATCTTGACGGGAGTGCTCCAGTGGAGCCCGCCGTCGGTCGACTGCGAGAACGCGATGTTGGCGTGCGTTCCACCCGACCAGCGGCCGTCCTGCCACACGGCGTACAAGTTGCCCGTGGTCCGGTCGACGGCGACCTCCGGAATGATGTCGCCAGTGCGCACGAGTGCTCCGGTGTCAGGGTCGCGGACCTGGACGAACTGTAGGTCCGAAACCACGGTGGCGCTGGTGTCCCAGGTGACACCCTTGTCGCTCGACCGGATGACCGCCACGTTGTAGCCGCGAATCTTCCCCTTGCTGTCGTTGCGGATCAGGTCGAACAGGTTCACCAGTGTGCCGTCGGGCAGGACCACGATCTGGTTGCCGATCGTCTGGTTGTGAGTGCCGAGGTTGAAGATGATCCGCGCCGGCCCCCAGGTGTCACCGCCGTCCGTGGTGCGAGCCAGCAGTGTCGGACCGCGGTAGCCCGAGGTGTTCTCGGAGCTCTTCAGCGATCCCTTGCCCGGCGGCGAGTCGAGCCGGTCCCAGATCGCGTAGACGTAGTTCGCGTTCGTCGGGTCGGCCGTGATCGAGTTCTTGTCGTTGAACAGTGAGGTGTCGGTGTCGTAGGCGATGAAGGTCGGCGGCTCCCAGCTCAGCCCGCCATCCGGCGAACGGCTCACCGACATCCCGGTCGGGGTGTTGCCCCCAGAGGCAAGCTTCGTCTCCACGAGCGACATCTGGTACAGCGTGCCGTCAGGGGCGAAGGTCAGCCATGGGTCGCTCGCTCTGGAGAAGTCCGTGCCATCGGAGCACTTGGTCAGGCCGGGGATGAAACCGTCGGTGAAGGACGCCCCGCCATCGAAGCTCACCCCGAAGCCTGCTCCCGCGGCCGCGCCGCTGGACCATCGATCCTGCTGCCACGAGCCCACCACGTTCGACGAGCGGGTGGGGTTGATGGCCAGCGAAGGCTCGACCTCGGTGTTGAGGTACTTCACCCCAGGGCCGGTGTCGAGGATCGTGCAGCTCGCAAGCGGACTCACGAGCGGACTCGCAGGGACAATCACACCTGGGGTGTAGCCCGCCGCAGCCGCGACTCCCGTCCCAGCCAGGAGCAATGGAGCAAGGATCAGCAGGACACGGCGCATGGTCACTCCTTCGACGAACGGCTGTCGCGGGCCTCGGTCTAGCACAAGGGTGGGGTGCGGCACGAGACCCCGGCAGTACCGATGACTCCTCGTGACCGCCGAATCACGGGATGTGCGTTTCATGGCAACAATCCAGCCGCAGGCAGTGGCCCGCCGCCGCCGGTGGTCGAGCTCGTGGTCACGATCGACACCGTTTCAGCGGACGGCGCGTCGCCGACCCAGCACCAGGTAGGCGACCGGTCCCACGGGCTGGACGAACACACCCATGGCCCAAAGCGCCTTGCGTCCCCGTACCTGCTCGGCCGGGCGCCTGGCCAGGTCGACCAGGGCCACTGCCGTGAGGATCACCTCCACCGTGCCCAGGACGACGATCCTTGTCTGTTGCGTCCTGCTGAGCTCGCTCCACCGCCGCTGGGCTGCCATGACTCGACGTTAGCCCGCTCATGCCTCGATCGGAGTGGTGGGGCCGGCGACCAACGACAGCTGCATGAAACGAAGATGGGGCACCAGCTCGGCCGGGTAGTCGTGGTACGGCGCGCAGCTGCGAAACCCCATCGACTCGTACATCACCATGGCTTCCGTGTTCTGGTAGCCGGTGTCCAGGCGCATCATCTCGAAGCCGTCAGCCTTCGCAGATGCGACGAGAGCCTCACACAGCAGCCGCCCAGTACCGCGGCCCCGGAACCGGTCGGGGACGAACAGACGTTTCATCTCACACGTTCCGTCGTGGAGGTCGCGGTAGGCGACTCCCCCGCTGACCTGTCCGTCAAGCACCGCGAGCAGGACCTTGCCCTTCGGGGGTCCGTAGGTCGCGGGCAGTGCCTCCAGCTCGGCATCCAACGCCTGGTGGCTCGCCACGGCGTCGATGAACCATGCTGTGTCGGCGTAGCGGGCCTGAAGCCACGCCAGGTACTCGCGCACCAGGGCACCGAAGGCTCGGTAGTCCTCGTCGGTGGTGGCGGCGACGATGTTCTCGGGCATGTCTGCAGGATGTCCCATGGCGAGGCCGTGGCCTCGCATGACTCCCCGCAACGCCCGTTGCACCGGAGCCTCCATCGTCACGTCATCCAAACTGCCGAGGTCGGGTCTCCTCCGAACGGATGAGTCGACCAGCCCACCAGGTCACCCTGATGGCCGAAGGCTGTTCCGCTGAGTAGTCGCGCAGCGCGATTCCCCGGACCTCCAACGTCTGCTGCCCCCCGCTCTGCGAGACTCTGCGGACACCGACGGTCAACGGTCGCTGCCTCGACCACGACCGCCAACAGCTTGGAAGGCCACCCATGCACCTGCGTCGTAGCCCCATCTCCGTCGTCGTCGCGATGGCCACTGTGGCCCTCGCTGTTCCGTTGGTGACGACGGCCGCGCAGGCCGCCCTCATCGGCCCAGCGGTACCGATGGTCCAGCCGGTTCCCGGTCACACCAAGCTCGTACCGGCCGTGCCTCGGAAGAACACCCCCCGGATCAGCAATGGCGAGATCTGGGACATCGCGGTGGTCGGCAACCGGGTGTTCATCGCGGGTACCTTCACCTCCCTCGCGAACACGACAGGAACCACCACGACCATCAATCAGGCGGGACTGGCGGCGTACAACTTCGACACTGGCCTGATCGACACGACCTTCCGCCCGACGTTCAACGGCGGTGTCAACGCCGTCGAGGCTTCTCCCGACGGCACCAAGCTGTTCGTGGCCGGGTCCTTCAGCACGGTCAACGGGGTCGCCCGGCAGAAGGTCGCGAGCCTCAACCTGACCACGGGTGCGCCGGTGGCTGGCTTCGCTTTCACCGGAAGCACGAACAACGCTGCCACTGCCCTCGCCGCCACGAACACCACCCTGTACGTCGGTGGCAAGTTCTCCCGGATCAACGGTCAGCTTCGTACCGGCCTGGCTGCCGTCAACGCGTCGACCGGTGCGGTCGACATGACCTTCGACAACCAGCTCTCCGGTGGGATCGGTGTCGACGGCGTTCTGACCGTGCAGCAGCTCAAGCTCACCCACGACGAGACGAAGCTGCTCGTCGTCCACACAGCCCGCAAGGTCGCGGGGCAGGACCGGCTCGGGGTGGCCCTGATCGACACGAAGACCAAGCTCCTGCTTCCATGGCGCACGCGCCTCTGGGACGACAACCTGGCCAAGGTCGGAGGTGTCCAGCGCGTGTACGCCGGCGACATCGCGCCGAACGACCAGTACTTCGTGGTCAGCAGTGGATCTGGAGGCGACGCTCCCCCGATCAGCGACACCGCTGTGGCCTTCCCGATCGCAGGTAACGACTACGTGCAGCCGCTGTGGGTCGCTCGCTGCTTCGACAGCGTCTACTCGGTGGCCATCACCGAGACGGCGGTCTACATCGGCGGGCACTTCAACTGGAACGAGTCACCGACGGCGAACCAGCCGTGGCCTGGCCTCGACAACGTCGGGTACGGCTGGGGACAGGGCCTGTCCGGCTACGGCCTCGGCGACCAGGTCGTGCGCCGCGAGCACCTCGGAGCGCTCGACCCCGCGACCGGGACGGCGCTGGAGTGGAACCCCGAGTCCAACTCGTTCCAGGGCAACAAGGCGATGCTGGCGACCCCGCGTGGTCTTTTCACCGGCGGTGACGGAATGGTTCAGGGCGGGGTCCGAACCGGCCGAGTCGCCTTCTTCGACTTCAACAGCGTCCCTGCCCCGACCACCCCCGACACCACGATCGACAGCCCCATCGAGGGACGCGTCGTCGCGGCCGGCGCCCCGTTCACCATCCAGGGC